>DAIOTT010000105.1:0-9887 GCA_036751885.1 Candidatus Sumerlaeota bacterium
CGAATGCGAGACATTCAGGAATTGTTCATGGATACAGGGCTGGGCGCCGATGGGTACTCCATTATTGAGCAAAACCAAATTGGGCAAATGGTTGCCGCAAAACCACGGGAGCGGCGCGATGTGTTTGAAGAGGCGGCGGGAATTTCCCGATACAAGGCGCGGCGCGAGGAAGCACTGCGAAAACTGATTCGCACAAGCGAAGACCTAGTTCGGCTGGACGACTTAGTTCGCGAGATTGAGCGGCAATGCAACACGCTTCGCAATCAGGCGCGCAAGGCGTTGCGGTTTCGCCGCACGGCTAGGCGCTTGCGCCGTCTTCAACAGCGGCTTTTTGTAATGCGCCACACGGATGTTACCGAGAAGGTTACCGCCTCGCAACAAAGGTTTACAGCGGCGCAAAACGCCTTTGAGCAAGCCTCGGCAAATTGCTCCAGTGCAGAGGCAAAATCCGTAAAGCTGCAAGAACAGATTGATCAGGCAAAATCCAGTTTGCAGGAGTTTCAACAAGCGCAGTTTCAATTAAGAACAAAGCGCGACGCGGAAAAACACCGCATTCAGTTGATTCAAAACAAATTGAAGTCGATTGCCGATCGGTTGGAATCAATTGGCAAAGAATGGCAATCCCGGCAGTCCCGGCTTACAGTGTTGAAGTCCACCCTGGAATCCCTTGAAACTGAGTTTGCTCAAGATAAAGTAAAGCACGGTGAAGGCAACGCAGAGTTGCAGCGAGATTCTGAAGCGCTTGCTCAGCTAAAGAACCGTTCTGCCACTGCCACTCACCAAGTGGCGGAAAAACAAACCAAATTGCGTCAACTTCAAGCCCGGGAACGCACGCTGGAGAATGATCTGCGGGTATCAACCAGCCTTGTGGAGCGGTTGGAGAAAGACCTTGCGGGCACCAATGAAGCCCTTGCCCAAATGCAGGAGAAGCTTACGCAGGTGGAACAAGCGTTTGAAACAGCACGCGTAAACCGCGAGGATGCTTTGAGCAAGCTGGAAGCATTGCGTGAAGAAGCAAAAACAATTAAAGCCCAAATTGAATCCGATGATTCAGCCAAAAAAGAATTGAACCAAGAGATTGAGGTGTTGGCCCGCGAGTTGAGCAAAACCAGTTCGCGCCTGCACGCACTTCAGGAGTTGGAAGATAGTTTCGCCGGGTATTTTCAAGGTGTAAAGGAGGTTATGACCGCCCAGGACAAAGGCCAACTTAAGGGCATGATCGGGATTGTCTCCACCTTGATTGAAGTGCCAAGCAACCTAGAGGTTGCCGTTGAAGTTGCCCTGGGCGGCGACGTTCAAGACATTGTAACCTACACCGTGGAGGACGCCAAACGGGCCATTCAGTTCTTGAAAGACCGAAAGCTGGGCCGGGCAACATTCCTTCCGCTGGACAATTTACACACGGATTTCCCTCTGCGCCATTTGGAGGGTATTTGGAATAAGCCCGGCGTGCTGGGCTTAGGTAAGGATTTGGTGAAGTACAATCCCGTGGTGGAGAACGCCGTTACCTACTTGTTCGGCAACACGGTTTTTGTTGAGGAATTGGATGTTGCCATTGCGCTAAGTCGCGATGGAGTTCGCAACCGGTTCGTCTCGTTGAAGGGGGACGTTGCAAACCCCCGCGGTGTTCTTTCCGGCGGCAGCCATCAGTCTCGCGGTCTATTGACTCGTCAGCGGGAGATTCGCCAATTGCAAACGGAAGGTGCTGAGCTGGAGCAAAAACTGCAGGCTCAACAAAGGAAAATGGCCGCCATGAAAGACCGATTGAGTCAGCTTTATGCCCGTTCGGCCGAGCTGCAATCCTTGCGGCACCAAACGGAAATTGCCCTTGCAAACTACCAAAAGGATTACGACCAAGCAGAGCGTGAACGCCGCGAGCGCCGCAACCAAGCGGCACAATCAGATGCTCGCCGTACGCAGCAAACAGTTGATTTGCAAAAGCAGCAGGAGATTGCCGAGCGCTCTGCCGCGGGCATGCAGGAGCTTAAGGATAAAATTGAAGCGGCAGACGCAGAAGTGCAGAAAACAGAGCAGGAAAATGCCTCGTTGCTGGAGGAGTTTCGCCTTCTCTCCGAGCGGGTTGCGGTGCTACGGGAGCAGCAAAACCGGGGGGCTCAATCGCTCAATGTGACACAAAAACGGTTGGATGAAATGAAAGCCTCCATGGGAGAAGCGCAGGACGACAACGAAACGCGCCGCCGTGAACAGGAGCAGTTGGAAGCTGAACAGCAGCAGGGATTGGTAGATTTGGAAGACGCCGAAAACGCCTTTCAAGATGTATTGCAGGAAGTTGAAATTGCCGAGCAGCGCGTTGCCGCCCGCCAGCAGGAGAACGAGGTACTTCAGCAAGAAATCAAGGTTCACCAAAATCAAACACAACACCTGTTCCGGGATCGACAAGAAAAGGATAATCAATTTCGCGAGGCACAAGTTCAGGCCGCTGAATTAAAAGCCCAGCTGGAATATTTAGAACGCGAAGTTGAAGACGAATTTGCCCTTACAATTGAGGACGTTCGCCGGGAGCTTTTAGAGGAAGAACAAGAAGAGCGCGAACGGCTTGCAGCGCAGGAAAAAGCGAAAGCCGAAGCAAAGGAAGCTGCTGCGAAGGAAAAAGCCCAAGCAGTTGCACAAGCTGCAACCGTGCAAGCAGCCCTTAAAGTTGCAGCCACAGAACAACAGGCGCTATCAACGGAAGAGGGTGAAGGCGTTGCTGCTGAACAGCAGGAGGGCCTAGAGCAACCTGTTGATTCCCATTCTGAGAAGGGTATTGCCGCTTCTGCTGATGCGGTTCTGCAAAGTTCGGCTACAACTGAACCAACAGTTGAGCCAGTTGCACCGGATGAGCCTGAAGAGAATGCCGTTGCTGTTTCAGGGGCTGATTTATTGGATAAAGACGACGATCTTTCTGCCGCGGAGTTCAACTTGAAAGACGACGGCCCCGTTACAACCTCTGAGGATGATGAGGCTGATTCACCGGCAAAACTACGCCACATTGTGAACGAGCTTCGCCAAAAAATACAGCGCATGGGCTCGGTAAACGAGGAAGCAATTGAGGAATACCAAACTCAGAACGAGCGGTTTACCTTTCTTAGTTCCCAGCGTAAGGATGTGTTAGACGCAAAAACCCAGCTTGAGGAATCGATCGCACAAATTGATGCCACCACCACGAAGATGTTTCATGAGGCGTTGGATGAAATACGCGTCAACTTCCAAACCATGTACAAAAAACTCTTCAACGGCGGCGAAGCGGACTTAATTTTGGTGGAAGATGAAAAGCACCCTGAGCCGGGAATTGATATTTATGCCCAACCGCCGGGCAAAAAAATTGGCGGCTCAATTACACTGCTTTCCGGCGGTGAAAAAGCCCTTACGGCGATTGCGCTGATGTTCGCCCTTTTTCAGTATAGCCCTTCACCCATTTGTATTTTGGATGAAATTGATGCACCGCTTGACGATGTGAACTGCGCCCGGATGTGTGCCGTGTTGAAACAACACGCGGAAAACACACAGTTCCTGATTATCACCCACAACAAAATCACCATGGGCCTTGCTGATACAATTTACGGTGTTACAATGCAAGAGGCTGGAGTGAGTAAAGTCGTCAGCGTGAAATTTGAAGATGTTGAGGAATCAGGTTTGCTTGAAACAACGGAAGCATAAGTTGTTCGGTTGATCTGGGTTTTTTGCACGCCAAACAGCCAAAGCCCTGCGATTTAATAGAAACAACTTTGCTTTCCGCGCAAAAAGGATTCACCCCATGAGTGTTATTGGCGAAGCATTTCTAGACGCTACGATTATTGAAGAGCTAAAGTTGGGAGCGATTTTAGTTGATCAAAACAACCTCATCTGCGGGTGGATGGGGTTTTTGGCCCCAACAGGTTTGCCCGATGATACACGCCACCATGGTAAGCCTTTGGCTGATGTTGTTACGCCGTATTTTCTTTCGCGCAAAGACCGCGATGATTTCATACAGACTTACGAAAAAATCATCTCAGGCGAATCTACCACTCAAGCGTGGAATATAGAAGCCAAGTTTCCTGGCTTGGCAGGCAGGCGGTTTCGCGTGATTGTAAGGGTTGGCAATCCTAATCAGATTTTGTTTAAACCAACGGAAGCCGCTGAATTAGTTCGCGAACGTTACGAACGTATTTTTGACTCCACGCCCGATGGAATTATGGTGATTGATACAGGGCGCCGGGTTCGGTTGGTAAACCATGCAACGGGAGAATTGCTTGGTCGGGCCCCCCATGAAGTGCTGCAAAACAACTGCGTATGCGGTCAGCTGGTAAATTGCCACTTGGCAGACGGTACTTCCCTTGATTCCCAATTGTGCCCCGCAATGGATCTTTTTGACGGCGAAATTGATTTTCAGCGGGAAACAATGCTGGCAACAAACTCCAAAGGGGAGGAGCGTTGGATTGAAACAACCTACAGCCCCATTCGCAATGATCTGGGTGAAGTGGAATTTGTGATCGGCATACTGCGGGATGTTCACGAACGCCTTGCCCTGGAGGAACGCGTTCGCCAGTCGGAAAAACTCGCCTCCTTGGGTGAACTCACGGCAGCTATTGCCCACGAGATAAAAAATCCGTTGGGTATTTTGCTGAGTTCGGTAGAGATTATATTGAATGAATCACGGCCGCAAAAGATGAAACATGAGGCGGCAGAGTTCATTCGCGATGAGGTGAAGAGGCTGGACGATCGGTTGCGGGCGTTTCTCAAGTTTGCTCGGCCCTCAACGCCCCACAGGGAACGGTTGGACTTAAACGACTTCTTACGTCGGTTTTTCCACGAGCGGGATAAAGGGCGAATCTTACTGACAGAACTTCGATTCGCGAAGGACTTGCCGGCGGTTTTGGTGGATGAAGATCAACTTCAGCAAATCATGCTGAATCTGTATGTGAACTGTATTGAAGCGGGCGGCGAGATCGTTCGCGTGCTGATGGTTACCGGAGCGACAGATTCAGCAGTATTTATGGAAATCCATGATAGCGGCCCGGGAATTCCGGAGGAGAACTTGAAAAAAGTTTTCAACCCGTTTTTCACGACCGATGCATCAGGCACGGGGCTTGGTCTTTCAACTGTTCATCAGTATGTAACGGCAAATGGTGCAATGATTACTGTTGAACGCTCGGCTGAGTTGGGCGGGGCAATGTTTAGGGTTGAATTGCCTGTTGCTTGAGGTTTGCAGGCAAAATTGCAGGAAGTTTCTAACGGAATGAAAAACTCCCGAAAACCAAAACGGTTTATTCGGGAGTAAAGTAATTTTCTTGCGTTGGTTATTCTTAGGTTGATTAGTCGATGGTATTTATTCGAGATTGATTATTCGAAGTTGATTACTCTAGGGTTTCAAGATGTTCGCGAATGATTTCAACTTCGCGTTCATCGTTCACCACATTGATGAAGATTTCCCAGGTTTGTTTTGCTTGCGGAATGTGCCCTGTTTTTTCGTAGCAAAGGGCAAGATTATAAATCGCATCAGTTTGGGTTGGGTCTGCTTCAATTGCTTGTTGAAAATTCACAATTGCTTCAGTCCAATTGTCCTGCTGAATGGCGTGCACGCCTAAGTTATAAAGGTCTTTTGGGGCGTTTGCTTCAATCCCAAAGCTACGGAGAGCAAGCACACGTTCCGCAGGATTAATTGAATGAATAAGGCCTAAGCCAAATTTTTTCAACGCTTCTTCACTGTCGGAGATAAGGAGTTCTTTGTATTCTTCTAAGTCTTTGTCGTAACGATCCATTAAATAACCTGCGTTCCATAATTAGAAAGGGTAGTATTCTGATAGGAGGGCGGGGTTGTTTGTCGAGGGAAAAATCAGTTTGTTGGTTTTCAAGAAGCCTGTGGGTGCTTGGTAAATCGAATGTTGTTATCTTTATTCTGTTGTTTTGTGGGTAAAGTCAATTATGCTTGACCATAATCATGGGGTTTCCATGATTCCGTTTACTGTATTAATGATACATTCAGTAAATCTGCTCATTGTACTGTAATTAGTAGATTTTGGATTTATTTACCTCTGATTCAAAGAGCTCGTATGTTTTTTAAGACCTCTAAGCATTCTGATGCATTATTGGCATCGTTTTTTTCATTAGCAGCATTTGTCCTTTCGCTTATCCCCTGTGCGGCAACTGCTCAACAAGGTGAATTATTTTCCGATAATTTTAACTTGCCTGATCAGAGTTTGATTATTGATTGGACTCCTTTTGGCGCAACAGGCCGGGAGTACTGGTACATTGAAAATCAACGGCTTAACACAGGTGTAGGAAACAATTACACTATTGGCCTTACTTGGTTTACGTTGACTCGGGTTGGGACGCAAGGTTGGCAAAATTACTCGGCTGGGGTGGATGTTGTTACCGCTGAAGAATTAGGGGTAATTGCGTTCGCGTTTCGGTGGGTAGACAACCAGAACTTCTATTATGCTGCCATTGACTCGTTCAAGCGTCCGGGAACAGAACAAATCATCAATCAAGTAACATTGAACAAGGTGATTCAGGGAAGAACGGTTGAACTTGGCTCTACCGATTCAATTCAATCACCCGTAATCCCCATATTCTCCTCCGGCAATACAAACCGGGTTGAGGTAAAAGCAAACGGTTCCTCCTTGAGTTTACTGATCAACGGTACTGTTGTGTTGGATGCAATAGACTCCGACCACGCTGTGGGCACGATTGCTTTGGGCCAAAGCTTCAACCAGATTGAGTTTGATAATCTTGTTGTACAAGGCGGCACAAATGCCACTGCGGCCCCTGCCACTGGTGGTGAGACGTTCCGCGTTTTAATTCTTGAAAACCCGAACGAAGGTATTTCCAAAAGCCTTGAAAGCGATTTACTTGCAGCAGGGTTTAGCAACGTTGTTCGTGAACGAAAAAGTAACGGAACGTTTTCCGTATACGTGGGCCAATTCCCTAATCGGCAAGCGGCTATTGCTGAGGAAAATGCCCTCAAAAATAAAAACTTCATTACCCTGAAAATCGAGTCCACAGGCGCTGTGCAACCTACAGCGTCCCCAACAGCGATTGTTTCGCTGCAAACGCCCGCACCTGTTGCAACGGCAATTCCAACAACATCGATCGCGAATCAACTGGAGCAAATTGAAATTCAAGCCAGAGATGCTGAGGAACGGCTTGATTACGGTACAGCAAATACTCTTTGGGCTAATTACATCGCATTGGCACCTTCGCAAAGCCAAAAAGATTACGGGCAAAAGAAGCGGCAAGCCGTTTTGGATAAGCAGAGTAGTGATCGGCAAAATGTGTCTTCCACCGTCCCCGGTTTGGGAACCGAGGGGGAAGCGGGCTCCAGCAATACAATACTTTACGTAGGAATTGGCGTTGGCGCGCTTATTTTGATTGGTGGGATTGGTTTCTTCCTAATGCGCAAAAAGGATGAACCTGCACCCGCACCCGCTGCCGCTTTAAACAAACCAAAGCCCGGCGCACCAAAACCACCTAAACAAGCAGCTGTGAAGCAAGCACCCATTACAGCAAGCCCCCCTGCTGCTGAGGACTTGCCACCAGCTGATTTGGCTGAAGTAGACAGCACCGCAAGAATACGCCCGGGGCAAGTTTCACGGAAAAAAGATTCTTCACAATCTAACTATGCCGATACGGAAGTTGACTTGAAAAAGGAAAGCAGTGGTTCGGTTTCAATTGGTGAAATTAGAACATCGGATGATAAAGACGAAACTGAACACAATGTTCAGCGGAACACGCCGAAAGCGACGAAAAAACCCTCCAACAAGGACAAAACAGATTCAGGGCTCAGCTTGGACTTTCTTTTTGAGGATAAGAAGGACGGCAGCGCTCAAAATGCTTCCTCTGATTTTATTATCCCCCCGCGGCCGGATTCTCAGGTTACGGTTCCCCAAGGGGCGATTGCCGGCCAACCTGCCAACTCTGAGTTCTTTTTTGTGCAAAACTTTGAAGATCAAGAAGAAGGCGAAACTCCCGCTGGGTGGGCAGGAGAATACGAATACGCTTCACTTCAGGTGGTAAGGGATGATGCATCCAACGGCAAGTGCATGAGGTTTGAAAAACAAGACGGAAGTGGTTCCGCATTGTTTTCCCTGAACTTCCCAGATGCGGGCGGCAGGATTATTATTGAATTCGACATTCGCTGCGATGATAAGAATAAATACCTTCTCGGCTTCTACATCGAAAAAGATGGGAACTTCCGTCAAGCGATTTCAACGATTGTTCACCGCACCAATTCAAACTCCAACCCCACATTGCGGCTTCAAAATGAATCCACACCCTACGAGTTTGGTCAGTGGTCTTCCGTGAAGTATGATTTGGATCTTCCCCGCCATTTGGTTGATGGTTACGTTGATGGCAAACCTGTTATTACAGCGGCGCGTTTAGCGCAGGCGCCTAAGCTGGTAAACACGTTCTCCATTCGTGACAACCTTGCCACTACCGGAACGCTCTTAATTCGGAATATTCGTGTTTATAAACCAACCTAATCCGCTAAATGAATTAGCCTGAAAATACCACCCGTTGCGGTTGGCCCGTATTTCTCAATAATGATAACGGACCAACCGAATTGATTTACGATGAAGGTTAAATCGATTCAGACAAGTTCCATGGAACCCGCTTTTGCCTAATATTTGGCAAAATGGGAGAATTTTTTCAGGATTGAATTTCAGGCAAACGACCCCCGCGGAGTTCAGCAAATCGCATCATCACATCCAGAATAACACGGTTTGGCGTGCTTGCCCCTGCGGTAAAGCCAACGCGCAACGGCTGGGTTGATTGGTTTTGTTGCGGAAGCCAGTTTTCTGTTCGGATTGGTTCCGCAGCGCCGTAGGGTAAATGGCGAACGGCATCAGCGCTGAGGAGTTCTGAAACATCGTCAATATGATAAGCAGGGCAGTAGGGGCTTGAGACTTGGAGTAGATGGGTTGTGTTGGAGGAATTATACCCGCCAACAATGATCATGAGATCTAGGTTTTGGGTGGAAAGCATTTCCTTTACGGCATCTTGCCGGTCCTGCGTTGCGCTGCAAATTGTATCAAAACTGCGGAAGTTCTCCGCCTCAATGCGGGAAGCTAAACCGTCTCGGCGGGCAACTGCGTCGCCAATTTGTGCAGCAATTGCCAAGGATTCGCTGGCAAGCATGGTTGTTTGGTTGGCAACCCCAAGTTTCAGCAGGTGTGTTGCGGGGTCGAAGCCGGGAGAATAGGCTTCCGGGTGAAAATGGTTCAGCAGTTCACCAGCTGGTAGTTCGCTGAGTAGGGCGCGAATGAGGAGATTGACTTGTTGTTGGTTGCGGACGACCAAAAAATGCCCTCCCTGTTTTTGTGCCATGGAGACGGTTGCAATTGTTTCCTCGTGGTAATACTTGCCGTGAACGACGGAGGTAAAGCCTTCGCGGGCGTATTTCTCCACCCGTTTCCACACGTGAACCACGGAGCCGCAGGTTGTATCTACAATGACAGCCCCTTTCTCGCGAAGAAAATCAAAGTCCGCCGCGGCGGTGCCAAAAGCGGGAATCAGGACGACATCGTTTGGTTGAATGTCGTTGCGCGTTAGATTTTTGTGCTGGTATTGCCCCGAGAGAAATATTAGGCCCATATCAACCATGCGTTTGTTAACGCGGGGATTGTGGATGATTTCCGTGAGGAGAAAGATTCGGCGATCCGGGAATTTTTGGCGCGCTTCATACGCCATATCGATTGCTTTATCCACGCCGTAACAAAATCCGAATTCCTTTGCCAAGAAAAACGTGCAGTTTGCCGAAGGGATTTCCAGCCCGTTTGGGAGGGACTTTAGTTCAAGAATAAAGTCGCTGGCGTAATCCTGAGCAACTAGGCCCGTGATTTCCTTTTTTAGTCCCAAGCTGGATTTGTAATAGGTTTTGGATTCAGTCATTTTTTCGGCTTTCCGTG
>DAIOTT010000105.1:9897-12813 GCA_036751885.1 Candidatus Sumerlaeota bacterium
TGGGAAAAGGTCTTGGGTTTGCTGTGAGCTTCTGTAAAGATTTCGATTTATGTACTTTGTCAGCAGGAGAGACAACCCGTGATTCACCAAAAACTCAGCAAATTTGCTTCCGTTTTATTTCTATCAGCTCTTATGGCTGCCGTAAGTGTTTCTAGCGTTGCTCAAGAAGACGAGCCTAAGAAACCAACCATTCAAGAAAAGACTAAAGACCTAGAGGAGACGAGTGGTTTTTTTACGCTTTACCGCGATAAAGAAAAGGATGAGTTGCTGGCAAAAGTTCCCCGCTCCCTGATTGGCAAGGAATTCCTGATTGCCACAAGCCTTTCCAAGGGGCAGTTGGCGGGGCTGCAAACGCTGGATCTGCTGCTTCGGCTTGATCGCCGAGGGGATCAGCTGATTCTGATTGAACCAAACATCTTCTACACCGCCACGGGCGACTTGAAGTCCATTGTGGATAAAAGTTACCCGGATGCCGTATTGGGCCGTTTTCCGATTATTGCTGAATCTCCCTCAGGGGACGTGCTTTTTGATTTGAAAGCGTTCCTGAAGTCGCAAGCGGGAGAGTTTGTTGGCAGCACAAGATTGCCGAACGAGCTTGTACAAATTTCCCGGGCAAAGTCTTTTCCAGACAACTCAATCGTGGAGTTGGTCTTTCGGGGTAAGGATTCCACCGTCGGGATTTTCTACAACATTGGCGTGCTTCCTAGCACGGGGTACAAACCCCGCGTAGCAGACCAACGGGTGGGGTACTTCCTTACAGCGAAAACAAATTTTTCTGCGGATGAGCGGTCGGATTCTACCTTCGAGCGGTTCATCAATCGTTGGCATTTAGAAAAACAAGATCCCAGCCTTTCGCTTTCCCCGCCTAAAGAACCAATCGTGTTCTACATTGAAAGCAGCGTGCCAGTAAAGTACCGACGTTGGGTTCGTGAAGGGATTGAATCTTGGAATAAAGCATTTGAAGAGATTGGCTTTGTGGATGCCATAGAGGTTCGGCAGCAAACGGAGAACAACCAGTTTGCGGAGTTTGATCCGGAGGATTCTCGGTATAATTTCTTCCGCTGGATTACCTCGAAGCGGGCCTTTGCGATTGCACCCTCCCGGGTTGATCCGCGTACGGGGCAGATTCTGGATTCGGACATTTTATTTGATGAATCAATGATCCGTGCTTTTGTGGAGGACTTTGATTTATTTGTAGATACACAGCGTGAATTCCGGGATTTCCCGCCGCAGTTGCGCCATTGGCTTGCTCAAAATCCTGAAATGCACCCCAATTGGGGCGAAATTGCCCTTCGTTACAGCTTGGAAATTGAGCAGCGCCCTGAGCTGAAAAACCATACACCACGAATGCTGTTTAGCGACGAAATGAATCAATCGGCTGGCGAAAATCAACATGGTTTAAACCACGAGTACTGCTCCATTGGCTCCCATTTTCAATCAGAGCTTGCCTTACATTCCCTTGGGCTGATGTATGCAAACTGGCAAGCAACAGCGGTAAACGCCGCCGAAGGTGATGATGCGCCCGCTGCGGAAGGCGATGAAGGCGGGGATAAACCCGAAACAGAAGAGCCCAAGGCTAAAGATGAAGACGAACCGTTTGGCGAATGGCCGGAGGAGTTCATCGGCCCCCTGATTCGTTACATTGTTGCTCACGAGATGGGGCATTCACTGGGCTTGCGCCACAACTTCAAGGCAAGCTCGTGGAAAACATTTGAGGAAATATCCGCCGCCACTGATCTCAATGCGCCCACCTCGGGCTCAGTAATGGATTACCTTCCCTTTGTTTTACGAGCTGATGGAACTTACCCCAAAAACTGGATTACCCCGACTGTTGGGCCTTACGATGAGTGGGCAATTGCTTACGGGTACGCTGTTCCAGGTTCCGGCAAGTTTGCAAAGCAGGAAGCAAAAATGCTGGAGGAAATTGCGTCACGTTCCCACGAACCGGGCTTGGCTTATGGCACAGATGAAGATGTAAGCTCACCGGATCCGCGCATTGCACGCTTTGATTTAGGGAGTAATTCCGTCAGCTTTTTTCAGGCTCGGGCCAAGCTTTCATCTATCATCATGAGTAAGCTGCTTGAGGTAAGCGTGCAAAGCGGGGACAACTACGCAAAAGCAAGGCGAGCGTTTGATTTATTGTTGTTCGAGCGGTTCCGCGGCGTTGAGGATGCAACAAAGTACATTGGTGGGTACGATTTGAATCGTGAAGTGAAGCCTGCTAAAGCGAAAAAGGGTGAAACCCCTGAAATCGCCAGAATGCCGATCTCGGTAGTCTCAGCAAAAGAACAGCGCGAGGCGTTGAACTTTATCATCAACGAAATCTTCAAGCCTGAATCGGTGGTTGTGGATCCGGAAATGTTACAATTTCTTTCCGCCAATCGTTGGTACCACGAAGGGACGTTTGATTACCTTTCCCCGCTGACTTACCCGATTCAAGATCGGATTTTAGCGTACCAGAACCGCGTGTTGTTTTCCCTTACAAATCCCGTTCGTGTTCGGTACTTGTACGACGCCGAGTTCCATGTGGAAGAGAAAACAGATTTACTGACACTGCCGGAGTTGTTCACCTCCTTACGGGAAGCGGTGTGGCAGGAGGTGATGAAGCCAAAAGGAAGCTCGAACTACACCGTTCGCACGCCCATGATCAGCAATTTGCGCCGGAATCTACAGCGCTCGCACATTAGCCAACTCATTAAAATTGCTAATAGCGATTCCACAAGCCTTTACCCCACCGTTTCACGGACGCTTGCTTGGCAGGAGTTGAAAATTCTTCAAGGTGCAATCAATAAGGCGTTAGCGGATGTAGGTGAAGCAAAGCTGGATGCTTACACCCTTGCACATTTGCAGGAAACAGATGCGCGAATTACCAGTGCGCTTAACGCGGTGATTCAATTCGGCGGCAACAATTCGGGC
>DAIOTT010000106.1:0-2371 GCA_036751885.1 Candidatus Sumerlaeota bacterium
TTATGTCTTGAATGCTTATGTAAGGTTCAATGTTCGTTGCTCTTCGCGCATAATCAAGCAAGAAAGCGTGAGAACTATTTGGAAGCACTTTGCATGGATGGTACTAACGAGAGCGTATTTTTTTTATATTCAATGCCCAGTTTTTTGATGGAGGCTTCAATTGAATCAGCGGAGATTTGCTTGGAATCGAACCGAATTCCTAAAAGTGCTTTTGAGAAGTTCAATTCAGCGGAGGCAACGCCTGGAAGTGAGCGCACAAGCACTTCAGCTTCCATTGCACAGCCAATGCAGTGCAATGCTTGCAAATCATAATAGACTTCGGAATCTGTTTGAATTGAAGCGGAGGCAATTTTGCTGGAAAGCGATTGAACATCTTGAGCGGACGCTTTTGACTGGAATGCCATCATTCCCCAAATGCCTACTTGTAGAACAACGGCAGCCATTAGAATTGCAAAAGACTGGCGGCGCTGAATTTTGGCTTTTTTGGCGGAACATGCACAGCAACCGCACGGCTTACGAGTCTCTTGCCAATACAGATAAAACCCAACAGCCAAAGCAATAACGCCCACGGTGCTGAAGATTGCATGGTATTTGCCGAGGTTGAACCCTGCAAGAACACCGCTACTACCCAATGCTACAAGAATGAGTGGCAAAACACAGCAGAAACTGTGAGAAACCAAAGCAACCAATGCAGCGTGCAACGAACTAATGGCAGGAACTCTTTTTTTTGTAACAGACGACATGAAAAGGCGTTTCAACTCGCGAATAAGTATGAGAAGCATTCTCATTTCATACGGACGAGTCAAGAGTCATTTTAGCGGGGGTTGAGTTATTTCCATGAAAAAAACCGGCCCTGCATAAACTTCTGCTAGGCCGGTTTGTATGTGTGTTGATGTTGAAGCAATCGTGGGATTTCCGGTAATCGGAAACTTGATTAGGCTGAAGGATGAGCCCAGCTTACTAGGCCCATTTCGTTGGGGTGAACAAGATCAGGGTGCCGAGGCACAACGCGCACCGTGTAACCATACTCGCCGGAATCGCCCTGATTCATAATGCCGCGGAAGATGAGCTTGCCCGCATCGGTTTTACCATCTGGGCGCATGGCAACGGAACCCGATTTGATTTTCTCCGGGTTTCCGTTCAACTGTGCCACAAAGATTTCCACCTGAACATCGTTAGGATCTATGGAACCAAGTTCAACTTCAGCGATGATGTTGATTTTCTCGCTGACCCGAATAGAATCAGGAACTTTTTCCTGCGATTCAACACAGGCATGAATTTGAATGTTTGGCCAAGCAGCGCGGATTTTATTCTTCCAATCGGAGTTGTTTTTCGCCCGCTCGTAGCGGTTTTCCACCAGTAGGTTGTGGCGATCCGAGCCGGGAAGGTAGTACATTTCCGCGTAGTCTTGTACCTGACGGTTTGTGGAAAATTGAGGCCCTACGGTGATCATGGATTCCCGAACGCGGCGAAGCCATTGCGTTGGAATGCCCTTTTCATCGCGGTCGTAGAAGATTGGTGCGATCACTTTTTCCAACATATGGTAAATGGATTCCGCATCGGCAGCATCTTGAAGCTCTTCGTTGTCGTAGTGCTTCTCCGGATCGCCAAGGGAGAAACCAGATAACGGGTTTTCGCGGTAAGCTTCTACCCACCAACCATCAAGGATGGAGCAGTTTACGCCGCCGTTGAGGGGAACTTTCATGCCTGAGGTACCAGAAGCCTCCAGCGGGCGGCGGGGGTTATTCAACCATACATCCACTCCACTCGTCATGCGGCGGCCTACGTTCATATCATAGTTTTCCACCAAAACAACTTTGCCTTGGAACAGGGGTTCTTCGGAAATTTTCTTAATCGCTTTGATGAGTTCTTGGCCGGGAATATCCGCGGGGTGGGCCTTGCCAGCAAAGGCAAGCTGAATGGGGCGCTCGGGGTTGTTTAGAATGCGGGCCAAGCGTTCTTTATCACGGAAGATTAGGGTTGCACGTTTGTATGTTGCAAAGCGGCGCGCAAAACCAACGGTCAACGTGTTGGCATCAAACACTGATGCATAACGACTTACCACGTCGGGGCTTTCACCAAAACGCTCATGCTGAAGTTCAAGTGTGTGGGAAACGTAGCTGATCATATCCTTACGCAATTTATTGATTGTTCCCCAAAGAAGATCATCGGGAATGTTGCGACATTGTTCCCATGTTTCCTTTTTTGTAAGGTGCTCGCGCCAGTCTGGCTTGAAGTACCGATCAAAGAGCAACTGCATGTCCAAGCTCATCCAGGTGCGGGTGTGAACCCCGTTTGTAATGTGCTGGATGGGGTTTTCGTTGAACGGAACATCGCTCCAAACGTGTTGCCACATGGAGCGTGAAACGTG
>DAIOTT010000106.1:2381-12482 GCA_036751885.1 Candidatus Sumerlaeota bacterium
TGCAGCTCCGAAACGCCGTTGGTCATGGATGTAAGATTAAGGGCCAAAATCGTAAGTGAGAACCGCCCGCTGCTGTTGGCTGTATCCAGCCCCAGGCTCATAAAGCGGCCGCGGGAAATGCCGAGTGATTCCCAGTAACTGCGGAAGTAATTTTCCATCAGTTGAGGGGGGAAGGCGTCGTTGCCCGCGGGCACCGGAGTGTGCGTGGTGAACAGCGTGCTGGAACGTACAATTTCCAACGCCTGATCAAAGTTAAGGCCTTCCTCGTGAATGAACTCGCGAATGCGCTCCAGCCCTAGGAATACGCTGTGCCCTTCGTTCATGTGGAAGACGGTTGGCTCTTGCCCGAGGGCGCGCAGGGCGCGAACGCCGCCAATGCCCAAGAGAATCTCCTGCTGAATTCGCAGTTCTTCGCCGCCAGCATAAAGGCGCGCCGTAATTCGCCGGTCGTGCTCGTTGTTGGCTTCAATATCGGTATCAAGCACATACAGGGAAATTCTCCCTACTTGAACACGCCAAACTTTGGCATGCACGGGCCGGCCCATTATATCAACTGTAACGGTAATTTCTTGGCCGTCTGCATTTAACGCAGCGCGCACCGGCAGGTTAGACCAACTGTAACGGGGGTATTCTGCAACTTGCTGCCCCTCAGGGTTAATGCGTTGAACAAAGTACCCTTCGCGATAAAGCAAGCCCACAGCGATGAAGGGAATGCCAATATCTGAGGCGGATTTGCAGTGGTCGCCGGCCAAAACTCCTAAGCCGCCCGAGTAAATGGGAAGGCATTCGTGCAACCCAAACTCAGCGGAGAAATAGGCGAACAGCTCTTTCTTTGTGTTACGCTTCCCGTGCTGGCGGGTGTACCAAGAATTCTTGCCGCTAAGGTACTCCGTAAAGTCGGCCATTACATGGGTGTATTTTTCAAGAACAGTTTTGTTTTTTGCGGCTGCATCCAAATCATGCTGGTGAATCAAGCTCATAAAGCGAACGGGGTTTCCGTGGCTTTTGATCCAAGTATCTTCGTGAATGCTGCGAAACAATGCCCGGGCATTTGGGTTCCACGCCCACCAAATGTTAAACGAAAGTTCTTCAAGCCCTACGAGTTCCTTAGGGATTTGAGGCAAAACGCGAACTTTTCCGATGTAGTTTGTAGGGATTAGTTGATTACCCATTCAATAAAACTCCAATAATTAAGGTATTACGACCAAAAAGGTGACATACGTTGCTAGATACTGACCGTAGTTGCGAGCATTTTTTTTCTGAAATGCAGTTCTAATAAAGGTTTAGTCAAAAGTATTTATGAAATTTGATTGAGAACTAAAAAACGCCCTTTCGTTTGAAAGGGCGTAGACTAAACTAAGTGTTGAATTCGTATTAGTTGATGCGTTTTTCGTAGGGGTTATTAGCTTCGGCTTCCGCAGAACGGATAGAAACTGAATCGTAGTAGTAATCGGGAAGTTCCCAATTGTAATCAATTTTATCATAAAGGGCACGCTCGTAAGCGGTGGGCTCGGGATCCTTGATGATGTTTGGCGTTACAAAAAGAACGAGTTCTGTTTTGTTTTGGCGGTTTTCTGATGTTTGAAATAACACATCAAGAACGGGTATTTTTAGGAACCACGGAACGCCCGCTTCGCTGTTTACAGCTTCAAACTGCCGCAAACCACCCAGCATGATTGTTTCTTCGTCCTTCGCGATAACAGATGTTACGGCTAAACGCTCATCGATTACGGGTGTGCCGGTGGCGGTATCAATTTGCACTAGGATTTTTTGCTCGGGAGTAATATCCATGACAATGTAACCGTTGTTTGTGATTCTTGGGGTGATTTCAACTTTGGTGCCTACGTCCTGAAAACGCACCGTTGCAACGGAGCCTTGCGCGGTGTTTTGCGCATCGCGGTAAGGGATTTGACGCTTAATTTCAATGCTTGATGAAATGTTATTGAGCGTTACAATGGTGGGTGTTGCGAGGGTAATCGCTTCGCTGCGTTGTTCAAGAGCCGTTAGGCGAGATTCAAGAGCATAGCCTTTGCCAAGGAAGTTAAAGGTAGAGTTATGAGTAATATCTAAACCAGAACCAACGGCAACTGCACCACCCGTATTCCCAAAAGTTCGAGTAATTTCGGTGATATCATCAGAAACAACACCACCAGCACCAACTTCAGAGGCACTAATTGTTTGTACAGCAGCAAATGAATTTGAAAGGCCCAAGCCGCGGAAGGCGGATTCTGTCATGTCAACCAAACGAACTTCCATGCGAACTTGTTTTTCAGGCACATCGAGACGCTGAACAAGGGCTTGAATTTCAGCCACTTTTTCCGGTACGTCTGATACAATAATTGTGTTAGACTGAGTATGCGCTTGCAGATCGCCTTCCTCTGAAATGAACGACCCAAGAATGCCCACAAGCTCAGCAGCATCGATCCAGTTTACCGCGACTGATTGGGTTACGGTTTCCTTGTCGGATACCTGCACTTCGCTGCGGGGGACAATGCGAACGATTCCGCCTTTTTCAATTTTGTAGGCTAAATCGTTGGAGCGCAACATGGCATCAAACGCATCACCTAAGCGCACATTGTTTAAGCTCACAGTAACACGGCCAGTAAGATCACCAGGCATTAGAACCAAGTTGAGGGTAAGTTTATTTGCTATGGAGCGAATGACATTTTCAAGCTCAGCATCTTTGAAGTCTAAATTCACGGTTCTATCGAACAAGGCGATTGTGTTTGCCATGCCGAAATCAGACTCAAGAATACCAGTTTCGCGCTCTTCTTGCGTAAGATCCGGTGGTACGTAGAACGCCTGAGTGGAGCCTTGAGCAGTTGATTGGCCAGCACCAGATTTCGGTGCCTGAATTGAACCAAACTTTAATGCTTCAATATCTTCATTGCTGAGAGTAATAACATTTTCGGGAGAATTATTTTGGGGTGTTGCCAAGGAAACAGGCTGAATTTTTAGAAGGCCGGGCGTTTCGGTAACTTTATATTCAGACCAAGGGGAAAGCATCATGCGCAACTGAACGGTGGTTGTGCCGGTCTCAGAGCTGACTTCGTTGATCTTGAGATCATGAAGCTTTAGGGGGCTTTCTTTTGGAATGGTGTTGATGAAATTTTCAGCGAGGTGGGCATTGTCCAGACGGAGAATAAGTTGGCCCGCGGAGCTGAATTCACGGACTGAAAACTCCGTTGGTTCAGACCATTTAATCAGCAGCGATTCTTGACCTCCAGAGGTTTCGTAAGCCACTGACTCGATATGAACGTTGTGGGAAAATGCAATTCCGGGCAATGCGAGGGCCGAAAGACCGAGGCAAACTTTTGCCAAGAGAGAGGATTTTAGACTCTGGAGTTCCATTGATACATCCTTGGATTTTGTGTCAAATTCGTGTTTTTGTAAGTAACTTATGGTTTAAGGTCAATTTGATTCAACCATTACAACGTGTTCAGTTTGCTGATAGGTGTAAATTACGCGGCGATCCTGAATTTCTTTCACCCGAACGCCGGGGTACAATTCAACTGTTTCACCTTTGCCGATAATAAAATCGCCAACTAAGACGAGCGAACCATTATCATCTTCACGGTCTGAGATGATGCCTCGGGTGTTTTCACGAACCCAAATTGGGAGAATCACCTCGCGGGAGGGCGGAGCAATCTCCGTAACTTGTTGATCAGACGTATTTGCCACGGCAACTTCCGTCAGCATGTTGATGTGCGTTCTGATTTCATCGCTTATTTTTTGAATTTCAGCGATGCGATTTGAGGTGGGGTATTCAGCAGCGATTGACTCGGTTTTGCGAAGCAACGTGCGGGCTGAAGCAACGGCAACATCTTTGGTTGGTTCCGCGCGCACGGTGTCAAACTCTTCCTGAACATCGTCCAAAAGTTCGCCCACAACAATACGCTCACGAATCCAGGGGATGATCATGGGATCAACACCGCGCGGAATATAAACGAAACGAGGGGCCTTGCCGAGAAATTCATCGCGGGCTTGATCGTTTTCAAAAAGACTGCGAGGGTTTCTAAGGTCTTCATCCGCTTCGCGGCGCAAACGAGCACCAGAGGGAAGATTGATCAAGGTTTCCAAATCGATAACCGTTGTAGATTCCAACACAACTTCAGGCTCTAACGATTCCGTGAATTCTTCTTCAAAAGCTTCAACATCCTCAACAGATTCAACTGTTTCACCCGTTATTGTTGTATCGTCAATTTCTTCATCCTGCGCGAAAGCTGCGGAACTGGAAATGCCAAGGGCTAATAATAACATCGCGGCAATTCGCTTATTCATGGTGGTGCCTCTTTTCAGTTTGTTAGCCAAGACTGGTTACTCCTGAAACATAAATGTAGAGATTTCGACGTTTACGGGGTGTATACTGGGGCGTTTGCTGTCATTTACAATGCTGAAGGAATTTATACGCATAAACCGGTCGGGGTGGCATTCCACTAGGTTGAGGAACTGGCCAAATTCGTGGTACCGAGATGCGCCTTTGATTTGGTAAGGAATTTCGCGGTAGGTATCGCGATCGCGAATCTTAACCGGTGAAATGGAAGAGAATGAAATCCCCGTGCGTTGAGCGCCTTCACGGATGATATCAATAAAATCGATGGCATCCACCGAGCTTGGGAGGCGATTTCTTGCGGCAGTCACAATTTCCTCCAGCCGGCGGCGTTCATCCTCATCGTTCAGGAATTTATCCATTTGCGCGATTTCTTTTTTGAAGTCGGTAATTTCTTTATTCGCTTTTGATAGGCTTGCTTGGGCGCTTGCTTTTTGTTCCGTGAAGAACATCATGTTCACATAGATTACGAGGAAGAGTAGAAATCCCGCGCCTAGTAAACCGGCAATGAGTGCTTGTTTTTGTTTTTCAGTAAACACGTTGTTGATCTCCTTTTTTTGAAGCGTTGATCAGGGGTATAATTTTAGGCGTTGAAGTTTTAGATGACTTCTTTGCTTGTATCGATTTTGTTGGGGATTGTATCCAGAGTGAAGCTGAATTTGTACACCGGGCGGTTATCAATGGAGGTTCTAGACATCGGCGATATGCCGATTGTATTGCGGAAGTTATCCATGAAGCCCGTTTCTTCACCCGAATGAGGAACAACCAGTGTTTCTGTTTTGATTCGGTTGTGGAACCGCACGGCAAGCTCCACAAGCTGCTCATCAGCGCCGTCTTGTACGTAGGCAATACCATCCAGCGTAAGCCGGTAAGTAATTTCAGGGTAGAATTCTTTTTTGGGCGGTGCTTGTGGGCGGGATTTGACCGGCATTTTACGCCATTTTTCGTAGGCTTCTTGTGATTCTTTTGTTTCTTTTTGTTTCACATCTTCCGTGACGTTGATTCTTGTGAGGAAAACGCCTTCCGGGACAACTTGCGGCAGAAGGTTGAGTTTTTCAGCCCAAAATAAACGGCCTTCCTGCGGATCAAGGGCAGAGAGAAGCGCAACTTGAGAGCGAAGGGCATCAAGCTGAGCGGAAATATCGCGGAATTGATCTCGCTTTGTATCGCGCTCTGATTTCAACGTTGCTGCTTGAGCCACTTGGCGCGACGCCTCAGTTTGGATGCTGAGCAGTGAGTAGTAGAAGTACCCACCCAAACCTAGAACAACAATAAAGGCGAGCAACAGAACGGCCGTTACAATCACTGCCCCTTGATTAGGGCCCGAAGAAGCGCGTTTGGAGGCTTTTGCGTAATTTTCTTGGGGGAGGAGGTTAATTTGAATCATCGGAATTAGCCAACCTTTCTCATGGCAAGCCCAAGACTAACGCTTAGGTGCTCTTTGTAAGTTTGCAGCATCGAGGCATCCACCCCGCTCCCAGCTTGAATGCTGCGCATGGGATCAAAAAGCTGAACTTCAAGTTCAAGTTCACGGCTTAGGTAGGTGGTGATGTTATTCATGCGTGAGGTTCCGCCGCCAAGAATAACCTTTGAAACAACGGTTCCGCCGGATTGGTTTTCAAAAAACTGAATGGAGCGGCGAATCTCACCGGAGAGGTTTGTCATCACATTCTTGATTGCTTTGCTTGCATTGGCATCCAAGCTTTCGTCCACCATGTCGGTACCCGTCATGCGTTCAACGGTGCCACGAATGGAGCTGATGAGGGAAGATTCTTCTTCCTCGGTGCTTTCTCGTTCGTCGGGCATTGGGGCGCCCAAGAGAAATTTTACCTCTTCCGCTTTTTTCAGGTCGATCCCCGTTTTTTGGGCAATCGCACTGGTGATGCTGTCACCAGCAATACTGATATCGCGGGAGAAGCGAGACGTACCGCGGGAATAGATGTTGATGTTTGAGGTTTGCGCGCCAATATTGACCAATGCAACGCAATCCTGCGGTGTGGGGTTGTAAGTTTCCTCGTAACAATTAAGGAAAGCAAACGAATCAACATCAACCACAAGGGGGGTAAGATTTACATCGCGAGCGACTTGAATGTAATCGTTCAAAAGCTCTTTTTTGGCGCATACAAGAAGTACATCGACTTTATTATCCGATGCAGCCCCAAGAATTACCGAATCAATATTCACTTCATCAAGGGAATAGGGAATGTACTCTTCCGCTTCCCAGCGAAGGGCGTTTTTCAGTTCGTCCTCAGGCATTTTGGGGAGTTGAATGTAGCGCACGATGATTGATTCACCGTTTACCGAAACAACACAGTATTTCGCGTTGAATTTACCCTCTACTAAGGCTCGCTTTACGGCGTTAGCCCGAGCGACTTGAAGGCTTGGAACGTCACGGTTTCCATCGGGATAAATTTCTGCAACACCAATGCGTTCCAGAATAAGCTTTTGGCCTTTTCTTTGAAGCTGCACGGCTTTGACTTTGTTGGTGCCGATGTCCAGGCCAACGACTGATTTTGATCCAAACATAATCTAGACTCTCGAGGGTGAATGAGTGGTTTCGGAATTACGGTATAGCAGAATGCAACCACTGCACTTCGACGAGCGAAGTTTGCGGTTTTTTTTGGAATGACCCAAGATGGTAACTTGACCATCAACTGTAATTTTCATGGGATTCAACAAACAGGATAACAATCTAATATCGGTTTAGTGAGTTATATTCGCCCGAAACTCCATTAGTGGAGCAAGTAAAATCAACGTTGTTCACCGTGTGTGAAAAATTGAATTACAATAGATTCAGCGAATCCCTGTTTCCTTGTTGTACTCCCAATGTGGAACTTGCGGATCACAAGTCAAACAAGATTTTCATGTTTTGAAAAAAATACGGCCTCAAGATGAAGCCGTGTGATATGATACAAGGATCTAAAAAAATTTGAAACGTATGGTTATTTTACCGCGGTTAGTTGGTGATCATGAGCTAACACGGACTCATACAGGGCTTCATACTGGGGAATTACCTGTTCAGGCAAATAGTGCGAAAGTACGTATTCGCGGGCTTGCTTCCCTATTTTGCGGCCTAAATCAGGGTTCCGAATTACATCCAACGTGTGCCTTGCCATTTGCTCTACATCGCCAACATCAGCAAGAAAACCGGTTTCGCCGTGAATCATCACTTCCCTCAGGCCGCCGCCGTTGCTGGCAATTACGGGGAGTTCGCAACTCATGGCTTCCAAGGCCGCAAGCCCGAAGGACTCGTACTCGCTGGGGAATAAAAAGGCATCAGCACAACTCATGTAATACTCAATATCATCGTGCTTGCCCACAAATTTAACCTTATCGCGAAGGCCCAACCGGCGCACCTGCTCGATTGCAGCGTCTTTTTCAGGCCCATCCCCTACCATTACAAGTACGGAAGAGTGTTCCTTTTGAACCAGATTGAAGACGTTGATCACATCATGGATGCGCTTGACCGGGCGAAAGTTAGAAATGTGAAGCAAAATGCTTTCATTATTCGGCGCTAAATAGGAGCGCTTACAGTGGGATAAGCCGCGGCGGAATTGCTGAACATCCACAAAATTCGGGATCACATGAATAGGCCGCTCTAAATTGAATGTTTGAATTGTTTCTTTTTTCAACCACTCGGAAACCGAGGTAATCGCATCGGATTCATTCATCGCGTAATTCACAATGGGAAAAAAGGAGGGAGCCTTACCCGTAAGCGTAATATCCGTGCCGTGCAATGTCGTAACAACCTTGAACGGTGGTTCGCCTTTACCCATGGCACTGCGGGCCATAATGGCGGAAATTGCATGGGGAACAGCGTAATGGGCATGCACGATATCAAGCTTGAAATCCCGCACGACTTGGATGATTTTGGAGGCTAGGGAAATGCCGTACAGATTCCCCGTAAGAACATCGTACTCCAAGCTTGTAACTTCATGAAAGGTGATGTTGTTTTCCGGACTGTGCTGAAGCCTAAAGGGCATGGAAGATGATATGAAGTGCACTTCGTGTCCGCGTTGAGACAGAAAGCGCCCCAACTCCGTAGCAACAACTCCCGAACCACCGTAAGTTGGGTAGCATACAATGCCGATGATCATGCGAATCTCCTAAGTATAAACAAAAAACCATTAGACGCATAGGCATAAAACAGGCCGAAATAGCTTTTTGTGTGAAGCTTGCGGAGATTTTTCACACTTGCACGTTCAAGATGAAAATCCCTACTGTGAGGAAACAATGGCTTACTTGAATGCGCACTGCCATTTGGAACTAAGTTTTTTGCAGGGGAAAATTCCCCCCGGGTTGCCCTTTGCCCATTGGCTTGAGCGCGTTGTTGCCGCTCGCCGGGGCCTTACCACCCACGAGGCTAAAGATGCAGCGGCACGTTTCGCCGTGAATGAACTTCAGAACATGATACAAGATGACACGCGAGTTTTGCTGGATATTGATTCCCTTGGGTTTCACGTGAACGCCAAAGAATTCCCCAGCTTGAAGCTGATTCGCTATCAGGAGCTCATTTGCTTTCGCCCTGAGCATGCAAGGCCCATTCTTACCCATGCAAATAGCCGCCAAGCTGCCCACGGGAGCTGTTTTTCCCCCCACTCTCCCTACACAGTTTGCGAACCGCTGTTGGCCCTATTGGGGAATAATCGAGCCAGCCAAAACCTTTGCATTCACCTGGCAGAAACGCAAGAAGAGGCGGACTTTACTACCACCGGAACCGGGCCGTTGCGGGAGTTTTTTGAATCCATAGGAGCACTTCCCCCCGGCTGGAAGGCACCGGGCCGACGCCCTGTTGAGGTGCTGGAACGCCAAAAGTTGCTCACCCCCAGAACGCTGCTTGTTCATTGCAACCACCTGACAGAGTTTGAACGACACCTGATTGCCCAGCGGGGTTGCAGTGTTGTTGTTTGCCCCGGCACCCACGTGTACTTTGAGCGCAACGAGTTCCCCCTGAAACGCCTGAAGGACGCAGGAATCCCCGTTTATTTAGGAACCGACTCTCTGGCCAGCAACGCCGAACTTAGCATGAAGCGTGAAATTGAACTTGCCTGCCAACTTTCACCCGGCGTGAACACCGAGTGGATTGCGGGGCTTGCTTCCGCAGAGCGAAACCTGAAATTTTTGGGGTAGTTTTGCCCAATTTGAATCAACAGAGAATTTAACATTCACTCGTAAAGCCCCGATTACTCCCTCAGCTGACTTGGATCACTAGGTTTGTAAAGTTTACAAGCGCTAATTTTCAATTTACGATTAGCACCGGCAATACCATGAAAATTCTCTTGTCCTTTTTTTGATTAGGAAGCATTTTAAAATGCATTCATTTCAGAAAGATTTTTCGATGAAACAACGATACTCCACCCGCCCGCTGGCGGCTGCTGCATTAGCCCTATGCCTTACTGGAGCTACTACCCTCAGTGCACAAAACATCGACTTAGAGTTCCTTGGCACCACCCACCCGGGCTTTGTGATCAACGGAATTGATCCCGGTGATCGATCCGGCTTTTCCGTCTCCGGCGCGGGAGACGTCAACGGCGATGGCCTTGCAGACTTGATTGTGGGAGCTCATCGTGCTGCTCCCAATGGCGATTATGCTGTTGGAGAGAGCTACGTTGTTTTTGGGAAAACGGACAGTACAGCAGTTGACCTGAATAACCTCGGATCCGGGGGCTTCCGCATCGACGGGATTGATGAATTCGATCGCTCCGGCTTTTCCGTATCTGGAGCGGGTGACGTCAACGGGGATGGCCTTGCGGACTTGATTGTGGGAGCTT
>DAIOTT010000107.1:0-7018 GCA_036751885.1 Candidatus Sumerlaeota bacterium
GCTTTACAGATGAACAGATGATCTCCTCGAAACCCGAAGGGCAGTTGTTTGGCGAGATACTTACGTTCTGCGCACTGTTCAACTGATATAGTCGCTCGTACTTCTCGAGTTCCGGCAGGACTTCCACCCATCGGCTCCAACTCCGCATTGCGACAATCAGTGCGCCCCTCTGAATGGCAGACCGCACGAGGGCGAATCCATACTCCTGGCAGGGTAAGCGAGGGACGCGCGCCCCATACTTGTTGCTATGATAGGGGAAGAACTCGACACAGAGCAAACCGGTCGCCGTCGCTTCCAAACCAACGCGCTCGATCACACTCCGCAATTTGCGAAGCCACCAGCTTCGGCCGGGAGAGTCTTGGTCGGGGTTCAGAAAGTAGAATGGGTATCGGTTCTCCTCATGCCGCAAATTCCGACTGAGGATTGCTGCGAACGCCGGATCGGAGTGGGAAGCTGCGTCCTCAAGGGATTAACCGGGATTGAGCCCTAGCAACACGACCGGTGCACTCGGCAGCCCCAAGAAGGGCTCGGGGAGCAGAGTAAGGTCGAGCCGATGATCCGGAGACGCGGTCAGATTGAAACGCTCGACTAGCGGGGCGTCTTCCGCGAGGACGAACGGTGCCGTCATCGGGAGATGTAACCAAGGGTTTGGCGGAAGGTTGAACATCTGATTGGTTCGCCTTTTCGAGTGTGGTGTGAATACACCGAGTATTGCAGTTTGGTGCGCTGAAGCAATTATTTTCGGGATGAAGAGTGCAATACGGGGCCCCAAAGTTCCGGGGCTCCCCGACTTCGAATTCTGGAAAGCCAATATTGGGCGAAATATTGAAAGGGACAAGGAGGTCACATTGGAGTTGGAGCGGCGCGGTTCGCAAATTCCAATTTATGTTTTATAACTTTTTTTCAACGGCTAATCGATAGTTTGATCCTAACAACCTGCGGTTTTGCACGCGATTTCGCCGAATAGATCTCTTTGTCCTCATCCGAAAAGGAGCAAAAAACAACTTTAAAGTCTTCCTGAGAAGCTGCAATTTCCTGAACTGTATTCACAGCAATTTGAGCTGCCTTGGGTTTTGGTAATTTGTAGATTCCTGTGCTAATTGAGGGGAAAGCAATCGACCGAGCCTTTTTTTTGAAAAGCAATGTTCAAGGCATTTTTGTAGCACAACTTCAGCAGTTCTGCCTCATTGAAATTTCCACCGCGCCAAACCGGGCCAACGGTGTGGATTATCCAATCAGCGGGCAAATTATAACCACGAGTAACTTTAGCTTCACCGTTTTTTGCACCCCCCTAACAGCCGACATTCGTGCAGCAACTGTGGCCCTGCCGCACGGTGAATTGCACCATCAACCCCGCCACCGCCAAGCAAGCTACTGTTGGCTGCGTTCACGATAATATCGACTGCTAACGTTGTGGTATCTTGTTTAATGATTTGAAATGTAGCCATGTTGATTTTACTATTGATTCGCGCCTAAAAACGCTACCAGTCGCAATGTGAATTTGTTGATATGTGAAGTAGACCCATCTCTGCACAACCACGACGATTATTTTGTAGTCTCTGCATCACGTTTCAAAACTTATCCTGTACTTCTCCTAACCTCACAACCCAACCGCTTTTCTTTCCTTTTCTGAAAAGTCCCTCGCCCTCTCTCCTCCGGTTCACTAAACTCCCTTAACAGGCCCTTAAAGCTCCCTACGATTGCCCATCACCATCCGTTTTTTTTGGGCACTTTTTGCTGAATATTGAGCAA
Organism: Candidatus Sumerlaeota bacterium; assembly: GCA_036751885.1. Taxonomy (GTDB): domain Bacteria; phylum Sumerlaeota; class Sumerlaeia; order SLMS01; family JAHLLQ01; genus JANRMB01. Next base: position 1,753 of record DAIOTT010000107.1, read on the forward strand.
AGTTCTCGCTTTTGGTGGTGAATCACGCAATGTTTTCCTGTTTTTAGGAGAAACAACCTCGTTCTTCGATTCATGAGCAGCATTGTACGTGCAAGGGGTGAATCGATACAGTTTGCCCCTAAAGTATCATCAGCTAAAGGCAATAATAATCCGCGCAACCCTAACGCTTGACACCGTGCCCTTTCTCTGCATCATGAAATCATGATCTAATGAAATGAGAAGGATTTCCCACCCATGAACCTACCCGACATAACTTCTTTATTCCCTAAGCGCATCCTGATAATTGATGGCGCCATGGGAACGATGATTCAGCGCTACAAGCTTCAGGAGCAGGATTTTCGCGGTGAGCGGTTTCGCGATCATGGTTGTTTGCTAAAGGGAAATAACGAGCTATTGTCTTTGCTACGGCCGGACATTATTAAGGAAATCCATGCGAAGTTTCTTGAAGCTGGGGCCGATATTATTGAGACCAACACCTTTGGCGCTCAGCGCATTTCGCAATCGGATTACGATCTTGAGGAACTTTCCTACGAGTTGAATGTGGAAAGCGCCCGCATTGCCCGCGAAGTTGCTGATGAATATTCAACCCCTGATAAACCCCGTTACGTTGCCGGCGCGATTGGCCCCACAACCAAAACGGCCTCTATTTCCCCGAAGGTGGAAGACCCCGGTTACCGGGGGATTACCTTTGACCAATTGGTGGAAGCCTACGCCGAACAAACCCGGGCGCTCATTGAGGGCGGTTGCGACGTGATTTTAGTGGAGACAATCTTTGATACGCTCAACGCCAAAGCGGCCCTTTACGCGGTTGAAGAAGTTTTCCATGAAATCGGCAAGCGCTTGCCCATCATGATTTCCCTGACGATTACGGATCAATCAGGGCGGAACTTATCGGGCCAAACGGCCGAGGCGTTCTGGCATTCGGTTAAGCACAGTAAGCCCCTGAGCATAGGCCTAAATTGCGCCCTTGGGGCCGATGCCATGAAGCCGTTCATCAAAACCTTTCATGAAGTTGCCACCTGCTACACCAGCCTTTACCCCAACGCCGGCTTGCCGAACCCGATGAGTGAAACGGGTTTCGATGAAACACCGGAAAGCATGGCATCCGTGATGCAGGATTTTGCCAAGCGCGGTTGGCTGAACGTTGTGGGCGGGTGCTGCGGCACAACGCCGGAGCACATTAAAGCGATCGGCGAATGGTGTAATCAGTTTGCTCCCCGCACTATACCTAAAATCAAATCCCGCCCCGCTTACTCGGGCCTTGAGGCGCAGGTGATTACGGAGAACTTCAACCTCATCATGGTGGGGGAGCGTACCAATATTACGGGCTCGCCAAAGTTTGCTCGCCTCATTCGGGAAGGCAACCTGGAGGAAGCCCTCAGCATTGCGCGTCAGCAAGTTGAAAGCGGCGCTCATATTATCGACATCAACATGGATGAAGGCTTGATCGACTCCGAAGCGATGATGGTTCGCTTCTTGAATCTTCTTGCCGCCGAGCCCGATATTTCTCGCATTCCGATTATGATTGATTCGTCTCGCTGGTCGGTGATTGAAGCCGGCTTGCGCTGCATTCAAGGCAAGGCAATCGTCAACTCGATCAGCCTAAAAGAAGGCGAAGAAAAATTCCTTTACCAAGCTGAACGCGTACGCCGCTTTGGAGCCTCCGCTGTTGTTATGGCTTTCGATGAACAGGGACAGGCCGACGTACAACAACGCAAAGTTGACGTGTGCGAGCGTGCCTATAAGTTACTCGTTGAAAAAGCCGGGTGGGACCCGACGGACATAATTTTCGATCCCAACATTCTCACTGTGGCAACAGGCATGGAAGAGCACAACAACTACGCGATGGACTTCATTGAGGCCTGCACGGAGATCAAAAAGCGCTGCCCCGGTGCCCTCATCAGCGGGGGGGTCAGCAACATTTCCTTCTCCTTCCGCGGCAACAATCCCGTGCGCGAAGCCATGCACGCGGCCTTTCTTTTTCATGCGCAAAAAGCCGGGCTTGGTATGGCAATCGTCAACGCCGGGATGATTGATGTTTACGATGAAATCCCCAAGGATCGCCTGGAACTCGTGGAGGATGTTCTGCTCAACCGCCGGGATGATGCTACCGAACGCCTCATTGAATACGCCGAAAGCATCAAAGGCCAAAGGGGATTGTGGACTACATTGATGAAGACGTTGAGGAAGCACGCCAAAAGGCGTCGCGTCCCCTTGAGGTCATCGAAGGCCCCTTGATGGACGGCATGAACATCGTCGGTGATTTATTCGGCGAAGGGAAAATGTTCCTCCCCCAAGTTGTGAAATCTGCCCGCGTCATGAAGAAAGCTGTCGCCTATTTATTCCCCTTCATGGAAGAAGAAAAAAAACGCCTCGGCAACACCAAGTCCGCCGCACGCATCCTTATGGCCACCGTTAAGGGCGACGTACACGACATCGGCAAAAACATCGTCGGCGTTGTGCTTGGCTGTAACGGGTACGAAGTGATTGACATCGGCGTAATGAAAACATGTTCAGATATTATCGCTGCTGCCAAAGAGCACGATGTAGATGCCATTGGCCTTTCCGGATTGATTACCCCCAGCCTCGACGAGATGATCTACAATGCTCAAGAGTTTGAGCGTGAAGGCCTGAAGATCCCCGTGCTCATCGGCGGCGCAACCACCAGCAAAATCCACACGGCAGTAAAAATTGCCCCGCATTACAGCCAACCAATCGTCCACGTAACGGATGCCTCTCGCGCTGTGGGCGTGATTCAAGGCCTGCTAGATCCCGAACAAAAAAATGGTTACATCGAAAAAAACAAAGAGGAATACGAGCGCGTTCGCCAAAATCATTACGCCAACAGCAGCCAAACAAAGCTTGTCTCCATTCACGAAGCCCGGGCTAAAAAACCTGCGTTCAACTGGAGCACAATCGATCTTCCCAAGCCGGACTTTACAGGGACACGTGTGTTTGAAGACTACGATCTCAGCGAAGTTGCCGAGTACGTTGATTGGACGCCTTTCTTCCACACCTGGGAGTTGAAAGGCGTTTACCCGGCAATCCTGAACCACCCAAAACACGGCGAGCAAGCTCAAGAGCTATTCAATAATGCCAAAGAAATGCTGGCCGAAATGATTGACAAAAAACAAATCCAAGCCAAAGCAATTATCGGCTTCTACCCAGCGAACTCCGTTGGCGACGATATTGAAGTCTACACCGATGAAACCCGCACCAAGGTTCTTACAACGCTTCACACGCTGCGCCAGCAACAAGAGAAAACCGGCGATCAACCTTACCTTGCCTTAGCCGATTACATCGCACCAAAAGAAACCGGTTTGCCCGATTACATTGGCGGCTTTGCGGTAACAGCTGGCCACGGCGTGGATGAACTCTGCGCCAAGTACGATGCCGATCACGACGACTATAAGTCCATTATGGTGAAAGCCTTGGCGGATCGTTGTGCTGAGGCATTTACGGAACTCATGCACGCCAAAGTGCGCGAATTCTGGAACTACGGTAAAACTGAAAACCTGACTAATGAAGACCTCATCGCCGAAAAATACCGCGGCATTCGCCCCGCCCCCGGTTACCCTGCGTGCCCCGACCACACCGAGAAACCCCTCTTGTTTGAGCTGATGCACGTAACCGAAAAAACCGGCATCACCCTCACTGAAAACTGCGCAATGCTCCCCGCAAGCTCCGTCAGCGGATTCTACTTCGCCCACCCCGAATCAAAATACTTCGACGTCGGCCCCATCGGCGAAGACCAAGTGGAAGACTACCACCAACGCAAAGGCATGAAACAAGAAGAAGTAGAACGCTGGCTTCGCCCAAACCTCGTCTACGATCCCGACACCAAAAAACTAGCCGCCGTGTAATGAAAAAACTCCCCAAACTCAAGATTGGGGAGTTTTTTTCGTCCTGCTATTCTTCGGGAATATAGTGGTTTCTGAGATCGGTTTTAACGCTTGAAAAGCGTTCGCAGGAATACTTCAATATCCGTATCTTGGAAAGTAAACCCTGCTTCTTGCAAACGATGCGGCACCACACGCTGACCCGTTAGAACAAGTTCCTGACCCATTTGGCCCATTAGTGCGCGAATCATGAACGATGGCGTTGGCACTAGGTTTGGCCTGCCAAGGGCACGGCCTAATGCTATTGCGAATGCCCGTTGGTTACACGCTCCGGGTGATACCAAATTAACCGAGCCAGTAATTTTGGGGTTCTCGATCAAGAAATGGATTCCGTTTACAAGGTCGCCTACGCTAATCCATGACATCACCTGTGCACCGCTTCCAACAGGGCCGCCCATGAGGAACTTGAACGGCAACGCCATGCTGGGTAACGCGCCGCCACTACGGTCTAGCACGACGCCAATACGGAGTAATACAACAGCGTTTCCAGCTGCCTCTGCTTCCAGTGCCGCCACTTCCCAATCGTCGATTAGTTGCTGCAGGAAATTTGTCCCCGTACGGCGTTCGCGGTCTTGCTCGGTGAAGGGCGGATGTTCGTGGTCGTAAAACCCGTAAGCACTCATTGCTGAGGCGTGTAAAGCGCAGCCCGCAGGCGCAGGTTCTCTGGCATGTGAAATCCTAAAGTTATCAGGGACAGGGCAATTTGAAGCCCGATGGCAATCAGCCATAAGCGTTTGAGTTTCGGCAAACGGAACATAAGCCAAGCCGGAGCTGACATTGATGATTGTTGATTCCCGCTGAAGCATGGACGGAAGGAAGTGCTGGATCATGCGAATCGGGCCGACTGCATCGATGTTGATTTCCTTCATTTGTTCGTCAAGAGGGTAGCCTTCCACGATGTTGAAGAATGCCATGACTCCTGCATAGTTCACGAGTATATCAACGCCGCCGGCTGCATCCACTTATTTCTTCAGGGTAATCACTTGTTCCTCAAGAGTCACGTCACAAACCACCGGAATAAGGCTAGGATTGCCCTTGGCTGCTTCATTCAGTGCATTTTCCCTGCGCCCGGTAATGTATACACTCGCCCCACGCTTAGAAAAGGCTAATTCCTAACGTTAGCCCGATGCAAGTGTCCCCGCCGGTAACGACAACGCGCTTTGCGGTAAATTCCATAAGGTTACTCCGTGAATTGGAATTGATGGATCAAACTAACTTTCAATAGACAAGTCAGTTTGGCTTGCAAAAGAAAAGTGACATTTTAGTGGTATATCTCGAGATATTTTTCCAGAGAATATTGAGATAATTGAGAAGAACTAATGCCGACAGATGAAGAAACGCCTCGATCCAAATGCCCGCTCACCTGT
>DAIOTT010000107.1:7028-12375 GCA_036751885.1 Candidatus Sumerlaeota bacterium
AGGAGATCGGTAGTCGATGATGGTGCTTCGCGATGTCATGCTAGCGAATCGTCGTGTCTTCTCAGAAATTGCAGCTCAAGAGAGCATTGCAATCAACAATCTTACGAATCGCCTTGAACGACTTCTCAAAGCCGGTATTTTGGAGCGCGTTCCTGATCCAACTGATGGGCGCCGCCACCGGTATGTTCCCACGGAGATTGGTCTTGAGCTGATTCCCGTTCTCCTTAATCTCATGGTTTGGGGGAATAAGCACACATTTGGTTCCGGCCCTCAGCACTTTAGCGCCGAAGAATGGGAAAATTTTCGAAGCGATCTTCAAGAAAAACCTTTAATCTTTGGCCTGCCCCATTTATTCAAACAAACGGGGATGGACGGCGTATTTGGTTGGCCACCAGTTCACGGTGGAAAGGAAGTATCCCCTGAAGTTTGGGGGGATTATCTTCGACGTTTAGAACAACACTCCGATGATAATATTCTCGTAATTAATACTGCATTTTATGGCTTTAAGGATATTTATAAACAAGCAAATCTTCACGATAGTTATGGTTTCATTGACCCTAGAAACGGAATGACGTTGAAAGAAACACTGGGGCAAGCTTTGGCTTCAAACGCGCAAGCTGTTCAAATTGCAACGTGGAATGATTACGGGGAAGGCACTGGAATTGAACCTTCTAGGGACGCTGGGTATGAGCGGTTGGAAATCGTTCAACAATATTTGATGGACAGTCCGAAACCCGAACATCTACGAATTCCCGATCTAATTTATCAAGCGAGAAAGCGTTATGCCGGAAATGAGGAGCTGCAGAATACGTTAGATCAACTCAGCGGTTTTCTTCTAACAAAATCAAACTGAGCTGACCTTTTGGAATTTGAGCCGGCAACGCCTACGAGATTTTTTCAGGTAGGCGTTCTGGTTATAATGTAGTAGCTGAGAGAATTGTGATATGTTGAGGAGTGACACTAGAAGTCCGTTGCTTTTGAATCAGCTTCCCACTTTGAAAACTCCGCTTCCATGAGTTTCATTTTTTGGCGCCAAGCATTCAATGCGTAGGCCCCAAGCGGAAGCCTTAGGGGCGGGTTTTCATCCTGCGCGATTTTCAGGATCAACTCCGCAGCTTTTTCAGGATCCCCTTTTTGTTTGCCGTCGATGCTTTTCAGAATCGTGCCGAATTTTCCAACGGTTGCCTTGTACGCTTCGTTGGGAAGGGCGCCGTGCTGCATGGATTTGCCGATGAACTGAGTGCGAAACGGCCCTGGTTCCACGAGTGTCACTTTCACGTTGAAGGGTGCAACCTCCTTGGCTAAGGCTTCGCTAATACCCTCCAAAGCGTACTTGGCCCCACCGTAGGCGGCAAAGCCGGGGTAATTATCGTACCCTGCTTTTGCGCTCATATTAATAACTCTGCCAGATTTTTGTTCACGAAAGATCGGGAGCACTGCTCGGGTCATTTCCACGCTTCCGTATACGATTGTCTCAAATACCTTTCGCATTTGGACTTCTGTGGTTTCTTCTAGGGCAGCAAGCAACCCGTAACCGGCATTGTTTACAAGGACATCAATTCCGCCGAAACGTTTGTTCGCTTCAGCAACAACAAAACGGATTCGGCCAGAATCGGTAACGTCCAACTCATAGCATGCAGCTTGATCTGGGAATTCTTCTGCAATTTCTTGAATCGTGCTAAAGTCTCGGGCGGTAAGGGCAACCTTGTGGCCTTGCTGTAAGGCTTTCAGGGCAATTGCACGACCAAAACCGCTGGAGCAGCCCGTGATAATCCATTTTTGAGGTGCCATAATGTGCTTCCTTAGATTTAGGTTTTTTTAGATAACTCTATGCCTAAGGATTGCAAGAAGCAGGGCATTTTGCTAATGGCAATAAAAACAATCATTTAGTTGAAGAAAATTATTGTTCGCGGCCTGAGCAATTAGGGGGTTGCAGAGGCTCTTTGGGCGCGCAACTCCGGCGTAACAAAATGGTTTGGCAGGTTCGTGGTCAGCTTTTCAATCATGGCCTCTGTGCCGTATTTCAGGCAATAGGCATCATCGGTTACTTTAGTATTAAAGATGCCGTTCGGGTAAGCGCCGTGGCGTTGGCGCAAGGCAAAATCCAGCAGGGGAGAAGGCTCGCCCTCCTTCAGTTGAAAGAAGCTTCCTTCCGCCTGTATCACTGTTGCTCCGGCACCGTACCCCAAAACATAGCGGGCAACGCCGTTGCCTGTTCGAATGTCTGTTACGGTTGAGTCTACAAAGATCACATCGTAGTCCTTCGTAATTTGGTCATCGGGAATGTAGGCATAGCGAACCCGCGCGGGATGCGGGTACTGGCGCAGAAGGTAGCGGTAAATTCGTTCGCGCAGCGTGAAGGCAACATCTTGAACTTCACCGGCATCTAGGCGAGATACGGCCGTCCATTTAGGTTTATTCACAACAAACAATACGGGTTTGGGATTTTCCTGCGTGTGAAAGGCTTCAATTTGTGGTTCATGTAGGTAGACCACGTGTTTTTTGTCAACAACGATGGGTGTGCCGGAATTTTGGCTCATAAAGGGAGTAGTTTTGAGCGGCGTTGTGCAGCCTAATAGGCAGCACAATATTGTGAAAATAAAGAGGGAGAGGAATCGATTCATCATTCAATCATAAAACGAAAAAGCGGCAACCTAGCTCAAGAGGAAATGGGGGTAAGCTAAGTTGCCGCAGGAGATAGGCATTCAGGATATTAGGTGTAAGGTTTAAAGGTTGGCATCAGCGATTTGTGTGCGCTTGATTGGGGCTTTTTCAGGTAGAATTGTGATGACAGAGCGGCGGTTTTCAGCGCGTCCGTTTTCCGTTGTGTTTGACGTTGTTGGGCGGAATTCACCGAACGTTGTGGCTGAAAGCTGGCTCGGCTTGAAGCCATGAAAATCAATCAGCTCGTGAACAACTGTTAGGGCGCGGCCTGCACCAAGCTCCCAGTTTGAACGCCAGCCAGAGTGAACGATAGGCACGTTGTCCGTGTGCCCTTCAATCATGAGTTCGCGCTCGGGGAAACGAGTTTTAATGATCTCAGCAACTTTGCTCAAAAGCTCCACGCCTGTATCGCTAAGTTGTGCTTGGCCGGGCTTGAAGAGCAATTGATCTACGATTGTAAGTTGAAGGCCCCGAGAGGTTTCCTCCAGTTCAATGTTCAACTTAGAAAGCTCCGAGCGAAGCCCATCCACTGCAGCGGATTTTTCTTTCAATGTTGCTTCAATTGTTTGCAGATCGTTGCGGAGTTTGTTGAGTTCAGTATTTGCCGCAGCAAGTTGTGTTTCGTAGGAATCACGTTGGTTGTTTGCTTGCGCCAACTGATCTTTTGAAAGTTTGAGTTCATTTTGTAATGTGGTCGCGCGGCCTTTTTCATTCGCTAAATCTTGGCGAAGGGAGGAGAGCTCGCTTGTGCCGTTCATTTGGAATTGACGAGCTTTATCAAGTTCGCCGTTGGCAACATCAAGCTTTTGCTGGGCGTTAGCAAGCTCACTGCGAAGATTGCTAAGTTCTGCAAGTGTTTGATCTGATGGGGCGGCGTTTTGCAAAGCAGCCAGCTCAGCTTCTTTTGCAGCAAGTTGCGCACGCAAGTTTTGAAGCTCGCGCTCCATGTCTTTTTCAGTGACCGCGGCAAATTGGTCGCCAACGAGTCCACCCGTAGCAGTACCAGCGGCACCGCCGATAAGTGCGCCACCTAATACGGTTCCTTCGGGGATTCCGTTTCCAATAATAGCACCAGCGCCGGCGCCCAAGGCACCACCAGCAGCGGCTCCTTTTTGAACGGTGTTGCAGCCTGTAATGGCCAGTAGAGAGAGGGTTGTTGCAGCGGTATAAAGAGCGAGAAGAGAACGTTTGTGCATGAACGGAAAAACCTCCTGAAGGAATAAAATGTCAACGTTTCAAAAAGTGCCTAGGTTTCAGTACTCTCACCTCTCCTGGATCAAGTTAAGCTAAAGCATAAGCACTTATTCAGAACAGTTCCGGTGCTGGTGGATGAACATCAAGAAAAATCAACAACTAAATGAAGTCTTTTTTTACCCCTTCAGGAATCTTCAAAATCCGTGGATCTTCACGGAACAACAATTCTGCAGATTTGCTTTGTTATGGCCAAAAAGTAGGGAAGGCAAACGGCGTTGAGTAATGGATGATGTGAATAGGGTTTGTTAGAAATTCAGTGTTTTTACAAAGTAGGTCATTAATTCGCTAAGCCTAATAAATGAAACAAGCTAACAAAAAATGATGGGAAAAATGATGTTCCAAACTCAGAACAATTCATGACGATTCAATATTATCCTCCTTCGAAAAAAGCCACAGATCACATTTTTTTACAAATTCTTTTGTAGAAGTGAGTTTTTCTACTTGTTCACCACTCAAAAAATCTTCTACCGTAACAAATAATTGAGGATTATCCAAAATGACAAAATCAGAAGTTGCAAACATTCTCATGGAAAAAACGGGACTCGGAAGACAAGAGTCCGTTGAAGCCGTTCAAGTATTTATCGATTCAATGACCAAAGCGTTAGAGGAAGGCGATAAAGTCTCCCTCGTGGGTTTTGGTACGTTCTACATTAAAGAAAAAAACGCTCGCCGTGGCAGAAATCCCCGAACCGGTGATGACATTCAAATTGAAGAAAAGCGCGTGGTAACCTTCAAGCCAGGCAAAAACTTCCGTGATTCGGTTGATCAACACTTCAGCGGTAAAGAGCTAAAGACTGAGTAATGCCGTTACCCGAATTCGTAACGCGCAGCACCATTGATCCCTCTAAACAACCAAAATCCCCATCCATACTACCAGAAAAACGGTGGGGCAAACTCCATAACAGTATCTATGTTGCCGGAATCGACGAGGCCGGAAGGGGCCCGCTGGCCGGCCCTGTTGTTGCCAGCGCTGTTGTTTTCAACCTATTTGGAAAACCCCCCAAAGGCATAAACGACTCAAAAAAACTAACCCATGAGCAGCGGGTTTTGCTTGCTGAGCAAATCAAAAACGCCTCCGTAGCTTGGGCCGTAGGCCGGGCCGAGCCTTGGGAAATTGATGAAATCAACATCCTTCAAGCCACAAAGCTTGCCGCTGTAAGAGCCATTGAGCAGGCCAATACGATGCTTGCGGCAGTTGTTGGGCTTCATGCTGCAATTGATTGCCTTGTCACTGATGCATTGGATTTGCCCGCCTACCCTTGCCCCCAACTCATGCTCATCAAAGGAGACCAACGGTCCACTTCCGTCGCTGCAGCCTCAATTCTTGCTAAGGTTACCCGAGACGAGATCATGTGCCGTTTCGCAGATCAATACCCCAATTACGGTTGGCGAATCAACAAAGGGTACCCTACTCCCGAACACCGCCGGG
>DAIOTT010000108.1:0-3573 GCA_036751885.1 Candidatus Sumerlaeota bacterium
TGCCTGATTGGGCCTGTGATTGCCTATAATCTGCAGTTGGGCGCGGTTGAAGGATCGGCACAGTTCCTACGAAACTTTATCTCCACCTTGGAGGCTTGGAACGGCGCCGCGAAGATTGATGTTACTTCGCCGCTCTCAATAAGATTTTTACACGATTTGCTTTATTTGTTCGAGTCGAACCTACCCGTTCTACAGCTGAAGACAACGGTTTGGCTGATGTTTGCTTCGCTACTTGTTGGCTTTCATTTGGGCTCGCGGATTTTTGAGCGTTTAGTTGGCCGCCGAGTTTTTGCGGATGATCTGACACAAAAATCAACCGGGCCAGATAAACGGCGCCTATTAGTTTTGTGCAGCATTGTGGCGTTTTTAGGGTGGTCGTTACTTTCCTTTAGTCAGTTTGGGTGGGGGCCAACAATTCCAGCCCTTGCACCGCTTTTGCCTGAGGAGTTTACCACCCAATCCGGCGGGGCTTTTTCTGCTTTTGTTGCTTGGATGCAAGTATTAGTGGCATTATTGTTCTTTATCTCAGCTGAGGATTTAATCCGCACAAGGCGCCTAGTGTATAAACTACTGGGTTGCATTATTGGGTTGGCAGTCGTTTCGGCGGTAATTGCCTTTATGCTTCAAGCGAGAAACACGTACTTTCCGTTCTTGAATTACTTCTGGATTAATTGGGGGCCCAATGAAGTTAGGAACGATTTGGGGAGTTTGATTGGCCATAATACCGCCATTTCCTCCTACATCATGGTTCCGTTCCTGATCATCTGGTCCATTCTGATGAGTCATCAGGGCGCGCTTCGGCGTCGTTATGTGGGGCTGTTGATTGGTGTTTTGGGTATATTTGCCTTGATTCTATTGATGGCACAAAGCCGTGCAGCGGTTCCGATTTTGTTGGTGATGTTCACCTTTTTGGTGGTGATGCTGGCGCGGCAGGCAAACTTACGCCCGCCGATGGCGTACGTTGTTGGTTTGCCGTTAATGCTTGTTCTGCTGGTAATGACACAGTTGGTGCAAAAGGAGCAGAATCCGTTTTATCGGCAATCTGTTACTTTCGAGGAGCGCATTTCCCACCTCAGCTTCAGCCACTTGCAAACGGAGACTAGGCTGCGAATTTTGTTTGCAACAGCGCCGGCTGTTCTTCAAAAGCCGTTACTAGGCTGGGGGTTTCACGCGTTTCCGTATGCGTACCCTGAAATCCAAGGGGAGTATTTTGATCGGGTTCTGCAGGATTCCAACAACGAAGATCTGTTCTTTTTTGCCCCAACCCCGAAGAAAACAGAGCGTGCACACAATGAGTATTTACAAACGCTTTTTGAAACAGGCTTGGTTGGCTTTACGCTTGCCATGGTTGCACTTATTGCCGTTCTGCTTGCCGGGCTAAAGGTTCTGCAGCGCTCCTTACGGCAGCGCCATGTGGCAATTCAGTTGGGGATTTTGTCCTCTATTCTTGCGCTGCTGCTGCACGGCCTTGCGGACTTCCCCTTCAGAGTAGCACCTATTGCCAGCATGCTGCTTGTGCTTCTCGCTATTTGGAGTGCGGGAGAGCGGTTGTGGTTCATCCGAGTTCCAAGTTTGGAGGAGCGCCCACTGAATGACTCGGAAAGTGAGTTGCGGGAAAAAGAGCTCATCAAAAGGGAAAAAAACTTGGCGATGCCCCGCAAAAAGTTAGCGGTTTGGGGTGGTTTAATGTGTGTGATTTTTGTGGGTGTAGGCGTTCTTCATGCTTTTGCCTTACAATGGTTTTCAGCTGAAGTGCTCAACAACAGCGCCCGGCAGTATGCAACTTTCTACCAAATGAACAGAACAACAGCCTCAGAGGGGCAGCGATTGAATGTACTGAATGCAGCGCTTTCACGCTTAGAGCGCGCCCATAATCTTGTGCCGCTGAATGGTGAATCGTTGTTCCAAAAGGCAACGCTACAATATTATGTGGCAACAGAGTTAAAGCAGATGCTGATCAACGCCCAGCGCAACAGCAGCGAGAAGGAAGTGGCATTCTATTCCAAACAAATGCAGAACACGCTGCAGCAAGCAGCGGATGGATTACAGCGAAGTTTGACGGAGGAAAACTACCACGGCATTTACCAATTACTGGGGCTTATTTATTTTGAAAAGTACCAGATTAGCAACCAGGATTTGGGGCTGCTTCAACAAGCTATGCAAAACATGAAGACCTCCGTTCATATGAACCCGGGTGAGGCAAACTCCATTCTTACGCTCATTCAATGGTACACGCGTTTTCAACAAAATAACACGGAGGAGTTGGAAGGCTTGATTAACAGACTGCGGGTTTTCTATGGTGGAAATGATTTAACTGAGAATACGTTGTTTGTGGATTTTATTTTTGAGTACATCCTGAACATTATGGAAATTGGTTCCTTTGATACAGGCTACAAACGCATGAAGATTTTGCAAAAAGTTGAACCTGAAAGCCCGGCCTTTACGTTAGCCTTAGCGAATGCAGCGCTCATGACAAATCAGTTCGACGAAGCATTACAATTAAACAGAAGCGTTGCCATAAAGGATAATCCTGATGCACGCTTGTTTCGCGGCTTGGTAAGCTTGCGCCAACACCGTTGGGAAGATGCGAAGCTAGACCTAACACGCGCCAGAGCAAATAGCATAAATTTAAGTGAACAGCGAATTGCTAAACTGCAAATTATAGAACCGTTGCTTGCCGCAGCTTCACAAGCACCAGAAGAATCCACTGCTGCTTGGAATAATGCCGTGCGTGAAATTGAGCGGGATTCAAACGCCCGTGAAGTTTTGTTGGAATCCGCCCGCTCGTTGTTCTTGGATTTCAACCTTCCAGAACGATCAATTCAATTCTTTCAACGCTACATAGATACGGGCGGAACATTAGATCATTTAGATAAAGCGCTGTTAGCCCAAGTCTACCGCTACAAAAACGAAAAAGCGTTGCAGTTTATGAAAGCACAAATTTTGGAGGCGCAAAAAAGCGGAACATTACCGGAACAATTCCCTCGGTTTGAATCTATTATTATTCGCGTTGATTTGCAACGGGCCAACGAGTTGGATGCAGAAGCAATTGAGGGTTTTAGATTATACGGCGACATCAACCAATACATTCTGTTGGAGCTTAGCTCTCGCATTCAGGAAACAAAGTTCCTGTTGGGAGAAACCATTCAGTGAGTGAACCTGTTTTTGCCGCTTGCTATAAAGTTGAGCCCCAACGTTTGGTTCGCGCTATTCGGCAATTCACCGTGCAACCCATTGTTGTGCTGCAAGTTGTGCCCAACATTCCCGGCGTGTGGACTGATTATGAGGCGGACTACGAATTGATTCGCGTGGGTTTTCCCTCAATCTCAACAGATGCTTACTTTCAATACTTTAGCCCAAGCAAAAATAGTAAAACAGCTTTTCATCATGTTTTAGAGCGAACCCTTTACTGCCGTAAAAGCCACGTACTATACTGCGCGGAACCAGCCTTTGCGAAAGCCCTTCGCGTTGGTTTACGCCCCCTTGATGTGCGCATTGGTTGGGGCAACAAGTTCTCGCGTCCCTATTGGCTTAGCGAAACAGTTTTAGAAAAAGCGCTGAATGAAAGCCCCT
>DAIOTT010000108.1:3583-12360 GCA_036751885.1 Candidatus Sumerlaeota bacterium
CTTGCAAGCATGAAAACCATGAGATTATGGAAGCAAGCGAATGAAGGGGTTGAGGTTGGGCTGGAGCAGTTTTACCGAAGGCTAAACCCAAGTGCGCCCTACAATGCACCTCAGTTTAAAGTAACATTGTTTCTACTAGGGCTTTTTGCCGCTTACCTTTTTTACACACTAGTAATGTTTAAGTTTCTTCCAGAGTTGGGCCCTAAACTGGTGATTGCCGGTTGCGGTGGTTTAGCCCTTGTTTGGTTGGGGCCCAAGATTACATTTCCCCTTTATTTTGCAACGTGGTTTAGCGCTGCAATTCCTGCCGTGGTGCTCCCTATTTCGCTGAACAGGGTTTTGGCCCTTCTATTTGTGGCTTCTTGGTTTGCCCACATCATCCGCTTCCCGCCTCGCATTCCCAAGTACACCGCTGTTGCCGTGCTGGGCGTGCTTACACTTTACGGCGTGACACTGAACATTCTTATGAAGGATGCAGATTCACCAGCTAGCATTCAGCAGTTAGTTTACTTTTTTATTGGGATTGCAGTTTTCTCGGTCTACCGAACAAAGGCGGATTTGGTGGGCCTTCTTTGGTTTTTTGTGGGGATTACCTTGGTGCTTACCTCCATTGGTTTTGTGGAGTTTATAACCCGTATTGAATTGTTCCCTTATTTGAGTGACACGGCAATTACCGAAAACAACGTTCGCATTAACGGAATTTCCCGCAATGCTATTCAGTACGCGTTTAACGCCACGTGGGTAATTCCCGCCGCGCTATACTTACACCTGCAAACAGAGCGACCATGGTTGCGAACTATTTCCATGGGCATCATCATTTTTTTGATTACCTGCTGCCTGCTTACCTTCAACCGGCAAACGCCGATTATTTTAGCGGCCATGATTTTTGGCGGAATTTTGCTGATTCGCTACAAATATCGTACGCGACTTTTGATCTTGTTTTTTTTGATTGCTGCAGCCGTAACACCCTTTGTTGTGGGCAAAATACTGGAGCGCTATAACAACATCGGCGCAGGAAAACCTGATGTCAGTTTAGCCGTTCGCTACGATAAACTGATGGTTGCGAAGGAGATTTTACAGGATCATTGGGTGCTTGGCATCGGGCTGAATAATTTTCAAGACTACTGGTTTGAATATAAACCAAAGGGCGAACTTTACCAAATCCATACGGATCCGGAGCACAAGTATTATATTGATCTTGGGTACGCCCAACTGCTCACGGAAACCGGTGTGGTAGGTTTGCTGGGCTTTTTGCTGTTGATGCTTATTTGCTTTATTCTGTGGTTCACTGCCTACAAAAAATCCTTGAGGGACACAGACCCCAACAACACAAATCTGTTGGCCTTTATGGCGATGAATTTCACGCAGCTCCTCATCTCAATGCTGATTCAAGATACATTTTACACGCCCCACACGTACTTACTATTTTTCCTTTTCTTCACGATTCTTACAATTATCCGCGAGGAAGAGAAAACCAAGCACTGCGCTTTCGCACTTGCAAAAAGCTACATGTAATCTGCCAAAATTTGTTCCATTGCAAATTCTGTCATTTCATACCCAACAAAAACCCGCTCAACAATTCCATCCGCATTAATGAGTACTACATGGGGTAATTGATTTACGGCATACTGTGAGCTGGGTTCATCAGTATTACCAATCAACACCGTGAGTGAATCAATTCCCTTTCGTTCAAGCAGGGGCTTTACCGCCTTCTCTAAATTCTCTTCAGGATCAAGATTCATGGTAATAATCTTCAACGGTTTATCGGCGTATTTTGTTTGAATATTTTGCATTTTCGGAAGTGCTTCAATGCAGGGCGGGCACCATGTTGCCCAAAAATCTAGGATGATCACATTACCCTTCAGCTCGCTAAGCCGCACGGTTTCTCCTGCGATTGATGTCAACTCGAAGTCCGGTGCGGGCTTGCCAATCAGTTTTTTTTGTTCAAAATCGTAGGCCATGGTTTGGAACTGTTTGGTAAAATTCCCACCGTTTTCGGGAGGAATAATTGAGAAGAGTGACACGTCAGCACGCGGTTCCGCTTCGGTGATAATCAGGTGAACTTGATTATCGGGATTTTCAAGGGAGAATGTTTGAATCGTCGATTCAGAGTTCAGGGTTAAGCTGGTTTTACCGTTCGCTACATTCGCAAAGGAAATCGCATTCCCTTCTTGCAGGGTTGCAGAATCTAGTACACTGGGATTCGTCATTACATCCAGTGCTGCACCCCAAGGATACATGAACGGTGCAGGGGGAACAGCAAGATTCAGCAGGGACGGAGTTGTAACGCCGCGAGCATCAAAGAAAGCGTATGTATCATCGTTCTTCATTGTGAGGAGGAAGGTGTTTTCTGATCGGGATAAGCGAGATTCGTTTGACTCAAAATAGAGTTGGTTGGGTTGGCGAACGGCAAAGGTAAACGGGCTGGGTTGAATGAGTTCCCCGTTGTCAATCATCTTGGACCAATACCCTTTCAACGTGTACCCGCTGGTGCTTGAAAGTTTTTGTTTCAATGCATCAACCGTTTCAGATAAATTATCAACGGGTGTTGCAATTGGTTGCTTCAAACGCTGCAACGCAGGGGCGATTGGGGGAACAACCTTCTGATGATTACCGGTGGTAGAAGCTGTAGATTCAATCAACACTTGATCATTGGAACAGGCTGAGAAGAGTATTGCGCTGAAGAGGATCAGTTGAGTTGAAAGGGTTTTCATTGTTCGTTAAATCCCAAAGTGCAGAGTATGTTCTTCAAAATTGGATCAAGGTTTGTGCCGGAGAACGTATAGGCTGAAAATTCTCGGCGTAGGGGATAATTTTTCCGCAAAAGATCAAACTGCGTTCGCAGAGTTTGTGGGTTGCTGGCAGCGTGAGCGGTGGACTGTTCACGCAAGGCTGAATCGTCTTGCCGAAGATCGTAGGAGGTTCTGGCGAAAGGCAGAACGCGGTTCCATATACTGGAGGAGTTTAGGTTTAATGAGTTCTCATCAATAAGTTTTATCATCGGTTGCTGAGGGGGCGTTAAGCTCGGCTTCCAAGAATGAGGCAAGCCTTTGAACCTGCAAAAGGCGTCAACTATTTGCAACGTACCAGCTAATTTCCCGTCGTGACTATACCCGGCAATATGCGGAGTTCCTAGAAAAAGGCATTCGTGCAAACCGGGGAGTAATTCAGGTTCGTTTTCCCAACAATCTAGCACAGCAGCGGCGAGATTCTTTTCCTGTAGAGCACGGAGAAGCGGAGTGTTTTGAACAACAGATCCCCGAGCGGCGTTGATGAGTACACCCTTCGGCCCCAAAGTTTTCAGTTGTGATTCGCCAATCATGTGGTGCGTGGGGAAAGGGCCTGTTTTTGTGAGCGGTGTGTGCAGGCTAACAACGGTACTTTGCGCAAGAACTTCATCCAAGGAAAACCACGGGCCTTGTTCTCCCGCAGCTTGGCGCGGCGGATCACAACAAAGCACCGAGATTCCCAGCTTTTGGGCTAATTGGCACAGCGCGCGCCCAATGTTTCCTACACCGATAATACCAAGTGTAAAATCATGATCCAATGATACAATGCCTTGGTTGTGGAGTTCTAGCAAACCGCAAAATACGTATTCAACAACGGAGTTCGCATTGCTGCCCGCAGCGTTTGTGTACTCAACACCCATTTCTTGAAGCTCGTGAGTTGCAAGATGATCCATGCCGATTGTCGCGGAACCGACGAATTTCACGGTGCTTCCGTTGAGCAGGGCTTTATTGACTTTTGTAATCGACCGCACAAAAAGTGCTTCAGCCGTTGAAACATCGGCGGCGGTGATTTGCCGCCCGGGGAGAAGCTTTACCCGTGCAATTCCCGCAAGCGCCTCAGAGATTTGAGGAATATTTTCATCCGCAACAATAAGCGGCAAAGTTTTTGATAAAGTGCTGGTGGCATTTGAGGTCATAAAGGATGGATAAACCTTTGACGTACAGATTGGTGAGGTTGTACCTACACCGACTTGAAGACTTGGGCCAAGAGTGTTCTTAGGGAGAATAACGATGAAGTGGCAATTTAAAGCAATCGATGAAACAGGCCGGCCCGTTGGCGGAGTGCTTGAGGCAGAGGATGAAGTTTCTGGTCGTTTGGCCCTGCTGGATGCTTCAATCTTTCCCAAGCGCATTCAACCAACGGATGATTCTGCTAAGTTGACTTGGAAATCCGTTTCCGCACCTGTTGCACGGTTGAAGCAGCGCATTCAAGAAAACAACATAAGTTTGGAAACAACTCCGATGATGAGTTTTCCTGTTTCAGCCCAGCAGGTTGAACTGCGGGAAAAGATGATGTTCAGCCTGTTTGCAAACCGCTTGGAACTGCGCTCCTTGGATGATGATTCAGCAGAGCCCGTTGTGATTGACCAAGGCGAGTTGGAGCTGAGCAGAATTGTGGGTTCGCTTACTAAATACTGGGAGCTTGTTACAGCCTCTGGCCGTTCCATTATGATTGAGGCCGGCACTGTTTTGATTCGGCGGGAAATCCGGGAAGCAAACGAAGTTCTGCAATCGTGGTTTCGCGATTGAGTAGTTCTGCGGCAAAAAAAACGAGTATTCCCTTTGCGGATGCACACTTCCACTCCGCTTCAAGCGATGGTTTACTAAGCCCCAGCGAGTGCGCCCGGCAGATTTTTGCCCTTGGGATTCGCGCCGCAGTTTTAACGGATCATGACACAATACACGGTTGGGCTGAATTTCAAGAGGAAGCAAATTCCTTGGGCCTGAAAACAATCATTGGGGCGGAGATTAGCTGCCGATGGAAAGGACGAGGCATTCACCTGTTAGCGTACGGAATCAATGCCGAGAACGAACACTTCACGCGGTTTTTACTTCAACAGCGGGCTTTGCGCCTTGAGCGCGGAAAGCAAATTCAACATGCGATAAACCAGCGTTTAGGGTGCACCTTGGATTCCACTTTGCTAAACCGCCCGGGAGTTGTTTGCCGCTCGCACATTGCACGGCAGTTGATTGAACTTAGTTTGGCTGAAAGCATGAATCAGGCATTTGCCAAAATCCCGGAACTGCAGGACGATGAAAGCCAAGTCCCATGGTTGCCCCTGCGCAGTGTACTGAGCATTGTAACAAAAGCGGGGGGCTTACCCGTGCTTGCTCACCCCGGCACCACCATGACATACGCCAACTTGGTGCACTTGAAAACCCACGGGCTTCGCGGATTGGAAGCAGCACACCCCAGTCATGATGCAAGAACGGAACGTCAGCTTCGGGTTTGGGCGCGGAATCTAGGGCTTATCGCAACGGGTGGATCCGACACACACGGGGTAGTTGGGGCCGATTGCGTCAGCATGGAAACCAGCTTTGGTTGCAACGGGATGAATCAAGCGAGTTGGTTGCAGCTGGAGGAACTGATTAGATCATGTGCTTCAACTTCAGCAGCAGCACGAAACGATTGAGTTTACATTTTGGCGTTTTCTGCCGCTGATTCTCCCTGTTTGCGGCGTAATTCATCTTGATCCACGGGGTCTGCTTCGGGCGTTGCAGCGTTTTTTCCCACTGCATACCCCACGTAGAAGATCAAAATGATCACAAAAATATGCAGCACCCACCACATACTCCCTAGAAATTGCCACGAGGCCGGAAGGTTGGCCGGGTTGTTTGGTTCCATTAGGCATTACTTTCATCTAACAAATTTTTGTAGAGTTGTTGGTATTGTTTCGTCATTGCCTGAAGAGTAAAGCGCTGCTGTACGCGGCGTTTGCCGTTTTCCGTGAACAGGCTCTGCATGCTTTTGTCTTCTGCCAACTGTAAAATTGCTGTTGAAAGGGACTGGGGCTGCTGCGGCGGCACAAGTAAGCCGTTCTCGTTGTGGGTAATCACATCTGGAATTCCGCCTGCCCGGGTCGCAACGCAGGGCAAACCAAAGGCTTGC
The DNA here is from genome assembly GCA_036751885.1 of Candidatus Sumerlaeota bacterium. GTDB lineage: Bacteria > Sumerlaeota > Sumerlaeia > SLMS01 > JAHLLQ01 > JANRMB01. Next base: position 9,482 of record DAIOTT010000108.1, read on the forward strand.
GCATCAATCAAACTGGTACACAGCCCTTCCAGCTTGCTAGGCATTACAAATAAATCCAGTGCGCTAAGCAATTCGCCCACGGTGGTTTGCCAGCCGGTTAAGATTAAATTTTGCTGCAGCCCCAGGCGCTCGCGCTCTTCTTCAATCTGGGGGCGTAGCTCCCCTTCGCCAATTAACACCACCCGCAAAGCTCGGGGGTTTGTTAGGCTTTCACAAGCGGCTTTCAGGTGCGCCGTTGCGCGCACAAGATTGAGGGGATCTTTGTGATCGACGTAAGCACCAACCATTCCAACAACAAGGGTTTCGTTGGATGTTGCTTTCCATTCTAAACGCCAACGGGAGCGGGCTTCCTCTGAAAACTGAAACCGATTGGGATCTACCCCGCTGGGTATAACAACAACGTTTTCTTTGGAAACGCCTGAGTTTAGGAGAATTTCGCGAATAGCCGTGCTGATAGCCACATAGTGGGTGAAGGAGTTCGTGTATTTTTGCCCCGAAAAAAACGACTTCTTCGGAGGGAAATCCACCCGGCGGGTTACAAGAAATTTTGGTGCTGAGGGGTGCTGTTGCCCCTTTGTTTGTAAGCTTTTGAGCAATTGATAACCCAAAGTATGGGCATTTCCAGAGTGAGCGTGGATGATGTTAGGCTGAAATTCTTTCACGGCATTAATCAGGTGTTTGCTAGGAAACAAAACATCCGCGGAGGAGCGCTTCCAGGGGAATAAGCGAACCGAGTGCTCATGCAACTGCTGTTCTAGTTGTTCGCCAGAACGTACAAGGCAAGCTTGCCCAACAGTTTGAACTGAGCCCAACCCATGGATTAGATTGACGACTTGTTGCTCGCCGCCACGAAAGCCTTTTTCGGTATTTAGGTGAAGTATACGCAAAAGATTAAGTTGTGGATGAAACTTGTTTTGCTTTTTGATTCTTTTTCTTAGCAGGGGAAGCAATATTGCGTTTTTCTTTCAACGCATTATAAAGTGAATCCAAATTATAATGGTGATCGCTGGCAAGCTTTTCCCGCATTTTGTAAATTTCATCAATAATAGGATCGTTCATTTAAGAATCTCCAAGCTGTAAAGGCGTACATAGGATGGGTAGATAGAGCGCTTGTTTTGCATAAAGGTTTTCTAAGGACCTAAAGATTTGTGCATTAGCAATATGCTTGCAATTCCAAGTTAGAAGGTAAGTGGCACCCTGTTGAGCCGCAGTTGAAATGTGAATTGCATCAGATAATGCTTTTTCAGGAATAATTCCCTGCTCGATGATCAATTTAGCAATAAGAACATCTTGATCATCAACGTTTACGCATTTTTAGTTTTGTATAAATTCTAAACGCTTTTTGGCTTTAACTGCATTTCCTTTTTCAGCCTCAAGTGCTACTAGGTCAGAAATAATGAATTGATATTTCTGACTATTTTTAGTCCACCAATCTCTTGTTTGAAGCTGATTGCCATAAGATATGATATTACTACTTGGCTCTGAAACCAAATAACTAATAAACGACGTTTCAAGGTAAACGACTTCTGGATTGGTCTTGGATTTTGCGGGTGTTTTCAACGGAAAACCTCCCGTTGCGAAGAGTTCAGAATAGTTTAGTGGGAGTTACTAAACTCCCACAAGCTCGCCACATTCTGCTTGGATTTTATTGCGTAGGGCAACCATTAAGGCTTTTGTTACGGGGCCAACGTTGCCATCGGCGATGGGGGCATCGTCCAGCTGGGTTGCGGGCATTACCTCCATTGTGGTGGAGCTGATGAATGCTTCATCGGCGTTGCGGAATTGCTCCAGCGTAACGGCTTCATTCCTGAAGGGGATGTTACACTCGCGGGCGCACTCAACAATTGCCATGCGGGTGATTCCCCCAAGAATTCTAGGGGAAAGCGGGTGGGAGTAAACGGCGCCATCAATAACACAATAGGCGTTGGAGGCTGCACATTCTGTTACGTGCCCGTTTTCACGGTAAAGTAAAGATTCCCAAGCGCCGGCGCGTTTGGCGCGTTCTTTTGCCAGCACATTTGGAAGCAGGGAAATGGTTTTGTACTCGCAGTGAGCCCAGCGTTCGTCCGGGTGACTGAGGAGTTTTACGCCGTTTTCCTTTAAGGAAGGTGCGTAACTAGGGGCTTGGCGCACAAACCAGTATTCCAAAGGCTTGAGTTCTTCAGGGGCGGGGAATAAGTGGTTACGCCGCGATGCACCACGGGTAAGTTGGCCGTAAACCATTGAGTGTTCAAACCCCGCTTCAACCACTAGGTTGGCAATAATTTCCGTGCGTTGTTCAAGGGTGTAAGGTGGTTCTAGCATAAGGCCTTTGGCACTAAAGTCAAACCGTTCCAAATGCTCTTTAATCATAAAGGGCTTACGATTGTAATACAGCACAACCTCGTAAATGCCGTCGGAGAATTGGGCTCCGCGATCTTCCAGCGGTATTTGAGCCCCATGTAAGGGCATTGTTTTGCCGTTCATCCAAAGAAGTTCATTGCCCATGGTTTTTAGTTACCTCACTGTGAGAAAGAAAAGAACAGTATGAAAAGTTTTTTCTACCGTCAAAAGTATTTCCTAGATTCATAGCATGATTTGATCACTTATGCGTAAAATTTTATTAGTCGTTCTTGCGTTGAGCTTATGTGGCTGCACCACGAACCGTCTGCCCCCGGAATTCACCGCTGTTTATGCGCGTCGATTTACACCGCAACAGTTTACAACCCTTGGGTACAGAATATACGAAAATAAAAATGGGGCTCAACGGATGAGGTGTGTTGGGGCGGTTTCTGAGGTGGACGATACGGGCCGTTATGGCTTGGTTTGGGCTGAGTACGGCCAAGACAACCGCGGCAATTGGCACCGAACTGGGCATAAGGACGAACCCTTTGCTTTTG
>DAIOTT010000109.1:0-12343 GCA_036751885.1 Candidatus Sumerlaeota bacterium
AAGCTGTGTGCACAGCATCAATCAGGTTTATGTAAAGCTCCGTGGGGATTTGTTTGGGCTTTAGGGCCGCGGTAAGCGCGTCTGGGTAATTGCGTATTTTAGCGCGAAAATTATCCTGCTTGATTTTTCCCGCTAGGGTAGCGGCAAGGGTGTTTTCCACGCCAATGTACCGGTCGTAGAAGGTTTCAAACGCTGTTTTTCTTACGGTGCGTTCGCGGTTTTCCAAAAACTTCACAAACCGCCCGTTGCTTAACGGTTGGGGCTTGCCGGTATGGTCTGCCACATCTGGGAACGTAAGATCGGCATTCGTGAGAAAGTTGAACGCGCTGGAGGGAAGCTGAAACAACTCGCCCGCCATGCTCAGCAACCGCTCTTCTTTATCGCTCAGAATGTGAGGTTTCTCGCGGAGTAAACACTCCATGGAGAACGTATACGGCGCCAATGCCTCGGAGTTCTTCCACTCAAGCAAGGTGGCTTCGTCCTTGGCTAAAATTTCTGGGTTAATCCACGCCATTTGAGCCGCGATTTGAGCATACTTGCCCATCATCTTCTGCTGGCGCCCCTGATTTGTGGCGTCTTTTGTGTTCTCGTCTTCCCGGTGGTGGGAGTACGTGTACAAGCGGTCCAACTGTTGGGAAAGCTCATCCTCCAGCGCAAAAAGCGTTGCTAAAACCGCCGGCGAATCAATCTTGCCCTGCAATTCTATCAACGGTGCCGCTAGGCTATCAAGCTTTGCAAAAGCATTATCCCACTCCTGCGGCGAGGCGAAAACAGCCTCCAGGTTCCAAGTATCTTCAACCGCCACACTTGCGCGGTCGGGGATTGTTTGTGAATCTTCAACAACGGTCATCAGTCATCTATACCTTTTGTAAAGTAATGTTCGGTTGCCATTCAAGGCACAAAAAATGCCCGGTTTTACAATAAATCGGGTCGAACGAGTATTTCATGTACAATTCAGACACAACCCAACCTTAGGAGCAACACAAGTGATGATTCAAATTCTTGATATGGAACCCACCCCTAATCCAAACGCCTTTAAATTTGTGACCGATCAGCAACTTCTAACGGAGGGCAAAAAACTAAACCTTACTCCCGAAGAAACAGACTTTACGCTCCCCTTAGCCACAGGCCTTTTCGAGCTGAAAGAGGAAATCGATACGCTGATGGTTTCTGAAAATTTTATCTCCATCAGTGGTACACGCCGAACCGATTGGCAAATTGTTCACGCCCACTTGGAGCGCCAAATCTCCACGTTCAATAAAGAAGACGTTGAAGCTCTTGCCGACGCTCAGAAATCCGCTTTCGCTGAAAAACGCGCCAACATTCCACAATCCGAGCTGCGCCAGCAAATTGAAGAAATTATGGATACATTCGTTCGCCCGGCCCTTGCCGGCGACGGCGGCGGTGTTGAGCTGGTTGATATTGATGACAACATCGTTTACATCCGCTATCAGGGGGCTTGTGGCTCCTGCCCCACATCCACTGCCAACACCCTAGGGGCGATTGAAAATCTTTTGCGCTCTAAAGTGGATCCCAACATCGTTCTTCAGCCAGCGTAAACTACCTTAGAAAATCTTGATTACCTTGTTTCCGCACCGTGAAATAACTCGGCCTACAGGCAAATTACCTTGTCACTGAAGGTGAAATCCACGGTGATGGGTAAAAAAGCAAACCAAAATCACTGAAATTGAGTCTTTCTCTTGTGCTGCGCAATCAAGCCGCCGCATAGAGATGAATAGTGCTCCACAATAATGACGCAGAGCAAAATTTTTTATCAATCATACAATTAGGCACACATGAATAACAAAAAGATCGTCCTCGGAATCATCCTCGCAACCTTAGCTGTAATCATTGCAGTCGTCGTCATTCAGCAACGACGAACCCCCGCACCTCTGGAAACTGACACTTTTTCTGACGTCGCAATTAGGCAAACACCTCAAAATAAAACGATGCAAAAACGCACCAATACGGGCGATTCGGACTTCAATATCACCGGATTGACGGAAGAAGGTGAACAGGTGCGGCAAGACAACATTGAACAAATGACGAAGCTTGACGTTGATTTCGACCTAAATGACGCCGATTTGATGAACCCTGACATGGTCTCTCAGCTGGTGGATAAGTACGGTTCCTACGCGGAATTGTACCGTTTGTTGAATGAAGAACAACGCACCATACTGATTGATTTTCTACAATTCAAGAATGAACTTCGCGACCATCTTGGCCCTATTTTGGGAATGGAAGAGAGCTCCGATGTGCGGGCGTTTATGCTCCTCAGAGTACAGCCTAACTCCATAGGAATCAGCAGTCGAGACGATCTTCTTGATACGGTTGACCGCGACCTGATTGCCATTATGGATCAGCCAACCCTTTCAGCGATCAACGAGTTAGAATGGGTTTCACGCATGCAACTGGCAAACCAGATTGACGGGGAGTACGCCTTGAACTGGACGCGCGATGCGGCCAACGCTTTTCCCGAGGATTTAGAAACTAACTTCGTTGCGAACTCCTTAACATTGAAAATTGGCGCGAGTGTTGATTCTGTATCTATCAACGAACGAGAAAAAGCGGAAAATTACCTCAAGAAAAGCTTACTCAGTGAACAAGCCCAAGAAATAAATCCCGATGACCGAATTGCTGCTTACTACAGCCTAAGTTGGGTGGACGACAAAAATAAATCTCTTGAGTTTTATCGCGAACGAGTTGAACTTGAATCAGATCCAAAGGCAAAAGGAATATTAGAAGGATTAATTTCATTTATCGAAGAGCAAACAAAATAAAATAGATCTTTGTTCCTGCACGATTTAAATGAAAAATTGCTTGATCCACTACCCGGTAGCCATAAGTTGAACCTCATGTTCGAGGTTATTGTCCGAAAAACGGTTTTCTCGTTTACAATTTAAGGAGTTCAGAAAATGTCTCTGATCAATTCGATCACTAAAGCCACTACTTCATTAGGCATCCTCGCTGCGGTTGCTGCTTTGCCACAATCAACACAAGCTCAATTCAACCCCGTAGAACCAGGTGTAATCCTTAGCGGTTCTGCTGGATTTACCGATATTTACGTATTTGCCTCTGCAGCGCGTGAAAATTTTTTCGACGATGCTTCTGTCGCAACAAGTTTACCAGAATCGGAATTCAACGCAAGAACAGTACGTTCTAACATCGATGGCAGCCCCATCGAAAATCAACTCATTACCACAAACGGCTCACTAGCAACTTCACTTGACTTCCAAACAACTTCTACCGGTTTCACACCACTTACAATCGATTCATTCGGTCGTATTGATGGGATCGCTACCATGAATGCAGGTCAAAATTCCCGCCTTGTACCCATTGTTGGCCGTGCAATTTTCCGTGAATACGTTGGCCGCATTTACGCACCTTCCAGCACTTCATCTGCTGGTAGTTTCTCTAATGAATTTCCGGCATACTTCACAAACATCCTGAATCGTAACATCGATCACGAACTTGATATGCGTGGCAACGATCGCCAAGGCTTTGCCTTTGCTCTTACTCTTCGTGCCCGCGCTTTTCAAGAAAGCGGCCGTCAAATCAAGAATTCTTACGATCCAACACCTAATCTTCTGCGCGGTATTCTTCGTACTCGTGGTGGCGTAGGTACTCGTACAGGGCTTTCTCAAGTTGAAGTAATCGGCATTTTCGAAGACCGTGCAACGTTCCAAATTCCTGCAAGCAGCTTAGTAGCAAACTCAAGCTTTAGCAGCTGGGCGGGTACAGCAACGCTTGGTCTCCCAACATTCAGCCCAACACCTCTTCAAGGTGGTCAATCTGCTGTCAGATTCTCCTTCTACAATACACGTCGTGACCGCCCCGGCCGTTACATTATTACCCACAAAAACAACTTCACAGAAGGTACCTACCGTGCTCGTTCAACAGGTTACTTCATGAATACACAAGATGAAGTTGCACAAGTTGGCTCGGGCTTCAGATCACTAGCTGATCTTGAGTACCGTGATCAAAATTTCGGCTTCGCAACCCCCTCAGCAATTACTGTGGTTCAATCTCTTTACAGAGATCCACTGGACATTTTGATTCGTAACAACACCTTTAATGACTAAGTTCTAAAATAAGTTTCAGTACCAACTGATTCTGATTCAAGAAGCAAATAAGTGCCTTCACTCTTCGGATTGTAGGCACTTTTTTTTATTCATTCTAAAAGCCTAAATTTGCAATGCGTAATTATTCAACGAAGAGGTGCAACGCCGCAGGTAAGCTGGGAATGAGAAGGTGGATTGGTGATTCCTCGAATATAATCAATAATTGAATCAACACTGCTTTTGGGTAAATTATCGCACATTCAACCTTCGCCCTCACCGCCAACAGATTGCAGCCAAGAATTTTGGCATTCACTCAAACGAGTGTATAATACATCATGAATAAGTTGTATGGCGGTTGCCTTCGCAAGGGAGACAACAGAGCCTAACGAGGCGCGGTTCGCCATACAGCTCTATATCAGGCCCGGTTTCGCTTTATTGCACCCGTGTAGTTGACTGGCGAATTGACCACGTTTTTTGCCAATAGTTGTTTTGCAGAGCGTACTACAACCATGCTTGTACTGTTTCAAATGAATGCTGCTATATAACGTAAGAAGTTTCTTATTATGATTGCGCGATTCCTGCTGGCTACTAACCTCCTTAAACTGTTCAACAGGAGGCGAGCGGATGAAACCATTTCAAGCGACACTTTTAATTACTACGGGTTTATGCCTAGTACCCCTTGCAGGGTTAGCGGTTCAACTTACCGCTGATGTTGATCGCAACGGAACGCTAAACCCTATTCTAGATGATGTTGGTGAGGAAGCGTGGACTTGGGAACTTGGGGCGGTTTTTCTCAATAATAATGACAGCGATCAAAATACCGGCGAACCAGATCATGCGGATTCAATTGTAAACGGTGCGGATGATTACAATGATCTTGCTCGCCTGCTTATTTCTCAGGAAGCGGCTCTTTCCCCAGCGGCCGTGGTTACCCTTAGTGTGAACTCTGCAGCAAGTTCTTACGTGCGGCTGTTTCATTCTAACGGTACATCCATACCGTTGGGTTCATCAGGAAATATTTCCACAAGCGCCTTAATTGCCGGTGATGTAGAGCTTTTGATTGAGGGCAATTCCTACGCAACGGCCTCTTGGAATGGCAAAGTAGATGTTACCGTTACCATACAACCACCGGTTGGGCCCACACAAACCGATACCGTGCAGATGCGTGTGGCACCTTGGCTGATGCTCTCAAACTTACAACCCGCTGATCAAGTTTATCTTCGTGAATACATCGGTCAAAACGATGCCATGAAGGCCGATTTGCAGAGCATACTCCCCGGCGTTTCTGCCTCGCTTGTCATTTCACCTGGTTCAGATCCCTACCCAAGCAACAATGTTTGGATGCAGGACGCCATGGAGATTGGGTATTCCGAAATGCCCGGCCAACGCATGAGCGTTGTGTTAAAGTCCAACCGCAGCGCCAGTTGGCCCCTTAGCAATTACCCGAAAGACTCCATGCTGGGGCCGGATTTCGGCTGGTTTCAGCACAGCAGCTACCGTAGCGTAGCAGGAAGCGGAAATGCCCCCGATGGTTGGCTGGATTGGATGGGCAATCTGGAAGTTACACCACCTTTGCCCGGTTATCCGTACGGGCGAGTTTATTACGGTCGCAACCCCGCGACCGGAAACAGTTTTGATCCCGCAATCGTTTCCATGATCAATGCTCAAGAATTACAAGGCCCAGCCTTGGCCCTAGATACAGGGTGGTTGCTGATTAAACACGTGGACGAGTTGGCCTGTTGGGTTCCCACAACTTCCGGTGGGCAAAAGTTGCTCGTGCCAGACACCAGTGTGATGTACGATTTGTTAGACTTCTGGGTTACGGCGGGTTATTCCGGCGTTCCTATGCTCAATATCTACAGCCCCGGCGAAACTGTGGGCGCATTTCGCAATGATGGCAGCTTCAGAAGTGCGAACTTGAACTTACAATCAACTCGGATTGATCCGGCGATTGAGACCATGAAAACCGCTTGGGGATTGAGTGAAAGTGACATCATCCGGATTCCAGCGGCCTACTTAAACGGGGCAAGCTATGTTCCCAATATGGTGAATGACTTGGTTGTAAATAATGCAATCTTCGTCCCTGATCCCCACGGGCCGATTGTTGGCGGCCAAGATTTGCTTCAACAGGATTTTGAAAATCGTTTAGCAAACGCCGGAGTGGGGCTTACCGTGCACTTTTTGGATGACCAGCGTTACCAACGGTGGTCTGGGAATGTACATTGCGCCACAAACACCCGCCGCGAGGGCTTTACTCCGGGAATCTGGGCAGATCTTACGCCTTCAACTTCAGTGGAAGACTGGGAGCAGCAAAGCCACTAATTGGGAGCAACTTCATTAGTTCCACTAGCAGAGCGAATCAAATCACCGAAGGAAACCGTTCCGTTCGTGGGGTCGTAAACCTCGGATAAGCCAATATTGCGTTGTCCGTTTCGCAGGGTTGTTTCGTTGCTTGTGAGTGTTCTGCTGCAGAAATTGCCATGCGTTGTTTTCCCTTCCATGATTACAAGACGCCAATTGCATCAACCTGTTGCACTAAATCTGTAAAAGGGCGAAATTAATTTTGTGCTTACCTGCGCCAGCGTTTTGCAGCGCTTCATTCAAGGCGGTAATGCAACACCGGAGTGCAATCACATGGAAGATCAACGCCCCCCGCGGGCCGAGTTATTTGCGTTCTACTATCTGGGGATTACCCCGGCGGGGACCTACCTGTTTCCCAACATTAACCAACTTGCCCGGCATTACAATGCCAGCGTTGAGTGTGTGTTAAATTGGCTTATGCAGTACGGCCTTGATTCTGCCACCGTGGGGAAGAAGAGCATTGAGCTTTCTCGCCATAGTATGGACTTGCAGTTTGAGTTGGGGAATATGACGCCGGAGGTTTTGCAGAAGAAAATTCAGGCAATTTTAGCGGAATTTGACGAAGCCCGCACGTGTCGCAAACCTTGGGTGGACGGCCCAATACGCTGAGCCGTCTCACGCTGATCCTAGAATCTTACGGCGAAATCAGCGTCGTCTCTGAATCGCGCTCCCGCTCATCATGAACATGCTCATTGATAAAGGCTTCGGCCTCAATTCCCGGGAATAGAACATTAAACACAGCCAACAAATCCGCCGGTAGGGGAGCAGAGGCGGAAACCCATTTCTGCGTTTGGGGGTCTTGAAACGTTAGAACCCGAGCATGCAAAAACGTGCGCTTCAGCCCTTGAAAAACGCGGCGCTTCTCTGTGGGGCCGTTCATTAATTTCTCCAAACTGCGGTGGGAAATTCCCCCGTACAAATCATCCGCCACAATGGGGAAACCCATGTGCTGGGCGTGTACGCGAATTTGGTGCGTGCGGCCCGTCTCCAGTTGGCAGCGCACAAAGCTAAATCCATCCATGCGCAACAACACGCGGAAGTGGGTTGTGGCGTCGCGGGGGGCAATACCGTTGACTTGGCGCTTCACCCGCATATCTGCGTGGCGGCCTATGGGGGCTTCCACAGTTTTCTCCTCCCAATCGGGGGTGCCAAGCATCAACGCAACGTACAAGCGCGACATACGCCGGTCTTTGATTTGGTTGGAAAGGTTTTTCATGGCTAAATCGGTTTTTGCCACCACCAGCACGCCGCTTGTTTCACGGTCTAACCGGTGAACGATGCCCGGGCGCTTTACTCCGTTGATGCCCGGCAAATCCGGGAAGCGGTGCAGCAGGGCGTTCACCAACGTGCCATCCGGGTTCCCTGGGGCGGGGTGCGTAATCATTCCGGTGGCTTTGTTTACCAGAATAATGTGGTCGTTGTGGTAAAGCACTTCCAGGGGCAAATCTTGGGGGGCGGGCCAAGTTTGCTCCGCCGGGGGAAAGTGAATTACAACTTGATCGCCGGCCTGAAGAAGTTCGCTCCCTTTCAGTTGTTTTTCGTTCAGCGAAACACGGCCGTCCTTAATCAGTTGCTGAAAGTACGTGCGACTGTACTCGCTTTGCCTCCGACTCAGAAACGTGTCAAGGCGCATCCCTGTGCCCTCTTCGGGGACCGAGATATGTTCCACCCGCGGTTCTTGGGTGGGCGCCTCAGGGGCTTCGGGGTCGTCGTCTTGAAGATCTTCAACCAACTCAGCGCCCCCAAAATTTTCTCTGAACTTTACCAAGTCATCGATCAATCGGTCTTGCTGGCTTTCGTCTTTATTTGTCATGAATCGTCAGGTTCCAGAGGGCTGGCTTAAGAGTGCAATTACTCCTCGCCGTCGTCATCACTTTCCGCGTCATCACCATCCGCAACGTCTGTCTCTAAGGGGGTGTTGTCGTCTGCATCCTCAACGTCAATTTCCGTTTCAATGCCAGCAAGCTCTGCCTCTACAACGGGTTCTTCATCCTCCGGCTTCACGCGAGAAACACCGCGAATGCGGTCGCCTTCAGGGAGGTCAAACAACTTCACCCCCTGCGTAGCGCGGCCAATCACGCGGAAATCACTCACCTTGAAGCGGATTGTTTGACCGCCCTCCGTGATAAGGATCAGCTCATCATCATCCGTAACGGAAATCACGCGCACAACTTCGCCGTTTTTCTCCGTCACGCGGATGTTGATCACACCCTTGCCGCCGCGGCGAATCAAGCGGTAGTCGTCCATCGCGCTTCTTTTACCGATGCCTTTTTCGCAGATTGTAAGCAAGCTGCTGGAGGGCCAAACGGCGCCCGCGCCCACCACGTAATCTTCGGCTTCAAGGCTAATGCCCGCAACACCCGTTGTAAAGCGGCCTGCGGCGCGTACGTCGCTCTCGTTGAACCGAATTGCCATTCCCGTGCGGGTGGCAATAAACAAATCCTGATTGCCATTTGTAATATCCACGGAAACAAGTTCATCGCCTTCAAGAATATTGATCGCCTTAATGCCCGCCTTGCGTGGGTTGCTGTACAAGGAAAGGTTGTTGCGCTGAATGCGCCCTTGGCGGGTGATAAACACCACGTAGCTTTCCTCGTTGAAGTTGGAAACCGGCACAACACTCTGTACCTGTTCGCCTTTTTCAAGGCCTTCAAGCATATTCACAATCGGCCGACCTCGGGTTGCGCGGCCCCCTTCGGGCAGCTCGTACACTTTCAACCAATAGGCTTTCCCCTTATTCGTAAAGAACATCAGGTAATCGTGGGTTGTGCCCACAAAGATGTGCTCCACCCAATCTTCATCTTTAGTATCAGCGGCCATAACACCCTTGCCGCCGCGCTTTTGCTTGCGGTATTGGGCGGTATCCGTGCGGCGAATGTAGCCTGCGTGGGTAATGGTAATCACCATGCGCTCCACGGCGATCAAATCCTCCACCGTCATTTCGCCTTCATGGGCAATCATCTCGCTGCGGCGCTCATCACCGAAGCGTTTTTTCACTTCAAGCAAATCAGCCTTAATTACATCGTACTGAACTGTCTCGGAGCCTAAAATGCGCTCTAAGCGTTGAATCGTTTCAAGCAACTCCTTCCGCTCTGCCTGAAGCTTCTCAACCTCAAGAGCGGTCAACGTGCGAAGACGCATTTCCAGAATTGCATCGGCCTGCCGTTTGGAGAGCATGGAGACGCGCTCAAACAAGCCTTCCTTCATGGCGGCGCTGTCCTTGCGGGTTTTCAGCGTTACAATCAAACCAGAGCTCATCAACCGCTCGCGGGCGGTATCCGTGTCTGGGCTGGAGCGGATGATCTTCACAATCTCGTCAATATCAGAAAGGGCAATCAATAGGCCTTCAACCAAGTGCAAGCGTTCCAGCGCTTTGTTTAAATCATACCGAGTACCGCGAAGCAGCACCTCGCGCCGGTGGCCAATGTACAACTGCAACATGCGAAGCAGGCTTAGGTAGCGGGGCTGATTGCGAACAATAGAGAGCAGAATAATGCCGAAGCTGGTTTGCATTTGCGTGCGCTTGTACAAATTGTTAATCACAACTTGCGGCGTTTCGCCCCGCTTCAGCTCAATCACCACGCGGCAGCCGTCGCGGTCGGATTCGTCGCGGATTTCGCTGATGCCCACAAGCTTTTTATCGCGAACCAGGTGGGCAATGTCGGACACCAACTTGGACTTATTTACTTGGAAGGGAATCTCCGTAATGATTACCGCCTCGCGGCCCCCCTTCAACTGCTCAGTCAGCACGCGGGCCCGCATAATGGCTTTGCCGCGGCCCGTGCGGTAGGCGTTAATAATCTCGCGGTTCCCCACAATATAGCCCCCCGTGGGGAAGTCCGGCCCGGGGATGAACTTCATCATATCTTCCATGGTCGACTTCGGGTGATCAATCAAATGAATCAACGCGCCGATGACTTCCGTCAGGTTGTGCGTCGGAATATTCGTCGCCATCCCCACGGCAATGCCCGCGCCGCCGTTTACCAGCATGTTAGGAATAGCAGCCGGAAGCACCGTCGGCTCCAGCTCCTTGCCGTCGTACGTGGGCATAAAGTCCACGGTATTTTTATCAATATCCTGCAACATCAACTCGCCGATGGGGCGGAGGCGAGTCTCCGTATAACGCATCGCCGCGGGCGGATCACCATCCACCGAGCCAAAGTTCCCTTGTCCGTCCACAAGTGGGTAGCGCAGGTTCCAATCTTGAGCCAACCGCACCAGCGTATCATAAATGGCGGAGTCACCGTGGGGGTGGTACTTACCCATTACCTCGCCCACAATTTTAGCGGACTTACTATGGGGCCGGTTGGCGCGGTAACCGCCGGTGTACATGCCGTACAAAATGCGCCGATGCACGGGCTTCAAGCCGTCGCGCACATCAGGCAAGGCTCGGCCTACAATAACGGACATCGCGTAGTCCAGGTAGGAGGTGCGCATTTCATCTTCAATGCTTATGGGAATAATCTGTTCGCCAGGGGTGTTCATAGGGTGTTCTTTCCTTAGATTGGGGGGAAATAATCAATCAAGAGGAATAGATTATGGCATGCGCGTAAGGGAATCAAGTGGGGAAACAGCCCAAAAAAGAGGTTTTTTAGCCTGCACGAAAGAAATCGAAGGCCATGCCCCATATGATTTTTTCAATGAGCATTCAGAATCCCTCGCGGACTAAAATAAAACCATAGCATAAATTCCTGAAAAGCTCCACTAAGTAAATGTTTAGAACAAGTGAGTCGCTGTTGCTATTGACCAAATGGGAAATCACATTTAGTTTTTTGCAAATCTAGCTTAGCCGGAACATTTTTGAATGAAAAAGCCTACCTTTTTTCTGTCATCAACAATTTATGATTTTTCTGATATGCGATCAGCGATTAAGTATTTTTTAGAATAACAAGACTGTGTTGTGCTCGCATCAGAATATCAGGATTTCAAAAAGCCACTTGATAAGCATTCATATGACGCATGCCTAGAGACAATAAAGCTGGCAGATTATTTTGTACTACTTATTGGTTCACGTATTGGAGGCTGGTACGACAAGGATAATAGAATTAGTATTACTCAAAAAGAATATCGTGAAGCATACAGCCTTTGTGAAAAGGGATCTTTAAAGATTATAACTTTTGTACGCGACAAAATATGGAATCTAAGGCAAGAACGTAATGAATTGAAAAAATACTTGGAAATTCTAGAAATTGATGAATCATTAAAACAAAAAATTGCAAATCATCCCAGTACAGTGGCTGAAGACGCAGAATTTATTTCAAGCTTTATTTCAGAACTAGGACGAAATAAAGAAACAAAAGATTGTTTAGCTTGGAACGGTTCACTTCCGCCTGGAAATTGGATTCACAGTTTCTCTTCTTTTCGTGATATAGCTGATGTCTTATCTTCAGAAATGTTCAGTGGTTTGCCTTTAGATGAAGCAGTTACAAAAGAACTGCTCCTTGGTGAAATTCGTGAATTGCTCTGTAAGTTCATACCGAAAATAGGAGGTAAAATAATCCTTCCATACGAAAAAATAAATGCATTGTATAAAATATGGAATTTCCTAAAGATATGTTTAGTAATGAAAAAATATCAGTAGAATCAAAAAGGTTTGAGTGGCTATTATGTATAGGAATTCATCTTACTGACTTGAAGTTTACAACGATAGTATTACACGATTCCCTAAGGACTTCAGTTTTTGTTCAATATGATAAAATTAGTAATTCATTTGAAAAGATGAAATTTCTATTTCCTATTATTTGTTGAACCACTAAATCTTGATAAATTTAGTCCTCTTGCCAATTCGCGCGCCATAACCCCTCATAAACGTAAGCGTTGCGTGAGAAATTCACCAATCCCTCCCTTCATTCCTTGCATGGGCGCCGCGCAACTCCTAGGGTGGCACCCAATAGGCTTGTAGGGTAGAAGCAGCAATTCGT
>DAIOTT010000110.1:0-12318 GCA_036751885.1 Candidatus Sumerlaeota bacterium
GGCCCAACGTTGCAAAGCCCATGCACGTGGGGCATTTGCGCTCTTCCATAATTGGCGATTCAATTGTTCGCCTGATGCGCTTTGCCGGGCACGAGGTGTTGGGTGATATTCACCTGGGGGATTGGGGAACGCAGATGGGAATGCTGATTGTTGCCCTGAGCGAGGAGTTTCCGGAGCTTCCGTATTTTGATCCCGCCATTAGCGGCGAGTACCCAACTGAATCCCCCGTTACGATTCAAGATTTACAGGTGATTTACCCCAAAATTTCCGCCCGCTGTAAGGAGGATTCCGCCCTTCACCAAAAAGCCCAAGCGGCAACGGTGGAACTACAACAAGGCAACAAAGGCTACAAGGCCCTTTGGCAGCACTTTGTGGATGTTTCAATTCAAGAGCTGAAGGACGACTTCCAACGCCTTGGCGTTCAGTTTGATCTTTGGTATGGTGAGTCGTTCTACCACGATCGTATTCCCCCCATGGTGAACGCCATGAAACAAGCCGGGCATGCGATTGAGGATCAAGGCGCGGTGATTATCCCCGTGGCTAAAGAATCCGACACAAAGGAATTCCCCCCTGTGATGCTGTTAAAATCAGACGGTGGCACCAATTACCACACCACCGATTTAGCAACAATTGCCCAACGCACACAGGAATTACAGGCTGATCTTATTCTCTACGTAGTTGATAAACGCCAAAGCCTACACTTTGAACAATGCTTCCGCGCGGCTGAAATCACCGGAATTGCAAAAAACGCGAGCCTTGAGCACCTCGGCTTTGGCACCATGAATGGGCCCGATGGCAAGCCCTTCAAAACCCGTGCAGGTGGCGTAATGCGCCTGAAAGACCTGATGGAAATGATGACCCATGAGGCCCGCACCCGCATGTTGGAAGAGGGCGTTGGCCAACAATACGACAAAGAAGAACAGGATGAAATTGCCGAAAAAGTCGGAATGTCGTCCCTACGCTACGCCGACCTCATGAACGTTAGAAGCGCGGATTACGTGTTTGATATTGAACGATTTACCCAGTTTAAAGGCCGAACAGGGGCTTACCTCTGTTACACGGCGGTTCGCATAAAATCCATTCTGCGTAAATCTGCGGAAAATGGATTCGCCGTTGGCACCTTCCAACCCCCTGCAACAGCCGTGGAGCGCGATTTAATGATTCACCTAGGCTCTGTGGCAGATTACTTGCACTTGGCTGTTAACGACCGCATGCCCCACCACCTTTGCAGTTTCCTCTTTGAATTGGCCCAAGCGTTCAGTCGCTTTTACACGGAATGCCACATTCTTACGGAAGAAAACGAAACAACTCGAGGCGGCTGGCTGGCGCTCTGCACGGCAACACTCAATCAAGTGGAGCTTCTGTTCTCCTTACTTGGCATGGAAGCACCAGAACGCATGTAAGCAAAATGAACGTTCTTCCAGTATGCTTGGTTGAATAAATCAAAGATTCAAGGATCTAAAATGGATCAAGAGCGACGAACCGCCCTTACCAATTTTCTCAGCTCAATCAACTTTTCAGACCAACTTCCCGATTTGAACTTGGTACACCTTGCCTTGATTCATCGCTCGTGGTTTGTTGAAAACGACAGCCAAGGCCCCGGCGACAACGAACGTTTGGAATTCTTGGGCGATGCGGTTATTGGATTGGCAACGACGGAATACCTTTACCGAAAAATGCCCAACGAGGATGAAGGAACCCTTTCCCAGCTTCGTGCGGCAATGGTGAGCCGCAAAATTCTCGGGGAAATTGCCTTAGGCCTTGAGATTGGCAAAATTCTCATGCTCGGCGTGGGCGAAGAATCCAGCGGCGGTCGAAAACGCCATTCAACCTTAGGCTCCGCTTTGGAAGCCCTCTGCGGCGCCCTTTACCTTTCCCTTTCCCTCAAGGAAATTGAACCCTTCTTGCTCAATGTAATTGTGCAACCTGCGGAAGCCTTAGCCGCACGGCGCGTTGCGGTGGACTACAAATCCCAGCTTCAAGAATGGTCGCAAGGGCAAGGGCGCGGTCTTCCCCGGTACAAAGTCATTCAAGAACAAGGCCCAGACCACAATAAATCCTTCGTCACACAAGTTTGGCTTGATCAAGAACTCCTAGCAGAAGGCAAAGGAAGCCGTAAGAAAAACGCCGAAAACGACGCCGCCCGGCTCGCGTTAGATTTTATATCCCAAAAAAAGCAGTCCGAATCATGAGAATTGACTTTTTTTCTCAATCGTACAACACTATACACTTTACAGCGTACTTTGCGCTATTGATCGATTAGAGAAACCAGAAGGCAAAAGGAAAAGCTCGTGAAAACCGTTATCGTAACCGGCTCCGATGGAATGCTTGGAAGTGAAATCATCAGGCAACTTCGCAAGCACAGTGATGTGAAGATTATCCCCACCACGGTGAAAACCATGGATATCACCAACTTGGGATCAATCAAGGCACTGTTTGAACGTTACCGCCCAACACACGTGATTCACACGGCTGCATTTACCCAAGTCGATACAGCCGAAAAAGACCCCCTCACCGCCTACATGGTCAACGCCGAGGGCACCAAAAACCTCGCCTTCTTCGCCTCCCGATTTGACGCAGAAATTCTCTACACCTCCACAGACTATGTATTCGATGGCAAACGCGGAAAACCCTACACCGAAAACGATACACCCTTACCCTTGAACACCTACGGCAAATCCAAGCTGCGCGGAGAAGAGTACCTACGCGAACTATGCGAACGCCACAAAATCATCCGCACCTCATGGCTAAGCGGCCTAGGCGGCGTGTACAACCGCAACTTCATTGAAACCATGATCCGCTTCTCCGAACAACGCAACGAGCTATCCATTGTCGACGACCAAACCGGCAAGCCCACGTTTACCTTTGATTTAGCCCGGGCGATTATCCTTCTGCTCAACGCAAAAGCCTACGGAGTCTTCCACGTAACCGGCGAAGGCCAAACCACCTGGTGCGGATTTGCCAAAAAAATATTCGAACTCACCAATAAAGACGTCCACGTGAAGCCCATCACCACCGAACAATTCCGCTCCTTGGCAGACCGGCCCCGCTACTCCGTGCTCAAAAATACCCGGTTCGAGAAAATCGGCCTAGAACTGCTCCCCCACTGGGAATCAAGCTTGAAAGAATACTTTCGCCGCCGAAAACTCGCGCAAAGCTTATCCAAAAGCACCGAAAAATCCCCCAGCCGCGACGCAACACTAGCGTAGTTCGCCAAGCCGCATTGAACCACACCGTGCACCCCTAGCCCAAGCACCCGCCGGAACTTTTCACAGAACCCAGCGAAAAGTACGGTCATTGCCTCCCAAAAACCCGCATCTTCCCATAGCCTTCAAAACAAAGTCTCTCGAATAAACGAGAACAAAGCCGTTTCGTAGGGAGCTTTAAGGGCCTGTTAAGGGCCTTTGGTGATTGGGTTAAGGCCGTGAAAAGGACTTTTCTGAGATGTCGGGAAAAGTAAGGGCGGTGACGGAAGATGGTAAAAGCGTTTTTAGTTCACGCAAAGAGATGAAGGAGCGCAAAGGCCGCGAAGAGGTTTGGGTGGTCGGTGAAGGTTTTATTCCTCACGCAAAGGCGCGGGGGGCGCCGCGAAGTTTTTGGATATGAAACAGTGAGAAAGGGTTCTGCACTTCAAGGTGTCGGGGGAAAATGAGTCGCTAATCGAGTTGCAATTGACACCTCGATAATGGATAAAAATGTTAGGTTCACATTTCGTATTTCTTTCACCTGATTTTGAATTCCCCCATCTCACAGATAGGCTTCAGCAACATGGTCCCCGTTCAACCACTGATTCAAAAATTCATCTGAAGCTTTATCACCCTAATGAGGAATCCTTGAGGTTATGACAGAGAATCAAAACAACGACCAAGGTAAGTTGATTATGGCATGCGGCGCAAAGAAGATAACTAATCACCTCCAACCACACGCACTTTATCAAGACACTGAAATTTCTTTGAAGTCATAGATTAAATTTTTAAGTTATCACTTTCCAAAGAATGCCTAATAGGGCAACTTTTCACATCCTCAAAGGAATATAACAATTTATGAAAGCCAGCGAAATTAACCTAAATCGGTTTCTCTCCCAAACCGACACCCAATTCGTAATTCCAGTCTATCAGCGAAATTATGATTGGACGGAAGCGCACTGATTTACCAAAAATTATTGAAGCTGATATTAAGCATATTCTTGGTGGGCTTCTTAAAATAGCTAGTGGAATTGGTTCACTGCGCACACATGGTGGTGATGCTCATGGAAGAGGAAAGCAATTTTACAGGCTTGATGCACGTATAGCCAAACTTGCAATTAACGCTGCTTCTACACTTTCTCTTTTTTTTCGTTGAGACTTGGCAGAAACAAAAATATTGATATATTAAGTTAAAGTAAATTTTAAGAATTCCTTATTATATATATCTAGGTGAATTCCAATGTTTTTAGTTTATTTTCCTAAAAAACAGCGAATTATTGCATTGGACATGAAGCAGAAAGTGCTCATGAAGAATGATTTTCAGGGGTAGCGGAATTCACTAATTTTCAGGGACTCTAAGGGACTTGAAGAGCCTGAAGGAATTTGTGTGTGGGCTTTGTTTGCCGAGCAGGGGCTTCGGCGCTCCGGGGAAGGACTGGAGCGTTTTTTGGGAGTTAGCTGAGGCTCGGAAGTTAGGGAATACGCGAGGTGGATTGACTAGGTTAATAATGTTCGCCGTGAAAATACGCAGAATTCGCTAAAGGGTGATAAGGTGTGTCTTGGTTTATTTGAATCTAGATCGCAAGAATGTTGGGAAGGCTGCGAGGATGGCGTTGAGAGTAATCTTTCGCACGCGTTTGCTTCGCCAACTCATCAGCCAGGCAAGTTCTTTTGGCAGCGTTTTGAACAGAATTCGTGCAATGCTAAAGTGTTTGGCAATGAGAAGCCAGCGGTGCCGATGATGCATCCTTAGAAATCCCCAGCTTTCAACCTCTGCGCTGACGTTTTCGTGGTGGCGTACGTTTACGGGTAGGGTGACGACGGGGATTCCCTGTTTTTGGGCTCGCAGGCATAGGTCTGAATCTTCATAATAGGCGGGGTGAAATGCTAAATCAAAGCCCCCAAGCTGCTGCCAAACGGCTTGATGCACTAACATTGTGGCGCCGGAGACAACTTCTACAGCGCGGGCTTGCTTGGGCACTTCAACCTCGGGAATCGCACGGTTTGGCACAAGGCAATGGGCCTGATCCCCAACGGAGGTGCCGTCGTGCATGAGAAGCGATCCATCCATAGAAACCAGCCGTAACCCAAAAACCCCCGGCATGGGTTGTTTCTGTAGTTCTTCCGCAATCTGCAGCAAACCACCTTCAGGCAATATTGCATCGGGGTTGAGCAGAAATAAGACTTCACCCCGAGCAAGTTTCGCCGCTTGATTATTGGCGCCGCCAAAGCCAAGATTCTGGGTATTTGCGATGATCTGAAGCCCTTGGGCCTCAAACTCCCGAGCAATGCGCAGGGAATCATCAGTGGAGCAATTATCTATGAGAATGGCTTCAAATAACTCTTTCGGCTGGGAAAAAAGAGCGTCCAACATTTGACGCAAAAAGGCCCCGTTGTTGTAGGTAACAGTAATAACGGAAAAGCGGGGCTGTTGTTCCACGGTTTTGTACGGGTT
This sequence comes from Candidatus Sumerlaeota bacterium, assembly GCA_036751885.1. Lineage (GTDB taxonomy): Bacteria > Sumerlaeota > Sumerlaeia > SLMS01 > JAHLLQ01 > JANRMB01. Next base: position 5,641 of record DAIOTT010000110.1, read on the forward strand.
GCTTTCATAAGTGTTTTGTGTTGTATCATGATCAATATGCTCAACGGAATTGTGGTGAATAGAAGAGTTCTTTTCACGCAGAGCCGCTGAGAGAAGTAAGAGGGCGCAGTAAATTTCAGAGAAACATGATATACGCAGCTTCTCTGCGCCTCAATCTTGAATCTCAATTTCTCTGAGTGAAATAAAACAAATCATCCTTCTGAAACCTGTTTCAAGTTTTTGGCAATTTCTCTAAGTGGTTTGAGAACGGAAATTGCCTTGAATGCCCAAACCGCCTTGGGGTAATCAGAAGATCATTACTCTTGAAAGGACAATCGTTCTGTGGTTGTTGAAAGTCCAGTAAAACCGAAGATTCTTGTCGCCATGAGCGGCGGTGTGGATTCATCCCTCGTGGGTTCCATGCTGGCGAACCAAGGGTACGACATTATTGGAATCAACATGCGCACGCACCGGCTTAGCCCTGAGGAAATCGCTCAGGGGGCAAAAATCAAGACGTGCTGCTCCCCTACGGATGCCAAAGACGCCCGCGCTTGTGCGGAGCGCAGCGAGTTCCCCTTTTACGTGCTGGACGTAGAACCCGCCTTTGAACGGGACGTGATTTGCAACAACCACGTGAAGCTTGGTTTATTGTTGGAGAAGGCAGAGCTTTACGGATGCGCGCAAATCGCAACCGGGCACTTCGCCGTGAAGGAACGCTACCCAGCCACAGGGCGTTGGGCGCTGAAGAAATCCAAGGATCTGAACAAAGATCAGTGCTACTACCTGTACGGGTTAACTCAAGATCAGCTAGAGCGCATTGTATTTCCCCTGGGGAATATGACAAAAGCAGAAGTGCGTGAAAAAGCCCGCGAGGCAAATTTGCCGACCGCTGAAAAGGCTGAATCGCAGGAAATCTGTTTTATTCCTGATAACAATTACCGTCGGTTTGTTCGGGAACGGCTTGCGGAAATGGGGCAAGAACTCCCCGAAGGCAAATTGGTTGATACAAGCGGCAAAGTTCTTGGCAGCCACGAAGGCATTGCGTACTACACCGTAGGCCAACGGCGCGGTTTGGGCATTTCCAACCCGTTGCCCTACTACGTTGTAGCGATTGATACAGAGACAAACAACGTGATCGTGGGCCGTGAGCACGAGCTTTACTTTAGCGGGCTTGAGGCCGACGGCCTAAACTGGGTTGCCATTGCTGGAATTGATTGCGCAACAAAAGCCCGGGTTCAAATTCGGTACCGAAGCACACCCGCTTGGGCAACCGTTGAACCCACGGAAGATCCTGATCGCGTGCGCATTTGGTTTGATGAACCGCAGAAAGCCGTTTCCCCCGGGCAAGCCGTGGTGTTTTGGGATGCTGATGATTACGTGCTGGGGGGCGGTTGGATTACCAAGGGCCTTCACCGGCTGGAATCTGAAAGGCAAAACGCCGAAGTAAACCCCGTCAGCGCCGGATAATATGCGGTTAACCCTTTGCGTGGGAAACCAGCCCGGCGAGCTGGAGATACACGCCCTTCAGGCGCTGTTGCTTCGGTCTGGTGTGGAATGCTCCGTTGAGTTCAACTTCTCGTACGAAAATCCCTCGCACGCCATAAACTCGCCCCAAGCAGAATCTGCCCCGCGAATTATTTACCAGCAATCCCAACCCCTTATTGATCAACAAATTTCCCGGGAAGTCATGATTCTAGCGCATCAGGGACTTTATAACCAGAAAGAAACCTGGTTAAGCAAAACCACGGAACTCCTGAAATATTTACAGATTAGCGAACCAAAAAGCTGGAGGGAAGTTCACCGCTCTTTATTCCAACACCCGAATGCTGCAGCACGGTTTGATCTTCCTGCCTGCTGTTACGGACTGATGCAGCGCTGGGAGGAGGATTTGACTTCGCATCGGGATGAACACAACCGTTGGACGCCCAGTGATAGCATTCTTACGAAAACAGGATTTCTTGAAATTCCGATTGTTGATTGGATTGCTCGAAGCCTAGGGGAAGAACTTCATCGGCGGTTTCAACTGCCCCTTTCTCCTACTCCGCTTCTACTTGGTGCTCTTTCGTGGGATGTAGATTCCGCCGGCTTTTGGCGGTTTCCCCACCTTGCTGGAAAGGTGAAACGCACCCTGAGCCAAAAAAACGCAACACCCGTTAGCTTGATGAAATCCCTTGCACAAACGTTGCAAAACCCGCGGCTTGATCCCGATAGACCATTTGCTGAAATCGCCAAAAAACTTTATTCGAACAATTCACGCTCCACAATGTTTGTGCAAACTCACCGCGCCAACCGCTGGGATAATTATGACCTTTCAACCGCCCATTGGCTGGTGCGGCAACTACGGGATTTTTCGCAATGCGGTCATGAAATTGCCCTTCACTCCAGTTATGGAACCCCAAAAAAACACCCCAGTTTCATGCAGGAACAATCTGCGGTTTTAGGTAAGTACTTGGGCACTGAACTACCAGGGCACCGAGCCCATTACCTTTGCCACAGTACGACAGAGCATGACTTAAAGCGCTGGAAACACGCTGCTTACGACGCCACAATGGGTTATTCGCAACGAATTGGTTTTCGTTTGGGAACCGCATGGCCGGTGATTCTTCGTCGCGGTATGCTTGCAACCTTGGAATTCCCCTTAAACGCAATGGATGTTACGTTACGGCACCATCAGTTTGCTGCGCAAAAGCCCGCCGCAAGTGCAGTTCATAAGCTTATTGATTCAATCAGGGAAACTGGTGGAATCTTTAGTCTATTATGGCACCCTCATAATCTCAATCAAATCAATGGTTGGCACGAGTGGAAAGAGTTTCCATTTACCCTAATAAAGGAATCAGGAATACCCCGTTGGGTTTGCTTGAATGAAGCCCAAATCGATGTAGAAGAGCGTATGAAAAGGCTCTTTGATTGTTCGATTTAATTCAAGAATGGAATGATCAGTCTAAATCAAAGTCTAAATCAAGGGCGGGAATACTCAGCGTATCGTCTTTTTTCTTCTTATGGGATTCATCATCATCCGCAAAGGAATGATCATCCAACGGGTGCGGCGTATTCATTTGTCCCGGTTCTGGAATGGCAACCGTGCTCAGGAAATCCTCCTCAAAGGCTTCCATTGCTTCAAGGGCATTGCTGGGCTCTGGTTCCGGTTCGGGATCGTGGCTGGTGCCTTCGTCCATCATACGGGCAGCTTCCATAATCAGGTGCATGGTAGGCTGATCATTTGTTCGCTCGGCTGAAAGAAGAGAATCGTACACATAAATCCGCCCCTCAGTCCACCGCATCAGGCTAAGAACGGCGTCAAAACCTCGCTGTGAGCCGGCTTCAACGTGGGTAATTTCACCCTTATTCATATAAATTGAGCCAACTCGACCGTCCAACGTGAAAATCCGCATGGTTCTGTCACACCGTTTTTGGTTGAACATTTGAATCAAGTCTAGAAGCTCCAAGCCGTGCAAGTGGGGGTGGTCAGGTACTTCAGGGTAAACCAATTGGTGAAGCATTTTCACAATCCAATCAGCATCCAGCGGGCGCTCGCAGATTGTTGTTGCACCGCGCTTTAGGGCTTCATCCCTCATGCCGGGTCGCATCCCCGCTTTGCCTGCTCCGCCAATGAATAACAAGTATTTATCCAACCCGATTTGTTCGCGGATGGATTCAATCATATCAAGGCCCATGACATCGGGCAACCGCTGGTCCAGCAGCACGATATGCGGCTTGTTCATGGAAAGACTCATGGCATCAAAACCCGTTGGGGCTTGATAAACCTCCATGTTATCGCGAAAGCGTTCTAACAGCTTTGCTTCAATCAGTTCAGCTTCTTCCTGATTGCCTAGGGCTAATAGAACAACAATGACTTCATTTTCAGCAATAGTCGGCATAGGATAACCATGAGGGTAATTGAGATCTTTGATAAAATAGACAAATTAGCTCAAAAATCTAAGTCTTATTATTCCCACCAAAACCAGTGGTAGTGTCAAGCACACTAAGGCACCGCAAACATTGATCCCAAAATGTTTTGTGTGAATGACAAACGAATTTTGTCCCTAAAGAATCCATATTAGAGAGAATTCCCCTAAAAAGAAGTTTTTTTTGTGGTCGGCTTAGCCAACTCTTCCACTTCTACTGTGCTCAGTTTCCGCCAGTTGCCAGATTCCAAGTCTTTCAACTCTAAGGAGCCTGTTCTGATTCGCTTCAAACGAACAAGTTTTTTATCAACTGCATCAATCACACGGCGAATGTGGCGATTTTTGCCTTCGTTCAAGGTGAATGAGTAGGGAAATAAGCTGAATTTTGGTTTGGGTAGTTGAACAACTTTGTTAATTGAAAGTAATTCCCCCTCGCACAGAACACCCTGTTTCAACCGAACAATCTCTTCATCCGTAAGAGCCGTTTGCAACGTTACAACGTACTCTTTCTCCACCTGAAACTTTGGGTGCATAAGGCGGTGGGCTAAATCGCCGTCCGTTGTGGCAATCAAAAGCCCTTCGCTCATAAAGTCCAAGCGGCCAACATACCGCAATCGGTCCCGCTCGTGTTCAAGTTCAGGAGGGAGTAAATCGTAAACCGTTTGGCGCCCTTGAGGATCTTCTTTTGTCACTAAAACTCGTCGTGGTTTATGGAGCACCCATGTTTCATGCTTTTGGGGCATTTTCACCGTCGAACCATTGTGCTCAACAACATCAACTTCGGGATCAATGACTACACCCTGGGTATTGATCAGCTCGTTGTTTACGGTGATCTCCCCGTTCGCGATCATTTCTTCTGCTTTGCGGCGAGAAGCAACTCCGCAAAGGGAAAGGTATTTTGCGAGGCGCATTTTAAGGGGTGCGGGCTGTTGATTGGTCATAATTGCCTAGTTGTGTTGCGATAAAATTGGTGAATCTATTCGGAAGTTGGATTTATTTCCGTTGTTTGCTTGAAATCGGCCGCGTGTTGGGCGGAAATTTCCGGATCTGGCGGTGAAGGATTCGCTTCGGAATCTTCAGGGGCCTGATTGCCCTCGGCAGTTTTCTTCATGGGTGCTTTGAAAAGCTCTTTCATTTGCGAAAGAGAAGGTAGATCTTCCAAGTTTTTGAGGCCAAACGTCTTCAAAAACGTTTCCGTTGTTCCGTACAAAGAGGGCCTACCCAGCACCTCTTTATAGCCAACAACTTCAACAAGGCCAGCATCTAACAAACTGCGAAGAACGCCCCCTGAATCAACACCGCGGATCGCTTCAATCTCCGCCTTTACTATGGGTTGTTTGTAGGCCACAATGGAGAGCGTTTCAATCAATGCAGGGCTCAAAGGGTTTTTCCGCCGGTGCTTCAGAAGCGCCAAAATCCAATCGGCATATTCTGCTTTTGTGGCTAATTGAAACCCACCCGCCACTTCATTCAACATAAGCCCTCGCTGGGAGTTCGCGTAGGTTTCCCGCAAACCGTTCAGGGCGCCTAGAATTTCGTCTTTATCCACGCCGCTCGTAAGTTCACTCAACCGTGCCACGGAAAGTGGCGTAGTTGTGGCAAATAATAACGCCTCCAATACAGCCTCTAACTCCTCGGGCAACGGCTGAGGGAGAAGCGTTTCATCTTCTTTATCCGCTGTTGAATCCTTCAAATCCAACAAAGCAGCATCATTCGAAGCGGAAGATTCTTTCGCTAAATCTGAGTCTTGATTGCTGCTAATCGGTTGCTTATCCGGCATCACTCATCTGCTCATTCCAAGGTGCGATGAGTATATCCTCAAAGCTGCCCGCTTGAGCAATGGTGATTTCACGCAATTTGGACATTTCAAGTATCGCCAGAAAGTAGCTAATCACTTCTTCCTTAATGGTGCAGCGCTCAAAAATGCGTGCCATATTAACGGTTTGCCCCAAACTAATGGTTTTCCGCAGGTGGTTGAGTTTCTCTTCAACCGTGAAGCGTTCTTTTTGTACGGTGTGTTGCGGTTTTTGGCGAACGGTGCGTAGAACTTTTGAAAATGCATCGTAAAGCAGGCGAATATCCTGACGCGGTAGCTCGGTTTTTGAGCCCGGAACGTACGTCAGCGCTTGGGAGCGGTAACAGATTCCCTTGTTTTTCAACTCATAATCATGCAGCTGGGCACTTAATTCTTTGAACCGACGGTACTCCACAAGCTTGCGGATGAGATCCTGCGTGGAGAGGATTTCATCGATTTCCTCTTCCGGAGTAAATTCCTCGCTCTGCTCGTCCCGCGGTAACAGGGAGCGCAGCTTAATGTTGATCAGCGTAGCAGCCATCACAAGAAAATCGCCGGCAACATCCAACTGTAACTCCTGCATATCTTGTATAGCGGCCTGATATTGTGCTGTAATAACGGAGATTTCAATATCTGTAATGTCCATCTCGTGTACTTTCACAAGGTGAAGCAACAAGTCCAGTGGGCCTTCAAAAACGGGGAGTGCAAAGTGTGGGGGGAGAATATAAGTCATGTTTTCCAGAAGTTTTCAAGGTTATCAAGAAAAGGTGTGAAGATTAGACATCAAATATTTAGCCGTGTTGCAAGGAATTTATGGTTGGGCATTATGGAAAGTATTAATACCGTTATGGTGGTGAACACAAACAAGGCAAAATCGTTGTTTTATTGGGTGATTTCGCTGATTTTTGAATATTGTTATTTTTTTTTCATTTCATGCTTGCCTCGACGCCGTTTTTTTGAGGTATTTATCTCCGTTGCAGACGAAAGTATCACAACTTG
>DAIOTT010000111.1:0-12098 GCA_036751885.1 Candidatus Sumerlaeota bacterium
TTCGTCTCCAAAAAGCCCAAGATCATACCCGACGAGGGCCGCAGCCAAGGTGCCCGCCGCCTGATTGATGGTCATACCGAACATGACGAAGCGCTGAGCTTTTGAATACTTGAGAATCATGCCGGCAATCCATGCGGCGGCGAACTTCGCGACGATCACCGCGACGCACATAGTGACGGCGACCACAATGGTGAGCTGGCTGCTGATTGCCGCCGGCACATTAACGAGCATGCCCACACCGATCAGGAAAATAGGAATCAGGAGATTATTCCCGACGAACTGAATCCTGCTCATCAGCGTGCTTTGCTGAGGGATAAGTGTATTCAGTGCAAGCCCGCAAAGGAAAGCTCCGATGATGCTTTCAATTCCTGCTGCTTGGGCGAGGGACGCACCACTGAAGAAGAGGGCCATTACCAAGAGGAAATCGCGGGCCTCCCGCGATGCAATATTGCGGAAGAACCAACTCGCTATACGCGGGAAAACCAGAAGGATGATTGCCAACAAGATTGCGAGGGACACGACAAGTTGAACCCAGAAGCCCGCAGTGATGGGTGCGCTGGTGGAGTTCGCAATGACTGCAAGAATTAGCAGTGACCCCGTGTCAGAAACCAGACTACCACCAACGGAGGAGGCGACTGCGGTATTTTTCGTCAGGCCGAGTCGACTTGCGATCGGATATGCCAAAAGCGTATGAGAGGCGAACATGGAGGCAAGCAGCAGGGCCGGTGCGAATTCCAACTTTATAATATAATAGGCGGCAGGCAATCCGATTACTAAGGGAATTATCGTGGTCAAAAAGCCGAAAGTCAAACTTTGATTCTTCTCACGAAGGAATCGAGCAATGTCCAACTCCAAGCCGGCAATTAGGAAGATGAAGAGTAATCCACCCCGCCCCAGTGTCTGGATTAATTCCCCCCGATCTAAGAGGTTAAGAGCATGGGGGCCCAGAATCACCCCGGCAAGGATCAAACCCACGATTCCTGGAAGGTTAATCCGAGCACACAACATCGGAACTAGAAACATCAGGAGCCCAAGGATGGCAAAAATCAGTTCCGGTTGAGTAAAGGGAAGAGTCAAAGGCAAGCTCTATTTGAAAGTAGCATAGGATATTTTGGAGGATTTATCAGCCATGTGGAAGAGGCTTTTTATCATACTTTTTATCTTTAGCCTTATGTATTGTCACGGGCAATGGCCCGCGCAAGTGAAAAAGTAAGTTGGAATCGAAAGCTTGAAGGCAAAAATCGTGGCGCAGAACCGCCAATTGAGCGCTGCCAACTCCGACGGAGGGGTAGTTGGAAGGAGACCTATGGAGGGGAAAGCCAACCGAAAAAACTGATCGGCAAGGAGGCAAGGGCATTATGAAAACCAACAGCTATGGCAAATCATTTGAATAAGCACCTGTAGGTGAAATGGGTCAAGTGACCGGGCTTTTCAGACCACCCCACCCACGCCAACGCCAACGCATTACTTCGGCACCAACACCCAAAACAACCTCTTCGGCAGCATAATGGTGTTTGGCATTTTGGGCGGCATGGGCGGCAGGCAAAAAGTTTATTCAAAGCTTATTATAACTTAAGTCTATTCAGCAACGTGGCGAACGTGGGCGATTCCAAAAGCTTTGCCATTCACCCCGCATCCACCACCCACAGCCAACTGGCCGCTGAAAAACAAGCCGCAGGGGGGCATTACGCCGGAGATGATTCGCCTCTCAATCGGCATTGAGCATATCGACGATATTCAGGCCCTTGTAGATCAGGCCCTTGCAAACGGCAACGGGCCGAGTTTCATTGAGTGTTTGAGGTGGCAGCAGTGGCAATATAACTGACATCAGTTGTGAGTAAGACATAAATTATTTCTGCGTAATGTGTTGAATTGGTTTCACTTTTGCCTTAGCCCTTGTGGGAAGCAAATCGTTTGCTTCCCACAGCCTTTTTTATCCCTTGTTAGATTCTTATGCCTCACAATTTATCTAAAAACCTTCATAAATCTTCTGTAAAGCCAGAGCTAAAAGAGACTCAGTTTCTGCAAATTGCAACCCCGGAGAAGCCGTTCCAGCTGGAAAATGGGAAGGTGATTAAGCACGCGCGCCTTGCCTACCAAACTTGGGGAACCTTGAACGAAAAGAAAACCAACGCTATTCTTGTGTTTCATGCCCTTACGGGGAGCCACCATGCGGCGGGGTTTGATGAAAAAGGGCCGGGGAATTCCTTTTGGCGGGAGTCTGTAAAAGAGGGCTGGTGGGACGACTTTATCGGACCCGACAAAGCCCTTGATCCGCGTCGGCATTTTATTATTTGCGCTAATTACCTGGGCGGTTGTTACGGCAGTACGGGCCCATCGGACTTGAACCCCGATACCGGCAAGCCCTACGGGCGGGAGTTCCCCTACCCCTCGGTCTCGGACATTGTGGATTCGCAGATGCATTTGCTGGATTACTTCGGCATTGAGAAGTTGTTTGCAGTGATTGGCGGCTCCGTGGGGGGCTTTATGTCCATGGATTTAGCCACGCGCTACCCGGAGCGCGTGCGCACGGTGATTCCGATTGCGAGCAGTTTGCGGGCAACGGTGCTGAGCAAGGCGATGAATTTTGAGCAGATTTTTGCAATTGCTGAGGATGCAAACTTCAACGGCGGTGATTATTACGGCGGTGAAGCCCCCTGGCGCGGGCTTGCGCTGGCCCGTATGATTTGCCACAAAACGTTTATCTCCCTCAACGTAATGGAGGAACGCGCCCAGGATGTAATTATTCAGCCCGATGATTTACTCTCTGGCTATTTGCTGGAGCACAAGATTGAATCCTATTTGTTGCATCAGGGGAAAAAGTTTGTTCGCCGGTTTGATGCAAACAGCTACTTGCGCATTATTAACGCGTGGCAAAGTTTTGATTTGCCTACTAAAGTTGCCGGTGGAAATGCCGTGAAAACGTTTGCCCGCTGCAAAAACCAGCATTGGGTTGTATTCTCCATCAGTTCTGATGTGTGCTTCTACCCGAACGAACAACAGGCGATTGTAGATGCATTGAAAGCGAACAACGTTCACCATATTTACATTACAGCCCATTCTGATAAGGGGCACGATTCCTTCCTGCTGGAGCCGGATTTATACACGCCGCACATGAAATTGGTGCTGGAACAAACTCAACATGATTTGGAAGACTAGCGCATGTTCACGGGGTTGATTGAAACAGTTGGGCGTATTGAGCAGGTTCGCCCAAGGAACTCAGGGACGGAATTTCACGTTAGCGCGCCAGCCTTTGAGGGGGATTTCACGTTGGGAGAAAGCATCGCGTGCGACGGTTGTTGCCTAACCGTGGAAGCCTTTACGGGGGCAACGTTCACGCTGTTTGCTTCACCTGAGACGTTGAGGAAAACGACGTTTGGGCACCGAAAATCCGGGGACTTGGTAAACCTTGAGCGGGCGATGAAGCTGGGCGACCGCCTAGGCGGTCACTTGGTTTCAGGGCATGTGGATGCCCAGGGCACGTTTGTTAGCGCGCGGGATTTAAGCGAATCTTGGGAAGTAAAAATTAAGGCGCCAGAAGTGATCATGCAGCAGTGTATTGAAAAAGGCTCCGTTGCAGTGGATGGCATTAGCCTGACGCTGGTGGATGTTACAGCCGAGGGGTTTTCCCTTTGGATTATCCCTGAAACGTGGAAGAAAACAACGCTGAGCGCCCGCAAACCGGGGGACGCAGTGAACCTGGAGGCGGATCAAATTGGGAAGTTTGTGCGTAAAAGCTTGGAGCCTTGGTTAGAGAAGTTGAAGGGAAACAAGTTAGAGGAGATTCTCCGTAATTTTAGGGGCTAAGAAAAAAGCCAAAAATACCCTGATTCATCCCTTGACATGGAAACGCCTTTTACACATGCTTCCTCTCCATTGATTTAAGACCTTGTCGCGGGGTGGAGCAGATGGTAGCTCGTTGGGCTCATAACCCAAAGGTCGTCGGTTCAAGTCCGGCCCCCGCTACCAATTTTCGGCAAGTAGAAAAAGCCCTTCAACAAGGGCTTTTTCGTTACATCTTTGGGAATGTAGCTCAGACGGTTAGAGCGTGGGACTCATAACCCCAAGGTCGACGGTTCGATTCCGTCCATTCCCACCAACTTTTTTCAAAAACGGAATCCAATGGCTCCCTCATCAACTCCAGCTAAGCACCCCAAGCCACTTCGCGAAGGGGATAGCGTTTCATTGCTTTCGCCTTCGGGCCCGCTCCATGTTCCGGGAGATGCGGATTGGTCACAAGAACTGCTTGAAAGCTGGGGCTACAAGGTTTCCCAATCCAAAACAACGAAAACGCGCCATAAGTTTTTCTCTGGCAAAGATGCCGACCGCGCTGCTGATTTGAATGAATCCCTTGGTAAATCAAAGGCGATTTTTTGCACCCGAGGCGGCAACGGCTTGGCACGGCTTCTTCCGCTGACAGATTTTTCTAAGCTTGCCGAAAACCCCGTTCTGCTCACGGGTTTCAGCGATTTATCCTCCCTGCATGCAGCCTTCCTAACTCAAGCAAACCTCGTAAGCCTTCACTCGCCGGTTATGGTGATGGGCTTCAAAAGTGAATCAGGAAAAGTAACGCCCGAATGCGCCGCCTTATTTCGCCGGTTTTTGACCTCAACAGAACCCGTTGGCAGTTACAACGAGGCCCTAAATTGGGGCGGAACCACCTGCATGACAAAGGGCAAAGCAACCGGCCAAATCATCGGCGGCAACCTGGCGGTTTTCTTGGCCATGCTGGGGACGAAATACATGCCCAACCCTGCGGGGAAAATTTTGTTTTTGGAAGACATCAACGAAGAGCCCTACCGGCTTGACCGCATGATTGTTCAGTTCAAACAAAACGGCTATATTGATCAATTAGCAGGAATTGTACTTGGCCAATTCACGGATTGCGAAAGCGACGATTCCCGCAACGGCACCGCGCAGGACGTTTTGGCCGAGCAGTTTGGCGATCTGAATATTCCCGTCATCAATAACTTTCCCACCGGCCATTGCTCGCTAAACGCCTCGCTCCCCTTCGGCTGCCAAGTTGAAGTAGATGCTGATAACGGCGACCTCATCGCACTAGAAGCGTTCTGCCAAGAGTAGTGCCAATTGGTGCTCCCTGTGGGCCCCTTGGGCGACCCTGGGGGCGACCCTGGGGGGAATGCTCAGCTGTTGCTACTTATCCCGGTTTCGGCGCCAGCTGTCATGTGTTAGGCCGTATTTTTTGACGCGGTTGTTCATGCGGTCGGTGCTGATACCGATCAGGCGAGCGGCGTCGGTTTGGTTCCAGTGGCAGCGGCGCAGGGCTTCAATCACAAGGGTGCGCTCAATGTCATCCAGTTGCACGCCGTCCTCGGGAATTTCAATCAGGGCGCTTTGTTTTTCGAGCGTTGGGCTAAGGCCGCATTGCTGAAGATCTGCGGGGAATAGGCTGTTTCCGCCTCGGGCGCGGATGAGAAGTCGTTCGCAGATGTTACGGAGTTCCCGAATATTGCCGGGCCAATGGTAACCGCTCATCAGGTGTTGTGCCTCCGGTGAAAGGCGCGGTACGGGCCGGCCGTACTTGCGCGCAGCGGCGCTCAGGAAGTGTTCAGCAAGGGGGGCAATATCTTGTTTGCGGTTGCGCAGGGGGGGAATTTCAAGCGGGTAAACATTGAGCCGGTAGTAGAGATCGTCCCGGAAGCGACCCGCCTTAACCTCGGCTTGTAAGTTGCGGTTTGTTGCCACAATCACCCGCACATTAACTTGTTTTGCCTGCGTTCCGCCTACGCGGGTAAAGCTCATCGTTTCTAGGGCTCGCAGCAGTTTAGCCTGCACCTCAGGGCCAAGCTCACCGACTTCATCCATGAAGAGTGTTCCGCCATCGGCGAGTTCAAACTTGCCTTTGCGTAGGGTTTTGGCATCCGTAAAGGCGCCCCTCTCATGACCGAACAGCTCGCTTTGAAGCATCATGTCATTGGGAAGAAGCGCGCAGTTGACGTCGATAAAGTCCCCCTTTCGGCCGCTGGTTTGGTGAATCGCCCGGGCAACAAGCTCTTTGCCCACCCCCGTCTCACCGGTCACCATAACTGTTGCGTCAAGTTCTGCCACCTGACGTATTTCATCTTTGATTTTCTCTAGTTCAGGGGAATTCCCCACAAGCTCGCCGAACTCGTTCATCCGCTCAAAGGTTTCACGCAGGCGCTTATTTTCCTCAGCAACGGCCCTCTCGCCTAGGGCTTTCTTTAGGCGCAGCACAATCTCAGCACGCCCTGCTTCCTTGGTTAGGTAGTCGCTGGCGCCGAGTTGCATTGCCTGTACGGCGGTTTCCACGCTTGTAACCGATGTTAGCATGAGGAAGGGGAGTTCGGAATCAATGGCAAGCTCTTGCGCTGCAGGATCTTTAGTGTGGGCTGATGCGGTTCGAACAATCCGTAGAAGATCAAGGCCCGTCATGCCTGCCATCTTGACATCACAAAGGATTGCATCGAACTCCTGCTGCCGTAAAAACTCCAACGCTGCTTCTCCCCCTTCGGCGATTTCGGCCTCAAAACCATCCAAGCCTAAATTTTTGGCAAGCCGCCGGGCAAAGGCAGCATCATCTTCCACAAGAAGCAGGCGGGTTTTCATGGGTGGATTGTTTGTCCTTCCGGTAATTCCAAGCGGGAGTATTTACGGGTTATTGCAGAATACCATTGGCGCGTGCATGCTTTCACAATTTTGGCATCAGCGGTTTTCAATATCTTTGAGCAAATAAAGGTGTAAGTCCCCCTGAATGATGGGGAGATCGGGGCTAAATTCCTCCATTTTTGAGAGCCTAAGATCCAAGCTTTCCGGCATAAGCAGGTCCAAGCCGCCGCTATCCGTAAGGCGACAAACCACACCGCGAAGAATGGGTTTGTTGTCCCCCGGTATGTCACGTTGGTTGAACAACGGAAATTTTGGTTGGTTTAGGAGTTCTTCATCCCGAAGGGCAAGCAGCGTAATCAGCACGGGGATTGACTCGCCCTGCTTTGTTTGTACGTCCGCTGAAATTACCATAAAGGCTAAATCGCGGTAGTTGTTCAGCATGGTTGGCAAAAGCTCATCTAGCGGCGTGGGCTTTTTGGGGCGAATGGTGTAACGGGCATAAGGCGCTTGCATTGAGGGCAAAAGGGCCGCTTCGGTGATTTGTAGTTCTTGTTCTTTATTCAAAAATCCTGATGATGTGGCGCTGTAGCCGGTTCCCCCAACGGTGAGAAACGGGAGCGGCGAGGTGCTTCCCTCAGATAATGCTTTGCCAAACCCGTAACTAAAGCTTTGCAGATTTACTGGGTAGACCCTCTTCTTTTGTGGATCGCTGGAGGATCGGTCGCCGTAAGATGTTAGCCGTGCGCGACTATCGCTGGACTGATAAAGCACCACATTTTTATGACTGCAACCAAGGCAAAAGGCCAGAATCAGCATGAGTAGAGGGATGGTGTAAAACTTGATAATCATTTTTTTGTCTTTTTTCCGGGAACTTCAGTTGTCTTGAACGGGGTACTTGATTTATGGAAAAGCAATCAAATCAGGTACAAACCTGTTAAATGATGGTGTACTCGATTAATCGACGTGCTGTCAGCAGCTTTTGTTAGCCCTAATTTGAAGATGATTTTTTTGAAATGTTGAATTAGAAATGAAAGAACAACAAAGCGCGCTTAGAATAGAAACACAACGTTTAAAGAATGGGCCCGTTGAATTTACGTTTGAGGTTTCAGCAACCGAATTCGGACTTGTTGATGATCCGGAGTTTGAGTTTAACCAAAATGTTACCGGCAGCGTAAGGCTAACTTCTGCCGGTGCAGAAACAGTTTTGGTTACCGCCGAGTTTCAAACAACGGCGAAAACAATCTGTGCTCGTTGTGCCGAAGAGATTGAAATTCCCATTCATGCGAACAACCGTTTTGCATGGTTTCTTGACCCCGGAGAAGCGGAACGCAAGTTGGAGAATGATCCTGATAAATTATATTACAACGGCGAGTGCATTGATTTGATTCCCGCCTTGCGGGAGGAACTGATGATTGATTTACCCATGTTGCCGAAGTGTTCTGCAAACGACAACCCCAAGTGCTTTGAAGAAAGCCAAAAGGGAATCAATAGTTGGACGTTTGCCAACCAGAATACCGAGGGCGCAGAGGCAGAAGCAGAGCAGAACTCTTGGATTTCCCAGTTGAATGATGTGAAAAAGAAACTGAAAAAATCCTAACGTAAATCCAAACGGCTTGTCGCTCATCAATGATCCAATTAGACGGAGTAAGCAAACGCTTTGACCTTTACAATCAACCGCTGGATAGGCTGTTGCATTGGTGTGGTTTTGCAAATCGTTCAAAGGCGTTTTGGGCTTTGAGGAATATTACGCTTGCCGTTCCGCCGGGAAAAACAACGGGGCTGGTAGGCGTAAATGGATCGGGCAAGTCTACCCTGCTCAAATTAATTTCTGGTACACTACTCCCCACAACGGGTAGTCTAAACGTTCAGGGCCGAGTTGCTGCACTGCTGGAGTTAGGCACTGGATTTCACTCAGAGTTTACCGGCCGACAAAACATCTGGATCAACGGTCAAATTCTTGGCCTTACACAAGAAGAAATTGCGGAAAAGCAAGAGGCGATTATTGCTTTTTCAGAGTTGGGCGATTTTATCGATCAACCCCTGCGCACCTATTCCTCTGGCATGATTGTGCGCCTAGGCTTCTCCGTTGCCGCGGCTGTTGAACCCGATGTGCTCATTATAGATGAAGCACTCTCCGTTGGGGACGCACACTTTTCCCAGAAGTGCTTGAAGCGAATCCGCCAATTCAAAGAAAGCGGCGCAACGGTTCTTTTTGTCAGCCACGATCCGAATGCCGTTACCTCCTTGTGCGATGAAGCCGTTCTGCTGAGCGAAGGCAAAGTGCAAGACATTGGTTTACCGAAGGACATTTTAGAGCATTACGGTGTATTGCTTGCCGCTCAGGGACAGGCTAACCGGGAAATGGTGTTTCAACGCGATCAAAAACGCTCCCCCTCCGAAGCGCGTAAATCCGGTTCCTTTGAAGCACTTATTACAGAAGTGCGCTTGCTAAATCCTGAGGGACAGGAAACCGATTTATTTTTTCTAGGCAAAACATTTTCGATTGAAATGACTGTTGTTTTTCTTGCGGACGTACAGAACCCCACCGCAGGGATTATGATTCGCGATGAATACGGCACCGATGTTTTTGGAACGAATACGGCACTCCTTGGCATAGACTTGGGCAATCGCAAAGAGAGCGATCAACTTACGTTTAGAATTCAACTTCCGATTCAATTTGGTGAGGGGAAGTACACCCTAACAACGGCGATTCACGACTCAGAAACACACCTTGAAAAGTGTTTCGATTGGACGGACCGTGCAGCCCTGTTTAGTGTTCGCTCAGCAGGCAAGCGAGTATCAACGGGCCGGTTATACATGGAGTCCGCTTGGGAAGTTGTGGAGTCCCATTTGAATGAACAAAAGCTTTCCGAAAATCTTGAGCAACAGTTTTCACACCAACCCAACCCACTTCCGCTGTTCGGTGTACACCCATCACCGTTTATCCATGGGTTCTACAAAATGGAACAAGGTGAAATGTTTGCCTATCGGTGGGCTGAAAAATCTGCCACACTTGTGCTACATATTTCAGGAACACACTTGAAAATCAAAACGTTTTTCCCTGAAGCATTTACTCCAGAATGGAAAGTTCGCCTCAGCATTGAGGGACACAGCATCGGCGAAATTCACCCGACAACATATTTGCAAGAAACAATCGTTCAACTTCCGAAGCAGTTCATCGGCAAAACCGCTCGAGTGAACTTTGAAGCCATGCACGCTCTTGTGGAAGGCGAAGCGCGTGAACAGCGAGAATTAGCCTTTGCTCTTGCCCATTGCGAAACGCTAAATCCTGCTAAAGCACCGGAGGCTTAACCAATGCCCAGGTATAATCCCGAACGACTTATTGCAACGATTGAACAACAACTCAATGATTTGTCGCAAGAAGCGCTGCCTACCGATGAGCGAGTAATCAATCAAGGGACTTCCTCTCCGCTGAGCACGCCAACACCACCTTTCAAAACGGTGAACACTAAGCAGATTTTTGAAGAAGTGCTGTTCCCCGAACTTGGGCAGCATATTTCCGTAAACAAACAAATGCCAAACACTCGTTTTGGGTTGATGAAAAAAATTTACTTGAAACTCTTCTCGCCGTTTTTAAATCGCCAAGCAACGTTCAATGCTCAAACCGCTAAAGTGCTAGAGTTATTCAACGAGCAGTTTGAAGCAAATCAACAACTGCATCATTCCTACCACGCTGCATTACTAAAGGAGCAGAATCACCGCTCATACCTTGAAGGCAAGATTGAGGAAATGGAAGAAGTTCTGGATTATTTGTACCACCAGAATCTTGAGAATTACGAACGGCTGGAAGTATTTAGCACAAGAATAAGCACCCTTGCAGAGGATGTTTCTTGCTCAATAAAAACGCTTCAACAATCTGCTGCAACCCTTACACAGAATTTGGCAGAACACTCAGATCAACTCGCAAACCAAACGACGGATTTCTCTTTGCATCGTGAGCTGATGAATTCAAACATTAAAAAGCTTACAAGCGTTGAGCAACAAGTTCATGATCTGCAAAACCACTCCAACCTTTATGACAAAAAATTCAATGAGCTACAAGCTCAGCAGCAAGTATTAATCAAGGCAGATGAAGCCTCAGAAAGTTTAAGCTGGGTTCCCGCTGCGTATAAATCAATTGAACAACGCATGGGTTCCCTTGAGGCAGAAACAACAATACTTGCGAATAAGATTAAAGAAAACTTGGAATTTCGCGCGTTGGTTGCCTCATTAGTTCAACGCCTGAAGCAGGACAACCTTCCCACTGAGGAACACACACCTCATAACTTGGCGAATGCCGATTCAAGCAGCAATAAACCCTCCGTGCTGGAAAATGTGCTGGCAGATTTCTCAAGCAATTTAAGTGATTTAGCCTACCAAGAGTTTCAGCTAAACCACCGAGGAACAATTGAACAACTGAAAGGGATTCAGCAATTTTATGTTGAGCTAATTGAAAACCATTTGGGGACGCACGCTTCTGTACAAGCACTCGATTTAGGTTGTGGGGACGGGGTTTTTCTTCAACTGCTTCAAGAGAAAGGGTGGAATGCAATTGGGGTTGATAAAAACCACGTGATGATTGAGCAGGCAATCGCACAAGGGTTACAGGCGCAAGAGCAAGACTTGTTTGAATTTCTTGCGGAAACAAAACATGATTCCCTTACCGTGCTCACCGCGTTTCAAGTAATTGAGCACCTAAAGCCCGCTTCACTAAATCAACTGCTGCGTGAATCCATGCGCGTGCTTCAGCCCGGCGGGTTGGTTTTGTTTGAGACAATCAATCCCAAAACAATTGGGGCTCACAAGTGGTTCCACATGGACTTAACGCACGAGAAATTAATCCTTCCCGAAACGCTTTCCTGGCTGTGTGAATCAATTGGTTTTGAGGTGATTGAGTGGAAAGGTATTCACCCTGTTGAAGCTGAATCGCGGTTGGAAAATCCCGATGGTGATGCAAATATTACAAAACTTAACGAGTTGTTATTTGGGGATCAGGATTATTACTTTCTGGCTCGGAAACCGAAAGCTTCTCAATAGTCCAATCTGTTTGCGGAACAAAAACGGCTCGGGTGTTATTCGCTAATTTTTCAGTCTTAGAGCGAATCACCAGCGCATCAATATTGCGGCTCATCACCTGGTTTGACGTTGAATCCAACACGGCAACGGAAACATGTACGGCGGTGGAAAGAAACGGCCACCGGGGAACTTGGTAATGCACAACCTTTTGCGGAGCTGGCAGCACCGCCGATTCATCGTAGAAGAGGATTCTACCATCAGCCCAACAACAACTGATTGCTAGTTTGACTTCAGGTAATATCGACGTCGGCCAATCAAGTGTAATCGCAAACGTGTACCCCAATTCCGTGATCAGGTGCTCGGTTCCCTGATCATGATTTATAGGTTCCACGGAAACGCTGGTAATGATTGGGGCATTCTGTTGGCGGCGCGCAAAATCTGGCGTGTTGAAATGTTCCAACGCAGAACTTTTCATCATATGGTGTGAGGCGTAG
>DAIOTT010000112.1:0-6291 GCA_036751885.1 Candidatus Sumerlaeota bacterium
CTTCTTCCAATATGCAACACTCATCAATAAACGGGAATACATACGGGAACAGTTTTTATCCTATGGTAATAATTTTACCCGTGCTGTATTTGTCAAAAATCATTCAGAAATCCAAACAGCAACAAATCAAGATGCTTTGGCAGAAGGAACTGCCGTTAAAACCGATGATGCCAGTATTCAATTTGCCCGTGAGCTTGCTTACCATTTTGCAAAATTGGACTTAAAAGACCAAACCCCCTACGGCGAATTTGAAGACCATGAAATTTATCCCATCATTAAACTTGCTCAAGGTAAAGGTGTTCCGGTTGTTCTGGTGAACTTACCGTTGAGTAGTGTTCAAGCCGAACCCTTGCAAACACCCCTTCGCGTAGAAGAAGCAAAGCGTTTTGTTGAAACAGCACAACATTGGGGAACACCGATCTATTCCGTTGAAAAATCATTCACCGATGAAGACTTTCCAGATTTATGGCACCTAACACCACAAGCTGCTCAGCAGTTTAGCCTGCAGCTTGCAACACGCTATTCGCAAGAATACTCCACCATTAACCCACCCCAACATGAGAGCAACAATGATTGAAACTGAACTCACCAAAGGCGCTAAGTTGATTCAACAAAAACAGTTGTTTGAAGCTTGTGACTTTTTTGAACAACTGTTGAAGCGGTTTCCGAAAGACTCTCGACCTGCATCTAACTTGGCCGTTGCTTACCTGATGGTTGGAGAAAAAAAGCGCGCGGTTGAAATGTTTCAATATGCACTGAAGCTTTCACCAAAATCCCCGGATCTTTGGTATAATTTGGCAACATGCTTAGCAGAAATTGGGGACTTGCAAAATGCTTCAAAGTCAGCACAGGAAAGCCTTAGGCTAAATCCGCGTTTTCAGCAAGCCAGCCAACTTCTTGCTAAAATAGCTTCAATCAACACAAGCAATTCCACGACTCAACAACCGCTTACACAACAAAATCCCGTACAAAAAGAACAACACCTTACCAGCGAGCAAGCGTACCAGTTAGCGGTAAAGTTTTTTCAAGAACGAAAATTTCATGATGCTCAAACCCTAATCCAAAAGTTGCTTCAAGCAGAGCCCACAAATAAAAATGCATTGAATGTATTAGGGGCGATTTACTTTGAAAATCGTGAGTATAAATTGGCGAAACAGCTCATGGAAAAACTTAATGCGCAATACCCAAATGATTCCATAGTGCTGTGCAATTTAGGGAAATCCTACAGCAAACTGGTGGAGCACACGGCGGCAAACGAGGTGCTTCAACAGGCAATTGAACTTGATCCTGAGAACGATGAAGCACGCCGTGAACTTGCCTTTTCCTTAGTCTACAGCGGGCTCGGTTTACAAGCAATGCATCACTATGAGGTTTTGTTGAGTAAGAATCCCGAGGACTTGGTTTCCGCCTCCAACCTTGTTTACTTACTCACATGGTTGGGAATTTACCCTCAGGAAGAATTAACCAAACGCCATAAATCACTCGGCGAAACTTACCGAAAAATTGCCCAGAGAAATCCCCTTAATCAAAACGCAAACCACGAACAAATTTCAGCCAGTTCCCGTGTTGAAATTGAGAATCGAAAAATTCGCCTCGGCTACATTTCTCCGGATTTCCGTTATCATTCCGTTCACCTGTTCTTTGAAGGCATCATGGAAAACCACGATCGATCTAAATTTGATCTTTGTTTCTACAGCAACGTGGAATTCCAAGATGATGCTACAACCAAGTATCAGCAAAACGGGAACTTCCGCGATGTAAACCGCATGAGTGATCGAGATGCAGCGGCACTCATTCGCCAAGATCAAGTTGATATTCTGATTGATTTGGCCGGGCATACATCCAAAACACGCTTACCCGTATTAGCCTATAAACCAGCGCCGTTACAATGTTCGTTTCTTGGTTATCCCAACACCACCGGCATGGAAGATGTTGATCATTTTATCACGGATGAATTTTGCGATCCTTACGGCAAGCACGACGAACATTTTGTGGAAAAACTTATTCGGTTGGATCAATGTAAATACGTGTACCGGCCCCGCGTTTCTTTCCCTGAAGTAGGCCCCTTACCAAGCCTTTCGGGCGCCCCCTTTACCTTTGGCTGTTTTAATAATCCCAGCAAATACAACGATCATGTACTAAAGCTTTGGGCAGATTTATTGAACGCAATTCCTGATGCTAGATTACTGTTGAAGGCAAAATGGTTCTTGGAAACTGCCATGACAAATTCCCTGAGAAACCGCTTTGCAGCCGTGGGGGGAGATACAATCCGTTTACTGATGCACGATTACACGGACTCCACCGATGATCTGGATTTGGCGCTTGATCCATTTCCCTTCAACGGCGCTACAACCACTTGCCAAGCCTTGTGGATGGGCTTGCCCGTGCTTACAACCATTGGTGACACACACATCTGCAGGCGCAGTTACAGCATTCAAAACTCCATGGGTTTAAATGATTTTTGTGCTGAAAATCATGAGCACTTTATTGAAATTGCAAAGGACTGGACAACCCGGCGCAATGAGCTTTCAACAATTCGCCACACGTTACGCGAACGGTTTAATGCTTCTCCCCTACGAGATGAACTTGGGTTGACTCGCAAGCTGGAATCAGCACTTGTTCAGGCACTGAAAGCTAAACACTGCAACCACTAAGTGTAAATTGCTCGGATTGGAAAGACTTATGTACGAACTATTACCAATCGTGTTTTCGTCGCTGCTGATTTTTCTGTTACGTATTACCGACATGACACTCGATACATTGCGGATTTTCTATTCCGTAAAGGGTGATAGAACAAAGGCAGCAGTGATTGGTTTCTTTGAATCCTTTATTTTCATTTTTGCCTTAGGAAAAGTTCTTACGGGCCAAATGCATATGATTCAAATGCTTGGCTACGCGGGCGGCTTTGCCATGGGAACGTACATCGGCACGCTTGTGGCCAATAAATTGGCCACGGATTTTGTGTTGCTGCGTGTGATCTCAAAACTCAAGGGTCAAATGATTGCTGATGATCTTCAGAAGCGCGGCATTTCTGTTTCTGCGATTGTTGGGAAAGACTCCGGTGATGAATCCTTGATTTTGTTTTGTGTTGTGAAACGCAAACTCAGCGAGCGGGTTCTAAAGCATATTCAAAAGGAAGATCCTGAAGCCTTTATTCTGATTGAATCCGTGGAAAAAGCCGTCGGCGGAATTTTCCCCACCTTTCCCGGGCAAAGCAATCCGGTTACATCCTTCCGAAGTTAGCACGTGCTTATTCGTACTCATTCAACACAGGCAACACCGCGCTGCGCCAAATTTCATACCCCTTGCGATTCATGTGTAGATCATCATTCAAAAAAATATCGGCCTTAGGTTCGCCGTTTTCAGCTAACATCGGCGTTGCCACATCGATGTAAATCAGCCGTTTGTCCCGTTTGCATTCCTTCATAAGAAGCTCGTTTGCTCGCTTCATTTCTGGCCAATGCTTCCACCGCGAGGGGCTTGGTTTGATGGATAAAACGTAGATGCGGGTTTTTGGGTTTGCTTTCCAAACTTCTTCAAAAAAGCTGATGTATGCAGAGCGTACCAATTCTGCGGAAACCCCGGATGCAACATCATTGTCCCCTTCATAAAGCAGTACAGCTTTCGGATTATACTTCGTGACAACACGATCGGTATAATACAGAACATCGTGCATATTGCTGCCGCCAAACCCCCTGGGGATGATGACGTGGGGTGCTAAGTCTTCCGCAATATGTTTATGCCAGCCGCGCATGCTAGAGCTTCCTACGGCCACAATCGCCTGCTCCGGCGTTGGCGCAGCTTCGTCTTGTTCTTCAAACGCAACAATCGCTTTTTCATAGCGTGAAGGCTTCGGCCAACTTGCTTCCTCAACAATTTGCCGATGGTTGACGCTTGAACAACCCGCGAGCACAAAAACAATCAGTAAATAAAAGTAACTTAAGTTTTTGAACATTTTTAATAAAATTCCGAATAAATTGATTCAAGACTAACATTCAACGCACTTCATACGTCTGCTGAAAGGGTTTCAACGTTTTCATCGGAACAATTGTCCATAAAGTATTGTTTCAGTTAATGCGAATGCTGAGCTCGTGCGCTAACTAAACCAAACACTTCATTCACCAGTAATTTCAATTCTAACAAAGGCTTTTCCGATGTATAAATTTTTGCTAAAATACCTGATAGCTGCAACCATGTTTGCCTTCACAACAACATCCTATGCCATTACACCTGAAGTTGTTGTTAAGAAAGATCCCGAACTATTGGCAGAGGCTGCTAAATATTGCAATGTTGATCTTGTCATTTGCCTAGATACATCCAACTCGATGGATGAATTGATTGATTCAGCCAAGATTCAGCTTTGGAGTATTGTCAATTCCTTGGGCAAAGCTGATCCGCCTGCGCGCTTGAGGGTGGCATTGTACTCTTACGGAAATACAAACCACTTAGCTGAAAACGGGTGGGTAGATCATGTGCTCCCCTTTACCGATGATTTGGATTTGGTTTACAAAAAGCTGTTTGAGCTGAAAACAAACGGGGGTTATGAGTACGTTGCGCGTGTTACACGGGCGGCATTGCAGCAGTCCTGGAAAAACGACGATCAAAAAACACTTCGGCTGATTTTTGTGGCGGGCAATGAAAGCGCCGCGCAAGATCCCACTTACACGTTGGCCTCTGTAATGGAGCAGGCGAAAAAACAAAATGTTTTTGTGAACACAATTTTTTGCGAAGACCCACGATCAAGCGAATATGAAAGCTGGAAAGAGGCCGCATTATTGGCAGACGGAAAGTACGCCTGCATTAATCCTGCACGGCGAAAAACTTACCACACCCCGTATGATGATGATTTGGTTAGCCTTTCCTCAAAGCTCAATTCCACGTATATTTTTTACGGCGCCCGTGAAGAGCGCCAACGCTATTCAACCAATCAGGTTGCTCAAGATGCAAACGCCTTCTCATTGAGCTCTGCCGTGGCAACACAGCGGGCGGTTGCAAAATCCAACTCTGCTGTATACAATAACGGAGAGCGCGACTTGGTAGATTTGTATAATGCTGATAAGAATTCTGCCCTAACAAAGAATGCAGAAGAACTGCCGGAAGAACTTAAGGGTAAATCTCAAGATGAAATTGAGGACTACATCCTTGCAAAAGAGAAAGAGCGCAAATCCATTCAAGATGAAATTGCAGCCCTAAATTTGAAGCGGTTGGCTAATATTGAAACCCAGAAACGGGCCGGTGGTGATGAAGCCGGAACTACGCTGGACGATGTGATGATCAGCGCAATCAAAGAACAGGCAAAAACCCAAGGCATAACCATTCCCTAACACAAATACAGGCGGCATTTACTGTAAGATTAGGTTTTGTCGCTTTTATTAGGCATGAATAGGCGAAATCAAGTTTTCTCCCTTGACCGTTGCAAGCCTTCTCACGCACTTATCTCCCGGTCTATAGAAAGATTCAGAGCACCGCGAAGGTGTTCCACGGTAATTCATAGTCTCATCGAACCCCAGAAGGTTCACATTAATTAGAGGAAATTCATTATGTCACCACGCAAGTACAAGCTCGATAAGGTCCGAAATATCGGGATCATGGCTCACATCGACGCCGGGAAAACCACCACAACGGAACGTATTCTGTTGTACACAGGGATGACCTACAAAATCGGCGAAGTACACGACGGAGCCGCTACCACCGACTGGATGGAGCAGGAACAAGAACGCGGAATCACGATCACCTCGGCCGCTGTTCGTTGCCACTGGAAAGAACATCAAATCAATATTATCGATACACCCGGCCACGTGGACTTCACCGTTGAGGTTGAGCGTTCTTTGCGCGTTCTTGATGGCGCTGTTGGCTTGTTTTGCTCCGTAGGTGGTGTTGAACCCCAATCTGAAACTGTTTGGCGCCAAGCTGATAAATACGGCGTTCCTCGCATTGCATACGTCAACAAAATGGACCGCATGGGTGCAAACTTCTACGCTGGCGTCAAAATGATTGTAGAACGCCTTGGCGCAAACGCTTGCCCCATTCAAATCCCCATCGGCGCTGAAGAAAACTTCGTTGGCATGATCGACCTTGTTAAAATGGTCGCCTACATCTGGGACGACGGTGAAGATCCTTACGGCCGTAACTTCGTGGAAACTGATATTCCTGAAGAGCACAAAGAAAAAGCCGATGAAATGCGCGAAGCAATGTTCACCTCTCTTTCAGACGTGGATGATGAATTTGCTGAAAAATATTTGGACGGCGGCGATTTCAGCGTTGAAGAGATTCAAAGCTACATTCGCAAGC
>DAIOTT010000112.1:6301-11972 GCA_036751885.1 Candidatus Sumerlaeota bacterium
CACCAATCACTTGCGGTTCATCCTTCAAGAACAAAGGCGTTCAGCAATTGCTGGACAACGTTCTTCTCTACATGCCTTCTCCCCTAGACAAGAAAGACATGGTGGGTACCGACCCTACTGATCACTCAATTGAGTTGATTCGTAAGCCTGATGACAGCGAGCCCTTCTCTGCTTTGGCGTTCAAAATTATGCGAGATCCAAAAGGTGTAGACCGTTTGGTTTACATGCGCGTGTACTCCGGTGTTCTGACGGCTGGTTCTTACATCAGCAATATGACACAAGGGCGCAACGAGCGCGTTGGCCGTATTTACCTGATGAAAGCCGTTGAGCGTGAAGCCCTTGAAGAAGCCCGTACGGGTGATATTGTTGCCCTTGTAGGCATCAAGAACGTTCGTACCGGTGATACATTCTGCGATCCCGATAATCCGATTCTCTTGGAATCTATGACCTTCCCCGAGCCTGTTATCTCCATTGCTGTTGAGCCAAAAACGAAGGCTGACATGGAAAAAATGGCAACTGCTCTTCAAAAACTTGCGGAAGAAGACCCTACATTCCGTGTGAATAACGACCCTGAAACAAATCAAACAATCATCCACGGCATGGGTGAACTCCACCTTGAGATTATTGTGGATCGTATGCGCCGCGAATACAAAGTGGAAGCCAACGTTGGGCGCCCACAAGTTGCATACCGTGAAACAATTACGAAGCTGGCAGACGTTGAACAAAAATTTGTTCGCCAGTCTGGTGGTCGTGGTCAATTTGCCCACTGTTACTTGAAAGTTGAGCCGAATGAAGCGGGCAAAGGGTTTGAATTCGTCAGCGAAGTTGTTGGGGGTGTAATTCCAAAAGAATTCATTCCTGCAATTCAAGCTGGCTGTGAGGATTCCATGAAGAATGGCGTTCTTGCTGGGTACACTGTTGTTGATGTGAAAGTAACCGTTTATGACGGCAGCTACCACGATGTTGACTCCTCTGAAATGGCGTTCAAGATTTGCGGTTCCTTGGCATTCAAAGACGCAGCACGCAGAGCGGGCCCACAAATTCTTGAGCCGGTAATGGCGCTGGAAGTAACAGTACCCCCTGATTACCAAGGCGATGTGATTGGTAACTTAAACCAGCGCCGGGCTAAGATTGAAGAAATCTCCACCCGCGCTCACCTAGGCTTGATTACGGCAATCGTACCCCTTGCTGAGATGTTTGGTTATGCAACGGACCTCCGCAATATTTCCTCTGGCCGTGCAAACTTCTCCATGAAGTTCAGCCACTACGAGCCTGTTCCAAGTCATGTTGCTGAAAAAATCATTGGCGAACGAGTTGGCACTGCTAGAACTTAATCTGCATTGATTAACTTCAAACGATAGAATACAAAAATCCCGCAGTTTACACTGTGGGATTTTTTTTGGCATTATATTCCCACATATTGAGTTGAATTATATGGTGGTGTGACAAATGAAGAATCATGACCGTTCAGAAGCTCCCAAAGAGGAACCTAAAAAACGTGGAGTGGGTGTTTTCAGACTTCTAATTACCACAATCATTGCGTTAATTATTGCCATTATTTACGGCTTTTTTGCCAGCGGCCAACTCAAGGCTGAAGAAATCATCAGCGGCTCCATGGAGCCTACCATTCAAATTGGCGATCGGGTAATCATGAGTTCCGTTTTTCAAGGGGAGCCGAAGCGTGGTGATGTCGTGATTTTTGAACCTGAAGAAGCGAATGAACTCCCAATGATTAAACGTGTTGTGGGCGTTTCCGGTGATTTAATTCACGTGCTGAATAATAAGGTGTACGTGAACCCACCGACTGAAAAACTCCCGATTGATGCAGGGTTTTTCGAGCCTGTTGCCTTAAAATATATTCTAAAAGTTCCTGAAAATCATTTCTACGTTTTAGGCGACAATCGGTTAAGTAGTTATGATTCGTTCTTTTTTGGCCCCATCCATAAGGATAGAATTATTGGTAAAGCACTGTATATTTATTATCCCTATAAGCACATGAAAAACCTGGGTAATGAAGCTGAAGTGGAAGGCGTAATGAAGCAATACACCCTAGAGTAATTCACACTATTTATTCAATAGAGCGTTTGAACCCGCGTAGCAGCTTCTTGCCAACTAGGGGATAAATGAAGGGTTTACCCATGTAAACGCTGATAATAGCATAAATGCAAATGATACAATAAACCGAATATACGGCGATCAAAAAACCTAAATTAATTTTATCAAGAATAATTGCAACATTGGCATCAAGAGTTTTGATCAGCTTTATAATAAGCGAAGCAAACAGATAGAATAGAAACACACACAAGCTAACAAACATAAACGCCATTGCTTGTTGAATATGGAATACAACCTCGCGGCTTTTCTCCCTGAAATGCAAATATAACAGAATCAGAAATAAATATCCCCACAGCGGGATCATTGTAATCAAATGTGCAGTTGCAGCAAATCCCCGCTCTTCAGGGCGTACAACCGTTTCACTTTTTAATAGCGCACTACTTTTCATGCTTTGGTTGAAAACTCACTTCCTTCACAAATCAACTTCAAACGGGTACGCTTGCTGAAACCAAAGTTCCCTTGAGAGTATTTTTTAAAACTTTGTTAATCTCAACGTGAACGAGTTGGCCAATCAAGGTTTCATCGCCGGGGATAACGACGGGTTTATCGGTTCTTGTTCTGCCGTAAAGTTCATTGCCGCGGCGTGAACGGCTTTCAATTAGCACTTCATGCACTTTGCCC
The DNA here is from genome assembly GCA_036751885.1 of Candidatus Sumerlaeota bacterium. Classification (GTDB taxonomy): domain Bacteria; phylum Sumerlaeota; class Sumerlaeia; order SLMS01; family JAHLLQ01; genus JANRMB01. The sequence goes on from DAIOTT010000112.1 coordinate 9,038, forward strand.
ACTTCTACATCGTTCAGTTGCAAACTGATTTCTTCTTGCAGGTTGATAAGGCGTTGTACCCGGTCCTTCCTAACTTCTAAGGGCACATCGTTTCGCATGTGATCTGCCGCAACGGTTCCCTTTCTTGGCGAGTACATGAACATGAATTGTTGATCAAACCGAACTTGCTCCGTAAGGCGCAGTGTATCTTGAAACTCTTCTTCCGTCTCAGTGGGGAAACCCACAATCATATCGGTACTTAAGGAGCCCGAGGGAACTAGATCGCGGTACATTTCAACCAAATAGTGGTACCGCTTAATATTATAGGCGCGCTTCATTTCTCGCAGAATGCGATCATTCCCAGATTGAACGGGAAGGTGCAGGTTTTCCATTACTTTGTCACACTCTGAAATGGCTGACAGGTGGCGGGTGCGGGCGCTTTTGGGGTTTGAGGTGGTGTAGCGAATGCGCCAAAGTCCGGTGATTTCATTCAGCGCGTGGAGCAAATCTGAGAAGTCGTTCCGTGCAGCGTCCACGTAGGAGTTTACGTTTTGCCCTAGCAGCATGACCTCCTTGTACCCTTTCGCCACTAATTCATGAACTTCCTGAACGATGTCCGGCAAGGGCCTGCTGAATTCATCGCCCCGGGTTTGAGGGACAATGCAAAACGTGCAACGATTGTTACAGCCAAACATGATGTTTACAAAGGCTTTCAACCCAGAGCTGCGGGCCGGCAGTGTAGGAAGGCTAAGGGGTTGATCAAGATCATCCACGGAGACAAACCGCTGATTGGTGCGCTCAACTTCCGCAATCAAGGAATCAATCTTCACGTAGTCACGCGTACCAACCACAAGATCCACGTGGGGGAATTTTTCAAGGAGAGCAAGACCTTGGTCTTGGGCTGCACACCCGCACACGCCGATGATTGAACCGGGTTTTTTGATGTATTTCAGGGTATTGATTCTAGCGTAGGCGCGCTGTTCGGCGCCGTCGCGCACGGTACACGTATTGAAGAGAAGCACGTCGGCTTCATCTGAATCCGTCGGCAAGTAGCCTCGCCCTTGGAGTAGGCCAGCCATAATTTCAGAATCATGTTCATTCATTTGGCACCCGTAAGTGACAATGCGAAACGTTTTTGTGGCCGAAGGTGCGGATGTTGTCATAATTTAGCGGATGAGCCTATTGCCTACAATTTAGCTTTTAAATGTAAGGAGCCAAGGCGGTTATTGTCAAGGCGGAGGTTTTTGCATGGAGCACGTTGTTCTTTACCTTGTGCCCTTGACTTGCTCCTGAAGTGCAAAGTGCTGCATTACGGCGGGCTGTGTTGCACAAGAATACCAGCGATAACGGAGCATCTTATGAGTAAATTCCAAGAGTGAAGAATTTTGATTTCTTACAATTCGGTAAGGGGGAATACCCGTTATTGTAAATGGGTTGATTGGTGTTTATAGTTTACTAATTATCGTTCAGATTCTGCGTGACATTCTATCTCAAGGCTTTAGAATGATAAGTAGACTCATTTGGATTTATTAGGCGATTATGTCTCAAAAACGGATTATTGGTATTGATTTAGGCACAACCAACTCTGTGTGTGCGGTTGTGATGGGGATGGAACCGGAAGTTATCCCGAATAGCGAGGGCGAGAACAGAACTCCTTCTTTCGTTGCGTTCCTTGATAACGGCGAAGTGGTGGTGGGAGAAATAGCTCGCCGGCAAGCAGCCACGAATCCGCTGAAGAGCATTTCCAGCGTTAAACGCCTTATTGGCAGGTCCTTTGATGAAGTTCAAGAGTCGGGAGAAATCTACCCGTTTCAGCTGGTAGATCATGACAACGAACTGCTGATTGACATTGATGAAATGGGTTACAGACCCGAACAAATTTCCGCTTTAGTGCTTAAGAAAATCAAAGAATCCGCAGAAGCCTATTTAGGTGAGGAAGTCTCCGAGGCGGTTATTACGGTTCCAGCGTACTTTGATGATCTTCAACGCCAGGCAACAATTGAAGCTGCAAATATGGCCGGCCTTGAGGTTCAGCGTTTGATCAACGAACCCACCGCCGCTGCTATGGCCTACGGGTTGGGGCGTTCTTCTGACGCCGATGAAATCATTGCGGTTTATGACTTTGGGGGTGGAACGTTTGATATTACGTTGTTGGAAATTTCCGACAAAACCTTTGAGGTTCTCACTTCCACGGGTGATACACAACTGGGTGGAGACGACTTAGATCATGCGATTATTGATTACATTGTTCAGGAGTTTGAACGGGAAAACGGGTTTGATCTTACCGCCGATCCCGTGATCATTCGCCGGTTGAAGGAAGTTGCTGAACGCGCAAAATGCGAGCTTTCCACGGCAACGCAAACGCGAATCTCCCTCCCCTTCTTAACTCAGAATAACGGTCAGCATCTTCACTTGGATATGAAGATCAACCGTGAGGACTTTGAGGATTTGATTCATGATTATGTGAATCAAACAATCCGTTGTTGTAAAAAAGCGTTGGAAGAAGCGAACATCAACAAGAAAGATATTGATAAGATCATCCTTGTTGGGGGCTCCACGCGAATCCCAATGGTTCAGGAAACGGTGGAGGATTTTTTCAAGCAATCTGCCTTCCGCGGTGTAAACCCTGATGAAGTTGTTGCCTTAGGCGCTGCAACACAGGCGGGTATATTTGAAGGTTCCATACAAGAAGTTATTCTGCTGGATGTTACACCCCACTCCTTGGGCATTGAAACTGAGGGCGGAAAATTCTCTGAAATCATCGAGAAAAATTCAACCATCCCGATCAAAGCGGCTAAAACCTTTACAACGACTGAAGCCAATCAGGAGTTTGTGAACATTCACGTTCTTCAGGGCGAAAGCAAAGAAAGCGTTGATAACAAAAGCCTTGGGAAGTTCTCCCTTCTGATATTCCCCCCGCACCCTCCGGCGTGCCCAGAATTCGCGTTACATTTTT
>DAIOTT010000113.1:0-11953 GCA_036751885.1 Candidatus Sumerlaeota bacterium
GAAATGCAACTGCTGGACATGAAGGCCAACCTAGGCTTCACCCGGGGTAATAATGTTGGCATCAGCAAGGCCCACGGGCGTTATATTGTTTTGCTGAACAACGATACAATTGCCGTGGAAAGCTGCTTTGCGGCGGCGGTTCAATACATGGAAAAAGACCCAACAATTGGCGTTGCCGGCCTAAAGCTTCTCAATGAAGACGGCTCAAGGCAACTTTCCTGCCGGCGTTTTCCCAGCTTTGAGCAAGCACTCTTCAATCGCTACAGTTTATTGACTCGGCTTTTTCCGCAAAACCCTTACAGTAAAAATTACCTGATGCCAGATGTTGATGATACCATTCGCGATGTGGACTGGGTAAGCGGGGCGTGCATGCTGATTCGGCGCAAGGTGGTGGAGCAGATCGGTGGGCTGGACGAACGGTTTTTCATGTACTCCGAGGATGTGGACTACTGCCTTATGACTTGGCAGCGAGGCTGGCGGGTTGCTTACCTCCCCGTGGGCGAGGTGTTTCACCTGATTGGGCAAACGTCCTCCAAATTTCCCTTCATGCCCCTGATGCAACGGCACCTTAGCATGTATAAGTTCTACAAAAAACATTACAGCAGGGAACTATTGTTTTTAGATTTGGTAACGGGGCTGATGGTTTTTCTGCGAATGACTGTGCAGTTGCTGGTGATTTTTGTTCAAAGAACTTTGAATAGGAACGGAGCAAACAAAAAACGATGATGCCATTTTTTGCGAGCTTTTTGCTTACAGCAGTTGTTGTGGGCCTTTGCCAAGCAGGGCTTCCCAGCACAAAAATTCACCGGGTAAGCCCAGAACATACCAAAGGCATGCGGGCAAGCCATGGGCTTTGGTTTGGATTGGTTGCCAGCACCATGTTGTTAGCGGTTGTGCAGGGGAGTTTTCAGCAATCAGCAGGGAACCTAAGGTTTGGTTTTGGTCCGGCGATTGGTTGGCTAATCCCCGCCGCTGTTCCGCTGATTATTCTGATGTTGAAGAGCGACTTAGGCAGACCAAAAAGCGAGCGGCATTTGCTGGGTTTGTTGCTCTCTGGCGGTGCTTTGAGTTTATTTCAATTTGATATTCTACTGCTCTCCAACCCCATTCAAGGGACCATTGATCTTCACCCACTGCTGCGGTTGCTTGTAACCGCAGGTTGGCTAGTGGTGCTGGTAAGCGTGTTAGAGTTGGTTAGCTTAATTCCGTTAGGGGTTTTTGTGTTAACCATTACACTTTGCGGCGTGCTGTTTGTGAGCGGCGGGCTGGAGCAAAGCGTGGCAGCCTCGTTACTCATGGGAATGCCGCCGGGTGCGGTTATTGGGCGCGCCATGACCAAGCAACTGTTAGCTCAACGGGTGCAGTACAGCCGTACAGAGGTTTTTTTGTTGGGCCTTTGGATTACCACAATGCTGAATGTTTCCTTCATGAAGAGCATTGCGCTTACCGCGATTGTCTTGCCCGTCAGCATTTTTGGGGTGGTTGTGATCTTAATCACCTTGCGGGCTTTTGAGCGCAGTCTTATTTTGCGCAACACACCTCAAACGGATTCGGCTTGATTCATCGTGATTTTTATCCTGAATTTTCCTGGCGAATAAAACGCCGTTCCGCCAATTTACTCTTTTCACAAGCAGACGCTTACATTCATGGGATTATTTAGTTCACTTTTCGGGAAAAACAAAACCACTAAGGAGAAAGCACAGCGAACGCAAATTGTGACGCATATCTTGGCGCAAACAAAATCCCCGTTCACCTCAGCGGAGCAACTTACTCCCCTACTTTCAACCTTAGGCAACACCGGAAACTACGGCCTTAAGGTGGAAGTGCTAAATCAATTGTATGATGAAGGCCGTGCCGATTGGGCGGATTCCCTTCTGCGCGAAATTGCCAAGGACCCCGATTTGCCCCCCGCCTTGCTGAAGGCTTTTGTGGTGGATGTATTTTTGGCCGAGAACCGCCTTGATGAATTTCGTGAGCAAGCCTTAAAAGTCCTCAAGGATTTCCCTTCAGAAACAGATTTAGCTTTAGCCCTTGGTAAGCTGGAGCTTAGCGCCAACCGCCACCAAATTGCCGTTGATTTATTGACTGATCCGTTAGAATCGTCACCGGATTCTCGGCATTTGTTTGCGTTGGTTGGGGAAGCCTACGAGGGCCTTGGGCAGCTTGAAGAAGCCCTGATCCACGTTCGCGCCGCCCTAGAATTGTACGAAGAAGCCTTTAAATTGCAGATGATTGTCTCCGACGAGTTACAAGCTGAAGAGTTTGAGTATGGGCGCTTATACCGCATGCTGGAGGATATTGCTATTCGCCATTTAGGGCCGGAGAAAAAAGATTCTGCCTTTGAATCCCTGCGGTACAGCCCAGAGGAAATCGGCCTGCGGAAGGAAGCAGACCGTGTAGCACAGATGCGTGTGGAATTTAAGCCGCGGCGCAAGCTGATCTCCAACCTGGCGGAGCTTGATGAATTGCAGGAAAAATTAGGGGTGAATTTAGGGGGCGAATCGGAAGCCGCCTTTGTTCTTGGAAGCCGTGAATTGCGCCGGCGGAATTTTACGGAGGCGATTGGTTTTTTCCGTAAAGCGTTGGAGCTTGACTTGGATTCCCATGGTTCCTACTACGGTTGGGCTGCTTGTGGCGATTTAGAGCGGGTTCCCGTGGTGGAGGAATCTCATTTGGTTGGGTTGGATTCAATCCCTCCGCTGCTGGCACCGTTATTTACCACTTGGGAAAACTTCACTGAGGCTGAGCAACGCTTGGCAACCTTGGCAGCAGCGCCGTTGGCACCAATGCTCCCCCGCATGCTGGAAAATGGTTGTTCCGTTACCGTTCACCCGTTGGACGTGCGCTTGCGAGACGTTCACCCTGAGCCCAGAGAACTGAACTTTGAGCCTTCCCTAAAGCACCCCGCTACTGCAGATGCCTTTTGCACGGCGAAAGAAGCGAATTTACGGATTGATGCTTTTCTCCATGTTTCACAAAAGCGCGTACCCCTTGCCTACCACTTAGGGCATTTGGCGTGGAATATTCTGACCGCTGATGAAAAGGCCCGTGTTGAAACGGTGTTTGCGGATTGGTGCAAAACCGTTTTACTTGAAGTTCGTAAAAACGTGCCCACTGCTCATGAGTATTTATGTTTTGCCCTAGTGTGTAAGGTGCAAGCTGCGTTGATTGACCCCATAATGGATTCGCCATTTCCTGATTTCAATTTCACTTCATCAGGTGCATAAACTTAAATTAGTTAAGCGCTTCTCGTAAGCTTTCTGCTATAGAACTTGGCGTGGACTCATCAACAAAAAGAGTGATTTTGGCTTTTTCTTTTCCGTTTGTCCCCAGAATAAAGAGCGTGGGGAATTGATAGATCTGAAATTTGAGCGCATGATCTTGGTTTACAGATTCGTTGATGTTGAGCATGGCGGTTACATTTTCAGAGAGCAGAGAACTTAGCTCGCTGTTTTCTTGAAGCATAGATAAAAAATAGGAATGCGTTGGAGCAGCGCTGTTAGTGAAGTAGATGATCAGCGGTTTTTTTTGTTCGCTGGCTACTTTCCAGGCATTGCTAGGATCATTCAACCAATTGATTGTAGCAGCCGCATTGGTGGTTTTGATGATTTCAACGGTGGGCATTTGGATTGATGATTGTATTTCCGCGGAGTTGGAAGTTGCTTCAGGTTGGCCGTTGCTGGGGAACTTGGGGATTGTCATTTGCGGGGCAGCGGTGATCATAAAATTATCGGCAAAAACTGGAACGTCCATGGTGCTTTTGTTTACTGTTACGCCCACGCCAAGGTCGTCTAGCGTAGACTCAGCGAGGGGGGAGAACTCGGTTTCTTGACCGTTAACGGCGCATACAATAAGACCTTTGCCTGTTACCATGATTTGAAAACGATTCCAGCCTGGTTGGCGCAAATTAAAATTGCTCGCCGCCTGTTTATGGTAAATTCTTGAGCTTGGGTTAATGCCGTCGTTGAAAGAGAAATACAGTAGTTCTCTGTTTTCAGTAATTCCAAAGCGGTACATTGCGTAATCACTTTTGGATTTAGCACCGTAAACCGCGAGGTTGGCAGTGGGGAACGGCGTTCCCGGTGCGGGTAGATAAAGATCCGCGGAATAAACCACTGCTCCTGCTTCGGCAATTTGACTTCGGGTTAAGGATTCTGGGATTGCAACGAATAGGTTGATGGCTTGGTCTTTAGAGAGAAGCTTGATGCTTGTTGTTCCTGCTAAATTCCCTCCCATCGGATCAGCAGGTATTTCGGAATCCGTGACAAAAACTGCGTTGATCTTATCAGCACCTTGTTTGCGAAGAAGCTCGAACTTGCTTTGCGGCTCCTCAAAAGATTGTTGAGTAAATTGAGCGTTCAGCAGACCAGTTGTGAAAATTAGCAGTATTAGGAGTAGAAATGCTGTTTGGCTTTTTTTTGTTATGCAGATTGATTTGTTCATTATTGTTTTAATCCTTTTTTGATCAATTCAAGGGTTGTTTCTACTTCTACCGGAGTTGATTTGGGTGTAAGGCGAGCCAGCTGTCTTCCATCTGATGCGGTTAGGATGATTGTTGGAAATGTTGTTACACGATATTGATTTGCAAGGGATGCAGGGGTGTTTTGGGTTGTGCGAATTTTGAGGAACGTGCCGAGGAGTTCATTCGTTTTAGGGGATTGCTTTAAACGAGCGTACCAGTTTTTTGTTACTTGGGTTTCATCATCAAACAGCAAAACTGCGGGGACTTTCCAAGCGACTCCTGAATCAGGCAGGGAAACAATGCGCAGAAAACCGGGCCAATTTTCATCTACCGCTAAATGGGATTCCACCGGCGAATTCAACGGTGTAGCAGCTGCTGTTTTCAAGTCGGGGTTTTCAGCCACAAGCACGACACCGGAGCTGGCGGCGGATTCGGCTTCAGCAGAAGGCTTGTTCATCACAAACATTCCTACTCCGGATATGGCGATGAGAACCGTGATAAAAGTAATGTTGCGAAAGGAATACAGGCTAACATTGGCGCTTGTTATGGGCTTTTTATCAAGGGGGAAGGAGAGTTTTGAGTTTCGTTCGCTGGAGTGGTGAACGGTTGGTTCCTTGCTGACGACGACTGCATTCACATCGTGTAAGTAAAATTCATCGGTCTCAATATCGCGTTGATCGGATGGAATCTGCAAACTGGGCTTTGCTTTTTGAACGTCTGTTTTGGAAAACATCCTGTTCAACTCGGTCAAAAATTCATCTACCGATGCGTGGCGATGTTTGGGATTTTTGCTCATCCCTTTTTGTAAACAGTGCAGCAGTTTGGGTGATAAACTTAAGCCTGAAAGGCGTGAGTCTGATTTGCTCCACTTTTCTTCCGTGGTGAAAATACAGCCTACCAACGAGGCAAATGAGTACAAATCTGATGCTTTGGTGGAGGGTTCTCCCGCTAAAACTTCCGGCGCGACAAAGCGGCGTTTTTCAACTTTTAAAATTGGGGGGTTGAGGGCGCATTTTTGCATGAAATGTGGCACGCCAAAACCGCCGAGTTTTGAGATGTCATCCACAGTAATAAACACGTGGGCGGGGTTAATTTCCCCGTGGATAATGCCTTCGTGGTGGAGCGCCATCAGCGCACTGCCCACTTGGTTTACAACCTTGATTTTGTCCTCATGATCGAAATGCTCATTCTCAAGGCCGCGCCCCAGGGCAAACCCCTCGAACTGTTCTTCTATGATGTAATGCTGGCCGTATAAAAAGCCCCCCTCCATTACGGGAACAATAGAGGAATGAACTACCGTTCGCAGGTGCTCCACAAGAACGATAAATTGTTGGGTAAAATTCTCGTTCCCGACGCATTCAGGCCGCAAAATTTTAATGAATGCGGGTAATTTTTGCTCCACGTGAATGGCTTTGAATTTATGAAAAAGCCGATCAGAATAAGCATTGTCGGTGATTAGGTAATCACCAAATTCCTCGCCTTTGAGTTCATAGGAAACCGCTTGGGGTAGTTCAGAGCAGCGATTTAGGCGTATTTCGTGGTTTGATGTATTGACCATCTGCTTCATAATAGATCAGACCTTGTTCGTGGTGTTGAGGGTCTAAGGGGTGATGCCGCAAATAAAACTTATTTATTGGTGATGTACTACGTTTTCGTGACAGTATGACGAAAATCAATAATGAAACGAATATACGACAATGTCCGACACAACCAAATTTGTAGCAAGGGGTTTTTTTGGTATAATCTTCAATTTCAAAAATTAGTGATAAACTAAATCGATAAAATTAGTCGTCATTGACTTATTTTAAGTCAATATCAAGCAACTTATTGGCTGCTTGCATGATTTTGGGGCACTTAGGCGTCAACATTCGTTGTTCGCAGCAAATAATTTGAGTATTCAAAAACAACACAATTGTTCAATACTGTGTTAAAAAACGCAGCGTATTACGATAAACACTAAATAAAATTGAATCGTTGATCACAGAAAAGGCGAATTGAAGTTGTAGTGAATCCTCCAATAATGGTGACGGCTCGGCAAAAGTTGTTCTGGGAGATTCACATCGGCTTCCCAAATCAATCAGCAATGTGATGGTGTGTTGGGCGAATGCCGGATTGATTGGCCGCAAGCCGCGCGTGTTGGGCCTGCGACCGTAGAGATTGAATAGCTACCGATTATTGATAAGAACGCGGAAATTGCGCGGGGTTACGGATTACTTCTTTTTCAAGATCGCATCGATAGAGTAAGGCCCCGCGCCGGCGATCATGTAACTGACCATGATTATGAGCATCGTGAGCGGATAACCGGCATCAGGAAAGCCGACAGTGGTAAACTTTAGCACGGTTGCTACAACCATTGTTCCCGCTAGGAAGAAGGCCGCTAGCCGTGTGAAGCCCCCCAGGAAGAGGAGAATACCCCCGGCGAATTCTGTTATGGCAGCCACTAAGCCAAAAAAAGTTGGGGCGAAGTTAATCCCGAAAATGCTGAGCGCTGAGCCAACTTTTTCCCAAACATCAGGCCCGGCCATGATTTTTGTAAGCCCAATGTACAAAAACAGCGCGCCAATGCCCGCCCGAAGCACAAGGAAACCGAGTTCACGGGATGAATCCAATTGGGGGATTGTGAGTTTTTTGACGAGGTTTTTCATGGTGGTGACGCGCTTTCTTTTTTGGAATCTGTAATCGGCTGTAAAGTGTTGTAATAAGCGAAACGTATTTGTTGGGTAGGTGTAAATAAGTCCCCCAATGATTCATGTTATAACAAACATGGTGCCAGATGGGGGACTTTGTGTTTGAAATTTACAATGGGGTGCGGAGCCACAAGGGCAAAATACCAACGTCAGCCTTGCTTGGGTGAATTGCCAATCAGTGCCACAAGGTACTCGGGATCGTTCTCCCGCACTTCTACATCCACCAAGGAGCCTGCTTTGGCGAGCATGGCACGGCAATCGGCGGAAAGGTGGCGTACGTGGAGCGTTTTGCCCACTTTACGGTACCGCTCGGCCAGTACGTTGATCGCCTCCAACCCGGACATATCGCACACGCGGGCGTGGTGGAAATCAATAACAACGCTAACGGGATCTTTTGCAGGGTTGAAGTGGTTATTGAAATCCGTTACGGAGCCAAAATACAGCAGCCCGCGAAGTTCATACACGCGCTCCGCATCGGTCTCTTGAAGGGTTTCAAGCGTCACGTGTTGCGAGCTTTTCCAGGCGAAGACGAGGGCCGAGACGATGACCCCTACAAAGACGGCCAGCGCGAGATCGTGCCATACGGTGACGCCGGTCACGATGGCGATAACGAGTAAATCTGACTTTGGTACTTTGCCGATTGTTTTGAAGGTTGCCCACTCAAAGGTGCCAATAACAACCATGAACATGACCCCTGTAAGAGCGGCAATAGGGATGCGATCGATAAAGGGCGCGCCGAATAGGATGTAGGTTAACAGCGCAAGGGCGGCCACGATGCCCGACGTGCGCCCACGCCCGCCGGACTCGATGTTGATGAGGCTTTGGCCAATCATGGCGCAACCGCCCATCCCTTGGAAGAACCCCGTTACCACGTTTGCGCCCCCTTGGGCCAAGCACTCGCGGTTGCCGCTTCCCCGGGTTTCGGTAATCACATCAATCAACTGAAGCGTCATGAGCGATTCAATCAAGCCGATTGCCGCTAGAATGGCGGCAAAGGGGAAGATAAAGGTGAAGGTCTCCCAAGTGAATGGCACGTTGGGTAAATAAGGAACAGGAAAACCACCCTGTACGGAGGCCATATCCCCCACAACTTGGGTTTGCAAGCCCAGGAAAACAGCAGTGCTAACAACAAGAATTGCGACCAAGGAGGAAGGAACGGCTTTCGTTAGTTTGGGGAGAAAGTAGATAATCGCCATGGTAAGCACGGTAAGGCCCACCATGATGGTCAGGGCAGTACCCGTTAGGAAGCCGCCAACTTCGGCCCCGTTTCGCACGCGAAACATATCAATCTGCGAAAGTAAAATTACAATGGCCAAGCCGTTTACAAAGCCCATCATCACCGGGTGGGGCACTAAGCGAATCAACTTGCCAAGGCCTAAGGCGCCGGCCGCAATCTGCAAAATCCCCATCAGAATGACCGTTGCTAACAGGTAATCCAACCCGGAACCCGGTGTCATGGCTTCTGCTTCTTTCACAAGGTAGACCATGACAACCGCAAGGGCGCCGGTAGCGCCGGAGATCATCCCCGGGCGGCCGCCGAATACGGCGGTTATCAGGCACACAAAAAACGCTGCATATAGCCCCGTAAGCGGAGGAACGCCTGCTACAAACGCAAAGGCAATTGCTTCCGGAACAAGCGCCAAGGAAACCGTTAGGCCGGAGAGGGTATCGTCCTTCCAATTTCCATTTTTCTTTTTGAAGAGATTAAGCATGGGTTGTTCTTTCTGAAATTGTAAAAAGCCTGGTGCGAAATGTGCCGTTCAAGGCGTAGTTATGAAAAAAATCATGTAAAGCAGCAGAGAAAGGACAAACACCAACGACCGCCTAACGGGCAACCGAAAAATTGGCGGGGTTGAAGCTAACAAAGCGAAGGGCTTTATCATGCAATAAGGCTATGTTGTGCATTTACAGCGATGTTTAGCAAATAATGAAGCGGACTACAGCTTGAAAGGCAAAGTGTGGGTCTCTTATTTTTCTGCGCATCAATCTTATGGGGGAATAAAAGAGTACATTTAGAAAATGAAACTATAGTTTACTTTACTCAAGATTGCACTAATCGTGCGTGCACTTTGCTTAGTGAAGGGATTATCCTTGTTGGCTATTGACTTGAATTTTACGTTGTTTAGACACTTTGCAGGATGCTTCGGTTCGTTTATGGTAATCTTTCAAATCAGTTGATGGGGGTTTGAAGTGGAGAGTTTACTGCCTTTGAAAATCAGCTTATTGTGTGTGGAATTGAGTGTATTTTCAATGTTGGCTTAGCAACTGGTTGTGGATTACAGCATGATCATCGGCTGAATCTACCTCAATTCTCATCCTTTTCACTTGCGGGTAGGAGGAAAAAAGATATGCATATGATATTGTCCTAAGCGGACTTTCCAGCCCCAAGAAGGAGTACCACCTCCCATGAAACACCTGTTTCGCGCCAAGTCCGTTTGGCTTTTCGCCGTCGCCGCTTGCGGCCTGCTCGCAGCCCCAACTATAGCCCCTGCCGTTCCCAATAGGATCACGTATCAAGGGCAACTATCCGTTTCCGATTCAGCGGCCAGCGGTCAGTTCGACTTTATTTTTCAACTCATGAAATCACCCGAGGAAGATAGCCCGGTTGGGTCGCCCATATTGGTAAACGGTGTCGCTGTCACAGACGGAATTTTTTCCACTCCTTTGGATTTCGACCCCGCTTTGTTTGACGGCAATTCTCTTTGGTTGGAAATCGCCGTTCGCCCCACTGGTAGTACGGAGCCTCACACGGTGCTCGGTGGCCGTGTGCCGATTCTCACGGTACCTTACGCGCATCGCGCGGCGACGGCTGGCGACGCGGAACTCCTTGGCGGTCAGGATGTGGGCAACTTCGCTGCTATTGATCACACTCATGCAGAATTAGTGCGCCCCGGCGATAGCAAACGCATCGTCAGCGTTTCGCCGGATGGTACTGTGGTCGTCGCGGGTAGCAATGCTACAGCGGCCAATGGCTTTCTGTTGGGAGATGTCCGCCTGCGGGGCGGTGATGGATCGGAAGATGGCACTGGACCTGCAGGAAAAGTTTTCATTATCGGTGGTAGTGGCGCATCATTTGGAAACGATATCGGCGGACCGGGCGGTGACGTTGTGATTCAGGGTGGGGCCGCAGAAGGGACCGGGAATCATCGCGGTGGCGACATCATCCTCAATCCTGGTGCACTGATTAATGATAGTCGTGATGGGCGTGTTGAGGTGAACGGTGAAATGCAAGTCAACGGTCAAATGCAAGTCAATCGCCCTGCCCAATTCAATAGTTCCGTGAACATAGCCTTCCCTTCAAAGTTGGCATTCGCTTCTGGAGTCGAATTTAAGACTCTCGACTCGTTAACCACTGCGGTTGATATTGGAAATCCGAATATGCAAAGCGGATTTACATTCAAGATCGCCGACGACATTAATTTACGGCAGCCGACGCTGTTGCTCAACACTACCCAGTCGGAGGGAAATACTGGAATCATTACGGCAAGGAATACCATTATTGGTCCGGGGCCCAACCTGCGAGTGGTAGGTGGTCTTCCTTTGGGCAACAATCAGTCTGGCGGAAAACTTACCTTGGCTGGCGGTGATGGAAGTGTGCCATTCGGCGCATCATCCAACGCTGATGGTGGAAATGTGGAGATCAACGGTGGGAACGGTCAAGGGACGAGGAGAGGGGGAAATATCTTCCTTACTCCTGGTCAGACGTTTTCAGGTGACGACCCGGTTAATGGCAGCAAGGGAATAGTACGAATTGACGGTGCTTTGGAACTTGTCCCACAAGTGACAAATGGCACGGTCAACATTTCTACTGCGAGTATGTTTGGCGGGCGTGCTATGCGTCTTTCCGCTGGCAATTCCATTGAAGCTTTTGGCGGGAACGGTGGAAAACTAACTCTGGTTTCCGGTAACGCCAACGGTGGGATATTTGGCAGCACACGCGCTGGCGGAGATGTGGAAATTACTGCGGGCAATGCTTTTGCAGGTGGTAAGGGAGGGAATATCGTTCTTAATTCTGGATCCGGTGGAACCAATGACGGCAGCTCTGTGATCGTGTTCAGCAATCGTTTCTCCGTCGGAACAGGTAACGCTCCCGCCGCAGGGCGAGTGATCGACACCAGCACTGGCGCCTTCCTTTCCACGGGCGGTACTTGGACCAATGCCTCAGACCGTGAGAGCAAGACGGACTTTCAGGAGATTGATCCCCAGGACGTGCTCGCCAAACTGCTCAACCTGCCGATCACAAAGTGGCGCTATCAGGCTGAAGATCCGAACGTGACCCGCATGGGACCCACCTCCCAGGACTTCCGCAAAGCCTTTGGTCTTGGTCATGACGAGCGCTCAATCGGCGCCGTTGATGCGGACGGTGTGGCTTTCGCCGCGATCAAAGGGCTCCACACCATGACCGACGAACGCATTCGCCAACTGGAAGCAGAAAACGAACAGTTGCGCACTAGACTCGCCGCAATAGAAGCAGCGCTCGTCAACCTTCAGGGGGCCAACTAAGAATGAATTCTCTACTCACCGTTATCTTTGCGGGCGCCGTGATTGCGCTTGCGGGCGGGGTGGTTGCCTTCAGCATTCAAACCCAAACGCTGGAAGCCTCAGGCGGCCAATCTGTCGAAAGCAATGTCACGCTCATCAGCGCTGTCGGCCAACCGATCGTCTCCCTGAGCGAGCCCTCCATCGGCGGCGAATACTCACTTAGGAGCGGGTTCCTCGCCACTACCATCAGCGATTCCACTGCGGAGCCCACGAACCTCAAGGACTTCTGGATGATTCAGTAGTAGTCGTACCCAACAAAGCC
>DAIOTT010000114.1:0-11910 GCA_036751885.1 Candidatus Sumerlaeota bacterium
TGTTAGGTGCATTCGTTTAAAACGTTGAAAAGGGCACTCGTTTTAGGGGGAATTCGCTATTGCTTTTTGCTGATTTCTGGATAAGCGGGTTGTTCACCTGTTTTTACAGCTCATCTGCAAAGCGGTTGCTGAGTCGTTTGTATAATACGGTTCCCAAAAATAAGAGCGCGCAGGTTGTTACCAAGCAGCAACCTAGACTCAATACTAGGGTTTCATCGCTTACTTCCGGAGCTAAGCGGAATAGCTTTCCGAAGAAAACTCGTCGATACCCAATGACTAAAGGTGTCATCGGGTTGAGCAGGTAAATCCAATACAGAAACGCAAGGCCTTTGTCCTCCAATTGTTCCCGCGCAAAGTTAGCAGGGTAGATGATGGGCGTAAGGTAGAACCATGCACTGAGCACGATTTCGGTAATGGAGCCTAAGTCGCGGAAGAAGACGTTTACGCTGGAGAGGCAAAGGGAAATTCCGAGCACTAAGAGGGTTTGTAGTAGGATGAGAATGGGAAGCAGAAGAATTTCCCAACCGGGCATAATCAACCACCCAACCGCTTCGCCAGCTCCGGCGTGCCCATCGGGAATCGGCCAGAAAAGTGAAAAGCCTAAGACAAAAACACACAGCACCATCAGCGCTAAAAAAAAGTGGATCAGCTGACTCACCACTGCGGCGGCGGGAAATACCTCTGCTGGCATCCAGATTTTTTTGATGACGTTTTCATTCCCAATGATTGAGTAAAGGGAATCCGAGCAGGTTCCGGCAAAGAAGAACCACGGGAGCAATGCGGTGAGCAGGTGCAACTGGTAGGGGAGCAGCGGGTGCCCGGAGGTGATTTTCACCAGCCCCGAAAAAACCGCCGCAATCACGAGCATCATGAAGAGGGGGCGACCAAACGACCAAAACAACCCGAACGTGGATGTTTTGTAGCGGATCTTGAGATCGCGTTTCACCAGCGTGAACATGAGTTCGCGAAAGGCCCACAGGCGCACAAAGACCGAGCTGTTTCGGTGTGTTTCAC
Organism: Candidatus Sumerlaeota bacterium; assembly: GCA_036751885.1. Taxonomy (GTDB): domain Bacteria; phylum Sumerlaeota; class Sumerlaeia; order SLMS01; family JAHLLQ01; genus JANRMB01. The sequence goes on from DAIOTT010000114.1 coordinate 1,015, forward strand.
CATCCAGCTCAAACTTAGTTTCTGTGGTGATTGGGTCGTTAGGTTCTTCGAACACAGCGAGCCACGCACTCTATATGAAAGGTTTGGGGGAACATATCCACAGGGCAAAGGCGCTCCAGCTTGTAACCAGCTTCCAGTATTGTTTGAAGATCGCGCGTCATTGTTGTGGGGTTGCAGGAAACATAAACAAGCACTGGGCAGTTTAAGTCTATAAGTTGCTGAAGAGCTTTTTTGTCCATCCCTGCGCGGGGCGGATCGACGATCAAGCGATCAAGCTGCTTGGTCAAAGAGTTCACCAATATGGGTAGTGTGCTCGCCATATCTCCGGCCATAAAGGTGCATTGCGTCAAACCGTTGCGCTCGGCGTTCATGCGTGCGTCCCAAATGGCATCTTTGATGATTTCAATGCCGTAAACGTGGCTGGCATGATCGGCACAAAAAATCCCGATGGAACCCGTTCCGCAGTAAGCGTCCAATAGGGTTTCGTTGCCCGTAAGGCCAAGGTATTCGCGAGCAACGGAATAGAGCTTTTCTGCGCCGAGTGTATTCGTTTGAAAAAACGAACCGAGGGAAATTTGGAATTTCTTGTCCTCAAGTTGCTCCATCAATGTAAGTTCGCCGCGCTCTGCCAAAATTTCCTCAGGCCGGGCAACGTCGCTTTCGTTTGCATTTAGGCCCCAGGCTATTCCCTTCACAAAGGGGCAAGCTTCCATGCAGCGTGTGGCGAACGCCTCGAAATCCAATTTCTTTTTATCGCCCGTGAGTATTGCAACAATTGCCTTTTGCTCATAAACACTCCAGCGAATCAGCAATTGCCGCATCGTGCCGTGGTGCTTTACTGGGTTCCAAGCATCTAGGTTTTGGCGCATGGCTTCCTTGCGGGCAAAATCCAGCAGGGCATTCAAGGGCTCTGGCATCAAGTCGCAGTGTGTAACATCCAAAATGTGCTTCCAATTGCCCGGCATGTGAAACCCAAGCTTCAGGGTTGGGTCGGCAGCGGTTTGCCCAAAGGTGAACTCCATTTTGTTGCGATAACCAAAAAACTCCGGGCTGGCAACAAGGGGCTCTAAGGTGAACTCTTCCGGCTGAAGCTTGAAGATTGGGTACAGCGCTTCGCGAACAATCTCATGCTTCCAATGGTGCTGAATAGGCTCCGGAATGTGTTGCCAGCTGCACCCGCCGCACCGTGTAAACAAATCACACCGGGGTGCAACGCGTTCTTCTGAGGGCTGCAGAATTTCATTCAACTGTAGTTCGGCAAAGGAAGACTTACTGATTTCCACGGTTCCACGCACCGTTTCGCCGGGCATGGTGTATGGGGTGAACGTTACAACGCCGTTTGTGCGAGCAAGACCCCGCCCACCGTAGGTTAGTTTTTCAATTGCGACGTCGATCGTTTGACCGCGTTTCAGCTTGATCATAGGGAACACCTGAACGTGAAAAGAGGGCGAATTGAAGAGCTTACACTGCAGTGAAGTCAATGAAAGAGACAAACTCCCTTTACCTTGTCGCTTATTCCCACAGGCAGCAGGAACAAGCATCCTTATCTCAGCAAGCATTATCTTTTCCTGATTTTTTGCTTTAATTGCCTGCCCTTGGCAATTATTTTACAGAAATCAGCTGATGTTGATTTGCCAGATTTCCCAAATCCCGGTGCATGGAGTTTCGGTTTTCTTTAGTTTCAATTGACTCACTCAGGGTTGCGAGGGGAAATCGCCATTATGGCTTTTTCAACACGTTTTTCAACCGCTCTGCTTGCGTCCATCCTATTATGTTCCTCAGCCCAAAACCTGAGTGCACAGCAACAAAAAACCCCTACACCACCAGCGGCTTGGTCTGCTCCTGATTCACGCTTTATTGAGGAAGCTTACTCTCTTGAGTTGGCAACATTTCCATCGCGCGTGTTGGCGGCAAGCGTTGCACAAAGTGTTGAATCCTTAGGTTGGCGGCCGGTTCGCATTCTTAAGCGCGGAAGCCAATTTGGCGTTTATTTAGGGTACACGAAAACCCCGGGTAGAATTGAGTATTACCGGCTGGAATTAGCGGCGCAGGAAGTTGCGCAAAGTAACGTTGTAACTTTAGATGCGCAGGAAATTCAACAGTTTGAGCAAACCATTGAAGGCCCACTTACAAGCCCGTTTACCGATAGTTTAGGGTTCAACCGGAGTTGGTTTCGAGGAACAACTGTCATTAATAATTTTCAGGAAACCATTCAAGGTTTGCCCATTACCAATACGGCCGAGCTTGAACTGCAGTTGGCGGTTTTTCTGAATCGAGAAAACATTGAAACCGTTCGCGGGGTTGCTGCAGCAGATTTGCTTGATGCATTGTACGACTTCAAGCTGCTTCCGGAGGAGAGTTTTTTCTTAGCCCGGCAGATCGCTTCAGGAGAACTCCCCGTTCCCGGTGAACGCCGATTGAAAGCAATGGAAGTATGCGCCGAGCTTTATATGGGGCATTTTCAGGATTGGCGCCGTGCGTGGGAAACGACTCGTTTGTTGTTGAATGATCCTAATCGCGATGCGGAAGGTAAAATCCGAGATGAAATGCGCCGATTAGCCCTAGAAGTTCAACTGATGACACAACCGAATCAGCACCTAACGGCAAACTTTCCTAGAATTCGTTCGGAATTACGGAGCATTTTTGATCGTGTGCCCATTTCCAACGGCAAGCTTGCCGCTAAAGTTGAGTTGTTTTTTCTGAAAACATACAGCTGGGAAGGCAACTGGGATCGGGTGAATGAACTTGCGGCCCAGTATATCAAGCGCAACCAGCAATACCCCGGTGAATTTGTTGAAGCGAAATTTCTATTCGCTCGTTCCCTTGAGCGAAGTCAACAATATGCTCGCGCGTTGGAGGAAATTCGCGATATTACGAATTATTTTCCCACTCAACGAGAGGCGATTTACTCGGGTTATAAAACATCCAACATTCAAGAGCGCCAGCTTAGGTGGTTGGAGTATTTTGAGAAAAAGAAATTAGATCAAGAATCCAAGGTCGTTGGCCTAATTCCTGCCCCCAAGCCAACAGAAATAGCCATAAATCCTGAAGCAACGAAATAGAGTTTTCACACAGTTTCATTCACGGTAAACAAACTTCAGGCGCTGTTTTGTTCTCAAATATAGATCTAATTCAACCCGGAGATAAAACCATGAACTCTAGTCAAAAAGCGATTCTCTCAATTGTTGGCCTTCTCGTTGTGCTTGTTGTTGCCTACTCTGCGACAACACTTCAGGCGCAACCTTCACAAGCAACCACAGCAACTCCTCACCAACCAGCAGCTCCGCAGTACACCTCCCAAGCAATTGGTAATTCTGGTTTCATCGTAACAAACACAAGCACAGGGTTTACAACCTACTTCTCGGTTAATCCTGACGGTGTAGTCATCAAGCGCTCTACGGTTTCGCCTTGATTGTGATTATGACCCCTGAAAATTGTTCCAGCCTTTAGTGGGTTCATTCGTAGGCCTTGTTTACTTCACTTGCCAAATGCTTTGGGCCCTTCCAATGCAAGTTGGTTAATGAGTGGTCAATGTCCAGCGAATCCAAAATTTTCATCACCATAAAATCCACCAGATCGTCTAACGATGTGGGGTTGTGGTAGAAGCCCGGCATTGCGGGAAGGATTTGCGCCCCGCACTCTGAAAGTGTGAGTAAATTGCGCAAATGAATGGTGGAAAGTGGCGCTTCACGCGGAACAATCACCAACCGCCGACGTTCCTTCATAAAGCAATCCGCGCAACGAGTAAGTAAGTTGTCCGTGTAGCCGTGTGCCATTGCAGCAACGGTTTTCATGGAAGCAGGAACAACGACCATCCCGTGCGACCGAAAAGTTCCCGATGCCATGGGCGCGGCAATATCACGAATGTTATAGATGGAGATTTGCTGTTCAATCACCGATTGCGGAACATTCAGCCATTCACTCATCGGGGTGCTTGGTGAAACGCCGGGCATACTCATTTCGGCAGCCATTACCTTCCAAGTGCTGGAACTAATCAGTAAATGAACGTGCCAGCCAAGGTTCAGGAGGTATTGAATTAAGCGAATGCCGTAAATGGTGCCCGAGGCGCCCGATAGGCCCACCACAATTGTTTTGGCATTTGCAACAGCGGTGGATTCATTCATGATTTTACACCAATATGCAGGGCGGCGTTGCGCATTTGTAGCCAATTGTAACGAACATCACGAAAGCCCGCCCGCCTAATCCACCGCGCTAATTCTGGGGCTTCCGGCCAATCAGCAATACTATCGTTCAAGTAAGAATAAGCGGTGGTTCCGCTCACAAAATCTCCGATTTTAGGGAGGATTTTGTTTTGATAAACCGAGTGCATTGCCCTCAGGAATATATTGTTAGCCTGTGTAAATTCAAGTACGGCCAAACGCCCACCGGGCTTTAGAACGCGGTGCATTTCCAGCAGCCCCTCATGAGGATCTTGCATGTTACGCAAGCCAAAAGCAATCGTGAGCAAGTCAACGCTGCAGTCTTGGGCGGGCAATTTCAAACCGTCCCCTTGGTAAAAAGTCGCGTTGGGCAACAACTTTTGGGCTTGGTATAACAACGGCCGGCAAAAATCTACGCCCAACACAGTGGCGTGGGGGTTTGCGCGCTTCATCAGCGCTTTGGTTAGTGCACCGCTGCCGCAGGCTAAATCAAGGATAACATGATCCGCTGATCGCACAGCCTTTTCCGCCACAGTTTTCCGCCACAAGGCATCAATATTCAGGCTGAAAACCGTATTCAACCGATCGTACACAGGGGCAATTTCCCCAAACATTTGGGAAATTCTTTGGGGATCTTTCGAGAGTTCACTCACAATACGCGATTCATCCTTGCGGCTACGCTGAAAATTTGTTCCACAGTCTTTGCTAGTAATGTGAATCTAAACATTCTTATGCCAAACTAATGCCGTGTTTTCACGGTCTACTGTAATTGATAACAAAAATAATCTCATTTAATAACGGGAAAACCCATGAACAAGACCCTCAGTTATTTTTCACTTCTCCTGCTTTTGCCCTATGCGTTGAGCGCCCAAACACTAACGCTCCCCTCGGCTCCTGAGGAAGACCGCACTGTGAACTTCCGTCCGGTGCAGACCGTGGATTACAACAACGCCAAAGTCTCGCAAATACCCGACTTGGAAACCGGCCCGAAAGATTTTTGGGTTCTCGGTACCGTGGGCGATTACCGACTTGAAAACGATTTAGCCCTGTTTCAATTCGGCGGGCCAAATAAATCTACGGATCCCACCCACGAAATCCGCACCGGGGGTCTTCTTGATATCACCATTTCAAACAGCACCCCTGAAAACTTCCACGTAATGTCTGCCAATACAACCTCAGAAGTCGTATTTGGCCTTAAAATGCAATCCGTAGAACCCAAGACGAATAACGAGGATGGCAGCGCTTCCATCATTGTAAAGGGTACGGACTTGAAATACCCGTTTCTTGAAGTTGAAACGGAATACCGCATGCTCAAAGATATGCCCGGCGTTCTTGCAACTACAACTTACACCAACACCAGTACAGATGAAACCGCCGAAAATATTGTCCCCTCGGACTACATTCGCTGGGGGGCAATGGTTCCTTTTATCCCTGGCGAAGGCGTACTCATGGCCGGGCGAGATTACCCCGGGTTGGAATTTGTCTTTGCAAAGCAATACGACGTCTGGATGCTTATAGCGCCTGAGTTCGGCACCTTCACGCTTTCACACTCTGGCGTAGAAAACAGCGGGTTGGAGTACAGCGCCAAAACCAGCATTGCCCCCGGCGAAACCCAATTCACCCGTCGCTGGATTCTAGTAAGCCAAAAAGATCCCGGTTACCTATTCTCAAAGGTTCTAGAGAAACGAGAAAACCAAGATAAAGGCACGCTTGTAGGCCGCCTGATTGAGCGGGAACAACTACCCGATGGCAGCATCATTGAATCAGGCCCTGTTCCCAACGCTGAAATCCGCATTACTCCCCGCATTCGGCCGGACTATACTGAAGAGCAAAAGCAAATCTTCTTTGGTAAGCCCTACCTCATTATGAACACCGATGAACGGGGAATCTTCAACGCAATCCTACCCGTTGGCGAGTACCAAATCCTCCCCGCTCCAACAGCCCGAATTTCCCCAGCATCAAACTTTTTGGCTCGCATAACCAAAGGCGAAATCACCGCCCTGGATTACGGCGCATCTAAACCCTCACGCCTGATTTACCAAATCTTAGACGAAAACGGCGAACGCGTGCCCGCCAAACTAACCATTGACCCCCTGCGCTCCACCGCCCCGGTAGATTTTGGCCCCCCCGGCGAGTTGCGAGCCGGTAACTCAATCATCTCCAACCGCGGCGCCGGCTTTGTAGAGCTCAACCCCGGCAACTACCGCGTCATTGCCTCCCGTGGGCCAGAATACCACATTACCGAACAACGCATTACCATACAGCCCCGCCAAGAACTTCAACAAATCTTTAACCTTCGCCGCGCCTACGAAACCCCCGGCTGGATATCAGCCGATGTAGGCGTCAGAACTGAGGCAACCAGCTACTCCCGAGTCAATCCCCGCACCCGCCTAGCCTCAGCCGCTGCGGAGGGCGTAGAATGGCTTGTAACGGGGGATAACAACACCGCCACCGATCTATCCTCCTACGTCACCGAACTCGGCCTTGAATCAAGGCTAAAAACCTCCCCCGGGTACCGCGTCTCCGGTGATACACTCCCGTTCCGCGGCGAGTTTCTCCTCTTCCCCACAGATATATGCTCCACCGGGACCAAGCCCGATTTCACCAGCATCCAGCAAGCAAAAACCAGCAACCAAATCCTCAGCGCCATGCGAGCCCTTTGCCCCGAAGCCGTTATTATGCTCAACCGCCCCACATTCCCTAACGGCTACCTTTCCCTGAACGGCTATAATTCCGAAACGGGTGTAATACCAGAGGGCGATTGGAGTAAGGATTTCGACGTCATCAACATCTGGGACGGCAAACGCCAAGGCCAAATCGATGTAGACTATGCCACCTACCACCGCCTTATTCAAAGCGGCATGCAGCTCGCCGCCTTTGGCAGCAGCAACTCCACCGGCACGCTCTACCAAGAAACCGGTTATCCCCGCGTCTACATCCCCTCAAATACTGACGACCCCGCTAAGCTGGACCCCGCCTACCTTGCCGAACAAATCAAGAAACGCAACGTCATTGTAACCAACGGCCCCTTCATTGAAATCACCGCCAACGGCCAACCCATGGGCTCCCTCGTCACGGATACCGACGGCCGGATCGACGTTGATATCAGCGTCAAAGCGCCCAACTGGGTTCGGATTGATTCCATCAACGTCAACTTAAACGGCCAATTCGCTCGTCGCATTCTCATCACCGATACCGACTTGGAAGACGGCGTGGTATTCCCCTTGAAAGGCAGCGATGAAGGCTCCGTAGTAACCATCCGCGTCCCCGAGGACGCCATCTTGGACGTCACCGTTCAAGGCGACGTCAACCGCAAGATGGACCCCGTTAACCCCTTCCGCCCCCTGCTGCGCTACGTGGACATCAACGACGGCCAATACCCTATGGCAATCTCCGCCCCCATCTTCATCGATGCCGATGGCGACGGCCAAATCACCATCAACCCCATCCGCATTCAACCCAAACTCATCGAAAACCAAGGCGAAGTCAGCGATCCCCCCTTCTAAATTAACCGCGACCTGCCCAAACCTCACGGCAGGTCGCCCAACACTACCTTAACCATTGATGCTTGACTTACAGCAAAAAGCTCCCTAATAACCCCTTATGCGTTGCCGTAGCTCATCTGGATAGAGCGACAGATTCCTAATCTGTAGGTAGGCGGTTCAAGTCCGCCCGGTGACGCCATGGATTTGTTGGGGTTAGCGCTGCATTGTTTGTGTGGCGCTTTTGTTTATATGGCTGTTTTGTGGCTTTTATTTTTCTGGAGTGATTTTGAAGTAGGATTCCGCGAAGGGTGTTTGGGATTTGTATTGTGTGGGTGAGGTTTTGCCTTCAATTGGCAGTGGGGGTTCACTTGGTGCTTGCCCTTGATTTGGTTGAGTTGATTGTTTGAGTTCATGCCGGGGTTTTGTGGCCGCCGGTACTAAGCTTGGAGGCTTTTTTCCCGCTATGAGTTCGCAGAATCTTTGGTCCATTTTTCAATCCCGTTATTGCGCTTACCCTGAGTTGGGGTTTGCGCTGGATTATAGTCGTATGAAGTTCGAGGAAGGGTTTTTGGCGTCCATGGAGCCCCGCATTCAACAGGCGTATGCTGCCATGGAGGCGCTTGAAGCGGGGGCGATTGCTAATCCGGATGAAAACCGTATGGTGGGGCATTATTGGCTGCGCAACCCAAGTACAGCGCCAGAGCCTTATGCCTCGCAGATATTGGAAGCGCTGGAGGAAACAAAAGCTTTTGTGGAGCAGGTTCACGCAGGGCAAGTGGTGGGGAAGAACGGCGTGCGGTTTTCCACGCTTCTTGTTATTGGCATCGGCGGGAGTGCGTTGGGGCCTCAACTTGCATCCATGGCACTATCAAACCGGCACGATGTGTTTAATGTTTATTTTATGGATAACACGGATCCCGATGGGATGGATGTTGTGTTGGAGCAGATTGAGGATAATTTAGCCGCTACGTTGGTGGTTGTGATTAGTAAATCTGGTGGGACAAAGGAAACCCGCAACGCGATGCTGGAGGCTATGGCGTGCTTTGCTGCCAATGGTGTGGAGTTTGCCCCCCAGGCGGTGGCGGTTACCGGTGCCGGAAGCCAGTTGGATGAACTTGCGATTGCGCAGCGCTGGTTGAAACGCTTGCCGATGTTTGATTACATTGGCGGCAGAACAAGCCAAACCGCGGTGGTGGGCCTTTTACCTGCGGCGTTGCAGGGGGTGGATATTGAGGCGTTTTTGTACGGCGCTGCTGCCATGGATACGTGGACGCGTAACCGTGATACGTGCAATAACCCTGCGGCGTTGATGGCGTTGATGTGGTTTCATGCGACCAATGGGCGGGGCGAGAAAGATCTTGTGATTCTTCCCTATAAGGACAGGTTGGTGCTGCTTTCAAAGTACCTTCAACAGTTGATTATGGAATCCCTTGGTAAGGAACATGATCTTGATGGCAACACGGTTCACCAAGGGATTAGCGTGTACGGCAACAAAGGCGCAACGGATCAGCATGCGTACATTCAGCAGCTGCGGGATGGTGTTCCCAATTTTTTTGCAACGTTTATTGAGGTTCTTACTCACCGGGAGGGCGCTTCTCCGGAGGTTGATCCCGGGATTACTTCAGGAGATTACTTGAACGGGTTCCGCATTGGTACACGGGCGGCGCTGTTTGATAAAAACCGCGAAAGCCTAAGCATTACGCTGGAGCAATTGAACGATCAATCCTTAGGGCTGATCATTGCCTTGTTTGAGCGGGCTGTGGGGTTGTATGCAAGCTTGGTCAACATCAACGCCTACCACCAACCCGGCGTGGAAGCGGGGAAAAAAGCCGCAACCTCGGTACTTGATTTTCAGTTATTGTTGATTGATCAGTTGAAAGCAAACAACGGCGTCAAAAAAACCGCAGAGCAATGGGCAACAGAAGCGGGCCAAGCTGACCGTGCGGAAGAGGCGTTCCACATTCTCAATCACCTGGCTGTAAATCGCCCCAACATTCAGTGGGAAAAGCCTTACAAGCCAGCCGAAACACTTTATTGGTGGGCTCATTCCTAAAGCGAAATCGCGTATTATGGGGAAGCTGAAAATAAAGAGCTAAAAACACAACGCTCTTTATTCTTCTTCATCTTCCCCTTCAATAAACAAGTTTGCCTCGTATTCATCTTCAATATCGTACTCAACAACTTGGAAGGGCGTGTTCTTTTCATCGTAGAACGCTGCTTCATCCTCGTCGTTATTGAAGTTGATAAATTCATCATAATCGTCCCCATCCTCATCATCATGATGCGGACGCAATCCAGCAGCTGCTCCTCGAACTTCGGGCTTCCAGTTTTCTTCCACGGCTTTGCGTTTGAACCGGAAGATCATGGGGGTTCCTTCGATTGATAAATGCTGGCGGAATTGGTTGTGCAAGTAGCGTTCATAGCTGAAGTGGAGGCAATCGGGATCGTTTACGAAGAAGGTAAAAGTGGGGGGGCAATGATCTGTTTGTGTCACGTACTTCATGCGGAAGGGTCGGCCCTTGAAAATAGGGGGGGAAAGGTGATTTACCGCTTGTGTCATTACATCGTTCAGTACGCGGGTTGTAAAGCTTCGGCGGTATTGCACGGCGCACTCGTTAATCAGGTTCCACAGTTTTGTGGCCCGCTGCCCGGTCATGGCGGAGATTGTGATGATTGGCGCCCATTTTAGGAAGTTAAAGTCCTCGCGCACTTTGTTGATGTATTCGCCGTATTTTTCTTTGTCGGGGATTTTGTCCCACTTATTGAGCACGATCACGCAGGCCTTGTGGCGTTCTAAAATGTAGCCTGCCACGTGGGTATCTTGGGCGGAGATTCCTTCTTCAATATCAATGAGCAGCAGGGCAACATCGCACCGATCAATGGCTCGGAAACTGGAGTGCACGGAGAGTTTTTCGGGGCCTCGTTCAATTTTTCCGCGGCGGCGAATGCCGGCTGTATCAATCAACACAAACTCTTGTTCTTCCACGATGATTTTGGAATCGATTGAATCTCGGGTAGTACCGGCAACTTCGCTGGCAATCATACGTTCTTCGCCGAGTAGGCGGTTGGTGAGTGTTGATTTTCCAACATTCTGGCGGCCAACCAGGGCAACGCGAATGGGGCCTTCAAGGCGGTTATTTTTTGCTTCATCGAAAAGCGGAAAGTCTGCCGTAAGTACATCCAGCAAGTCAAAAATACCGCTGCCGTGCAGGGCTGAAATGGGGAAGACTTCATCCAACCCGTAGATGGAA
>DAIOTT010000115.1:0-279 GCA_036751885.1 Candidatus Sumerlaeota bacterium
AATCCTTGTGTAAAAGCCTCCTGTATGATATCTTACTGAGCCTGTGTAACCAGACTCTGTAGGACCTCCCATAGCTTTCGACCACTCTAGTAAGTTTATCATGGCTTCGTTGTGTGAGCTATGTGGTGAATCTTCAGCAAAATTGCAAGTAAAGAAATTTACCGTAGATTTATCATGATTTAGATCTAGTCCATCAAAAGTTGATGGGAATACGTCTATTCCACCTCCATCTGGTTCCATCGTAACAGAACCTCGACCTCCATGACCAAAAATACTGAT
>DAIOTT010000115.1:289-10993 GCA_036751885.1 Candidatus Sumerlaeota bacterium
GATGGTGCTGCCATTAGGTGTTATTGATATTGCATTAACAAATCCCTCATCGGTTTCCGGATGATATATCTTATCAAATCTAGATTGATCAATAGCACCAATCATTTTTCTGTCTTTGGGATCAGTTCTCGAAAAGGTTATAATTCCTATTTTCTGATTACCAATAATCGGCCCCAACCCCATCCGATCCACCAACATCACGGGGTTTCCCATGGCATACAAATACACATTCACGCCGCCGTTTAGGCCAATCGGATCCTTCGTGGTAAAACGACCCGTCAGCTGATCGTAATCCCGGAAGCCGAATTTTGTGAGGCCTGTGTCCCCATCATGCAAGCCGCCCGCGTAGCCGAAGGGCTGGAAGCCCTTGTTTGAATCGCTGAGGACGTTACCGTAGGAGTCGTACTCAAGGCGTTGCTTGATTGCTCCGGTGTCCACGTTGACAACACTCCTCACGCTTCCAAGGTGAAGTGTATATACATTGTTTTAGGGGGGAATCAGGCGGTACGTGCCGTCATCGGTCCCGGTATTGACTTTTTTCATCACATTTTCGACGAAAAAGGCAAGCGGAGTATCGTTTCCGTTGATATTCTCGAACTCAACGCTCGGATTCAGGAAGCTGTTGTACAGCCATTTTTTCTCGGTCGTGCCGTTCACCACCTTCGCCACCCGGCGGCCTTGCGCATCGAGCGTGTAAACGATTTCCTTCTCCACCGAACCATCTGCCAAGGCGTCGAGTATGGGGACGCATGAGTTTACTGGCGCGGAAATGATGTCATAAAAGCCCAAGGCCAACAATTGTCATATCATCGGCCCGCTCCACCGAACCGGCAAACTTCTTTGCTGCAGCGTGAAGGCGTTGGATTGCTTGTGAAATGGATTCATTTTCCGCGTTCCGCAGAACACGGTGAATCCGTTCTTCCCCAAATTCTTCTCCATCGGGGTTTTGCACTTCTTCAATTCCATCTGTGTGGAATATAACTTTTGCCCCCGGGTTTAGTTGAAGCGTGTGGTTTACAAATGTGGAGTTTTCAAGAATCCCAATTGCGGGGCAGGATGAATCTTCAAAGCGCTGAATCTTGCCCTGATCAATCAACAACGGCCCCGGATGACCAGCACGGGTGTAGGTGAATTCCAGCGTTTCAAGGTTCAAAATACCGTAAAGAAACGTAAAATACTGGCTGGTAACGCTGGACATTGGAAACCGACTGTTGAGCACCGATGCTACTTCAGCGGGGGGAACAATTTCTACTTGAGGGCTGTTCAGGCGCTGACGTTTCAGAATGCCAGAGCCCTTCAGCGAGGCAGACATCACGTTGTCCACACTTACCGAAAGCAGTGCCGCTTGAACGCCGTGGCCGGAAACATCCAGAATGTAGAGGCCCACGTGTGTTTTGTCCAACTCGATGATGTTGAACATATCGCCGGCAACTTCATCACAGGAATCAAAGACCCAATCAAACTCCAATCCTGGAATCTTGGGCGGGCTTGTGGGAAGCATGGAATGCTGAACCTCAGCCGCGGCGTTTAAGTCTCGCTTGATTCGGTCATACGCCAACTTCAAATCTTGGGTGTATTTTTCGCGCTCTTGTTGAGCTTTTTTGCGCTCTATGGCGTTTGCGATTTGGCCTGAGACGAAGCTCATCAGCGATAAATCATCTTCTGTGTAGCGCACTTCTTTTGAGTAACTTTGCAGGGCAATTACACCAATTGTTTGTTTATTGCAGATGAGGGGAACACCCAACCAGCTGGCGGGGGTGGAGCCAAATTGTTTGACTTTCCCCGCTTTAACAAGCTGCAAATAGCCTTGTTCATCAACCAAAAGGGGCCTTCCGGAACGGATGACGAGGGATGTCATGGTATGTGGAAGGCGCTTTGGTTCGCTGTGGTAGGAATCCATTTCATCGAAGGAATAGGGGAAGCCGATTTCATCGTTTTCTGGGTAATATTGAGCAATAAATAAGTTCCGAGCGGAAAGAATGCGTTGTAAATCTTGATGGATTTTGCCATAGAGTTCTGAAAGGTTATCTGCACAATGCACGGATTCCGATATGCTGTACATGACTTCTTGAATTTTTTCCGCACGCTTTCGCAAGGCTTCATCGCGCTCTAGTTCGGCAATGCGCTGATAAAGTTTTTCCACATTTTTTTCGGGGGTTTTAATTGTTTTCAGCATAGGTAAAGCTCAAATAATCTTAATGATTAACTACAGCCTAACAAAACAGACACAAAAGGTAAAGTGAATTTCGTTAGTAGGCTAAAAGGGAATTTTAATCATTCAGAACAAAAATAGTGAACGGAAATTACTGGCCATGAAAACGCTTGGTTTTGGTTAAGTATAACTCAGCATTCTTTGAAACAGCCGAGTAGAATTGAAAAAATTGCCCTGAAAATTTCTTGGTGTCGCTTCCCGAAGATTACGATGAGTCGCAAGCGCATGCTGCTTGGTAGTTTTCTCATTCTGCTGATCCTGCTAATTCCCGTTGGTTGCATTCGCTTGAATAATAAGGCGAACAAAGACCTGCTGTTATTCCCGGTACAATATGTTGATAGTGCCGTAGAAGAGGGCCGTTCCTTGGCTTACCGGCAAGCGGGCAATTCTGCGGGGCAACGCGTGATTTACATTCACGGTTCCCCCGGTGATGCCGGCGCATGGATCAATTACCTGAAGAACCCGATTGCTGAGTACAACCACCTAGCCGTGGACCGTCTTGGGTACGGCGAATCGATCACCTCGCTCAACGATGAAGGGAAACCGCTGATAACGGCGGTGCTTTCCTACAAGGAACAAGCGGAGGCGATTGCCCCACTCTTGGAGGAGAAGAGCGGCAAATGGCCAATCGTTGTAGGGCATTCGCTTGGGGGGCCAATCGCCGCCCAACTTGCGGCGGATTATCCCGAGAAAGTAGGCGGTTTATTGATCCTAGCGGGCTCACTTGATCCCGCGTTTGAAGAACCCCGTTGGTATACCCAGCTGTTTGCCAGCAGCCTTACGCGCTGGCTGCTTCCGGGTTCACTCAAGCAATCCAACCGCGAAATGTTAGCAACTTTAGCAGAGACGCAAGCACTGCAGCAAACCTTGGCAAACATTACATGCCCCGTGATTGTGCTTCACGGCGCTGATGATACCCTTGTCCCGAGCGGGAACCTTGAGTTTATGCGCCAGAACTTCACGAACGCACACCCATCGGAGTTCATCCTGTTGCCCAATCAAGGGCACTTTCTGCCCTGGCAGCAAGAAGGCTTGGTGCGAGAATTAATTCTGAAGTTAAGCACCTTGCAGCCTTCGCCGGAAAACACCCCGGCCACAACTTCCCCCTAATGCTGATCTTTATAAACTTAAGAATCACGCTGCTGAATCAGCCCCTTCTAACCCGCTGCTGGGGAAAATAAACACTCAAGTCGAACAATCTTATCATTATCCGATAATCTTTTTCATGATTCGCAAGTGTTGCCTAGCTTGGGGATGAAAGAATGTATCACCATATTTATCAGTGGTTTACCTGTACAACATTGATAAAATAACCCGCTAAACTGTTTTGAAAGTAAAAACAATTAAGTTGCGACCTTATGGTCAACCGGATACAAAACTGACATCGTAAGAAATAAGAAACACTTATTCAGTTCTTACCAAATTGAGCTGAAAATCCAATTGATGGAGAAATCGATGGCTGACCAAAACACCGATTTGGAGCGTATACAGAAAAAGCTCCAAGAAGTAGAAGCGCTGCAAAAGCGAAATAAAATGACGGGTACCCTTTCATCCGTGGCAATTTTGATTGTTGCTATTGTGATGATTGGAATCGTTGCAAAACCATTTCTAACAATCTACAACGAACGGGAGAAAATGAGCACCCGCCTAGAAGAGCAGGCAATTGAACGTATTTTACCTAAGGCCCAAGAAGAATTACAATTACTTGTGAATGAAGTAGTTCCTAAATACAGGGATGAAGCCCAAAGAATCTTAGAATCGCGGCAAACGGAAATCGTTGATGAAGTAAGCGCCGAATATGAAACCTTATACGCGAACTTAAGCGATCAAATTACCGAACGAATGACCACTTTCCTGACCGATTTTTCAGAGCGCCAATATACCATGCTTATTGAAGAATTCCCGGAACTTTCAAAAATGGATGAAACACCCGACCCTGCTAACCCAGACGTAAAACGCTCTCATATGATTGCATTTGCTGTAAAGGACGCCACAGCGCGTTTCTCTGGTGAAATCTTTGCCAAACACATGCAAGCGTTGGACAAAATGGATTTAGAGTTCAACTCGCTTGAAATCCCCGAATCTTACAAAGCAATGAGTAATGATGAACTTAAGAATTTTGTTGCTGAAGAAGCAGTGCAATTCTTTATCGACAAAATTGACAACGAAGAACAAGAAGTAGAGGGGAACTAATCATGAGCGATAATCAAATTAAATCCATTGAACGCCAAGTAGATGAACAAATCCTAAAATTAAATCGGTCGCAAAACCTTACATTAGGCATTAGCGCTGTAATTATTATTATACTTATTGGTTATATGTCCTACTTAGTGAGCTTAACAAGCCAACTGAAAAGCGATGATATTGTTGATACACTCGTAAGCCAAATTGAAGAAATGCTCCCCGAACAACGGGATCAACTAGGGCAAGCTTTAGTTGATGGTGCGGATGAACGCATCAACACCGCCATTGATTCATTACTTGCAGAAGTCCCAAGATCACGGGTGTGGTTTGAAGGGTATGCCATGCAAAGCGTGAATAAACAACTCATTGTGATTGATGAAGGGTTTGGCGAATTATTCCAAAATACCATCAGCGAAGGACGCACCGAATTACTCCCGATGCTTCAACAAGTAACGGATGCCAATTCTCAGCAAGAGTTGGAAGTAGTCATTTTTGAAATTCTAAATGAACGACTCAACCAGCCCGAAGTATTATCTGATGTTGATGCTTATGGCGACATTTTGATAAACGTTGCCGATAAATTGGAGCACCTTCGCAAGAATGAAGGGCTTACAAAAAGCGAAGAGCGTGAGCGCCGCTTGTTAGTTGCCCTCAGAGAAATCAGCCTTCGCAGCGATATAGAAGCTACTAACATCAACATGTAATACAATACCTCAGCAAAACTCACCGATTCAAATAATAAGGCACTCCCTTTGCACGGAGTGCCTTATTACGTTTTAGGAATAGTACATGAACAACCTTGCAAAATCACGGCCGCCCATTGATTCCCCCATTCCATTCCCCGAGCAATACGCAGAATTTTTCATCCTATTCAACGCGCGAAAATATTTTGACGCTCACGAGGTGTTGGAGGATTTATGGATTATGGAAACAGGTGAAGAGAAGAATTATTACAAAGGGCTAATTATGCTGGTAATCGCCCTTGAGCACCTATGCCGCGGAAACCTTGCGCCCGCCATGCGGCTTCACCGGGATGCTAAAGCTTATTTGTTTCCCTATGCTGAATATTACATGGGTTTTCAACTGAAGGCGTTTATCACGACGGTGAATGAGTTAATTGTTCAGTCAGAAAAGCGAACGACTGAAACGGGGAAATGCACGACTAATCTTCAAGAACACCCGACGCTACGGATTGATGTTTTTCATTGGACGTAAACCGAAGTACCGTTCAATTTACAAATGTGTTCTTGGCTCTTTTGGAAACAAACAAGTACGTTGACCATAATGAGCCGACGACTAACATAATGCCCGCTTCCCGGTAGATTGTTGGATCAAAATCTAAGTCTGGAAGAATGGCATACACCAAAATCTGATCAATTATAATAAACAACAAGTTGAATATGAATAAGAATACATACAACGGAGGAAAGTATCGGCTTCTGCGAAAAAAGACAACTGCCAAAAAGATGAAGGCAAGTATCAAAAAAGTGTTTACAATAATTTCTACGACTAACAAAATCCCCAACATAGGATTATAGTTTTCACCGGAAACGAATAATGAAACAATTGTTCCATCAAGGATAACAGGTGCAAACGTAACAATTGTAAAGATGATCATTCTTATGGGGGCCAAAACTATACCAATAGCCAAAAGATATAATAAACCACCAATTTTAAGCCCGGCATGGATTTCTTCATTCCTCAATGATGTTCTCCCTAGTAGTTTGTTATGATAAATAGTTTTTGATCAAACTAACTTATGGCATTGCGGACAATATCTTTTAGCTGAATGAACCCATACTTGGAAAGATTCATAAACTCGCGGGGGCTTGATACACCCCGTAATGTTTTTGTAATGAACTGAGGCCGAAGGTAAAATTCACGCAAGCCGTTTGTTCTTAGCTTCGCCAACCGCTCTATGCTAATGTGGCGGGTTGGCATTGCGGGTAAACCATAGGCTTCTTTAGGGATGGAACCGTCCTCCAGCAAACCTTTCTCCACGGCTTCTTTGTAAAGCGCCGTTCCGGGGAAGGGGTATGGGTAGAAGATTTCCAGAAAGTCGGGATCAAGTTGCTTAGCGAACTCAATATCCTTCTTCAGGGCTGCTTCATCGTCTTCAGGTAAACCAAAAAGCAAGTACATGCTGCGCTTTATTCCTGCTTCACGCGTCATAGCAAGGGCTTCGTGGGCTTGTTGAACTGTTGCTTTTTTGTTGATTTGAACCAATGCTTCGTCGTCGCCTTTTTCCACGCCGAACGCAATAATCCAACAGCCGGCTTTTTTCATCCAGCTCAAGACTTCCGGGTTGACTGTATCAACTCGGGAGTTAGAGGCCCAACTGATGTCCAACCCTTCGTCGATAATCGCCTTACACAGGTTGATGACCCACTTTTTGTTCTGCGTAAATAAATCGCTGCGGAAAAGAAAGTTACGAATGCCGTGCTCGTAAACACATTCTTTGATTTCACCAATCACGTTTTCAACAGAGCGGTAGCGGTTTTGCAAACCGCTAACCTGGTTGGCCAAGCAGTACGTACAGGAGAACGGGCAACCGCGGTTTGTAACCAACGTGGTTTGCAGCTCGCCGGTATCAGGGCGAATGTAGAGGGCATTATTCGCCAAATGCCGCGCTGGGTAGGGAATATCATCTAAGTTTTTGGGCAACGCCCGGTCTGGATTGCGAGTCACTTGGGATTTTTTGCGCCAAGTTAGGCCAATAATTTCCTCAACGGGAATGGTGCCGTTGGCAATATCCATAATCGTCATTTCATATTCGCCGCGTAGCGCTAAATCTAAGGCCGGGTGGCGCATCATCACGGGAACATCAAGGGTGTTAAAGTGTGCACCTTTTGCGATCGTTACAATACTGCGATCTAGCTTTTTGGCCAAACGGGCGGCCTTTAGATCGTCCTCCAAAGAAGGGGTGGTAATTGAGAGCAAAATGGCATCGGGCTTAAATTCTTTGATGTCGCGGGCAAGGTGCTTCCAACTAAGTTCTTCGCCCGGGTAATCCACCACCATGGCAACAGCACCGGCTTTTTCAAACGCAGCTGCAGCGTACAACAAATCCACCGGGGGGCGCAGGGCAACAGTCTTTAGCTTGTCGATCGGGGTTTGGCAGCGGTCTTCGCGGATGTACTTTCCTGTGGGGGGAACAACGCAGAGAACTCGGTTAATTTTTTTCATGGGAAACTGATTCCAGTGAGTGAACAATTAGGGGGTACGGATTTATTGATAGGCAGAGAAAGTGCTTCAGGGTGAATGTAAAATCTACCCTTTTTTGATGATTATGGGCGATTCTAGGAACTAGTAATGCGCCTGTAAGGGCAAGAGTTACAGAATGTGACCGCAAGAGGGGCAAACATTTCGCCCGCGGGTGCGCGCCCCGCAGGAGGGGCATTGTTCGCCGTCCTCCCGTTTGGCGCGGTAATCCCGGGCAACTTTGTACACGTGAGCCCGGCCCAGTGTTTTCTTTTTTTCCTCTTCTTCTACTTCGCTGCCAAAAACCTGTTGATTTGCTGATGCTTGCTTTGGTGCCGCGGGTTGCCTGCCAGAGGAAGACCCTTGATCTTGGTTGGTTTTGCTTTTTGGTTCCCGGCGCAAGTCTTCAATATCCGCTTGGGTTTGACGCCGTATTTCCTCAATTTGAAGCTCGTTCAGTTTATCGGTTTTGGGTTCTTGAAACCCTTCCTCTGGAGTGGGTGATATAATCTCCTTAGGAATATCGCCGAAATCCTTTGTGGATGTCATCACGGGTTTAAAGTTGCTCAGGCGCCCTTTGTTTTGTTCGTTCTGTTGGGGAATTGCGGATCTTTGGGGAATCAAAAAATGAGGATCCGTTTCCTCGTAAGCTTCGGAATCATCCAAACTCATCAGTCCGTCATCGAATTGCGATTCAGCTCTGGATTGATTATCTTGCTTTAATAGGGAGGCTAACTGATTGCCCGATTCTCTTCTGAATTGTTCTTTAATACTCTCCAAAGGATTCGCATTTTTAGGCTGGAGTGTTTTTTTGGGAGAAAGCGCTGCAAGGGCGTTTACAATAGAATCCAACTCGTGGGCGCGTTCTCCGGCGATGACGTAGGCATGATCCATCAAGTAAAGGCCTAGGTTCACTATGTACTCTGGAAAGCCGGGTTCATCCTTAAATAGCTCAACATTTTCGCGGAGTATCTCGGCGATTTCAGCTTTGGAGAACGTGGATTTAGCAGGCTGTACGGCCATATTTTACACCAAAAAAGACAGTTTTCCGAAATTTACTGCCCACGCAAATTTATCCACCAATCTTATTACTTCTGGCGTCAAAATGTCAAGGAGCGCCTGAAAAACGTTCAAAACGGCTTTAAACAGCGGAAAAAGTGAAGATTTTTCAATTTCCGTGCATTTTACTCTTTACCTTGCAGGAAACTAACCAACAGCCTCACGCATTGGTGTGAACGCAATACTCATCCCAGACCACAAAAATATTTCTCCCCGAAGAGGTTGTCGCTATGACTAAAGCTGAACTTATTGATATTGTTGCCGCTGAAACAGGGCTCACGAAAGTAGATGTAACAAAAACCTACGAAGCAATCTTCGATACAATTGTAAAAGCACTCAAAAAAGAAGGCCGTTTCGCGGTTTCAGGTTTCGGTACGTTCGACGTTCGCAAGCGCAAAGCCCGTGCAGGCATCAACCCACAAACAAAAGAACCCATGAAAATTAAAGCAAGCAAGTCTGTTGGTTTCAAACAATCATCAGCACTCAAAGAAGTCATCAAATAATTCAACCTCCCTCGTTGAAAAGTAAAAAAAGCCGCTTGAGTATTCAGGCGGCTTTCTTATTGGCGCGGTAGATTCCCAGCACGGCATGACTTGAGGTGATTAACTGCCCAATTGATTTTAATGACCCAGCTGGCCTAATTGACACAATTGACCTTATTAAGATGCCCAACAGCCCTAGTGGGACATGCAAACGAGGCACGATTCTTTTGCCCAAGCTAAGCGGTAAAAGCGCGCAACCTTGGTCACCGCAAAAGCTTTTCCGCGCATTACTGGCAAATGGGTGCTTCGCGCTCCAATCGATTTAGCTGGATCAGCAGTATATCAACATCCGAGGGGTTCACGCCGGCTAAACGGCCTGCTTGGCCAACGGTTTCGGGGCGAAAACGCTGCAATACATCGCGGGCTTCCTTCCGCAGCGATAGTATTTCACGGTAATCCCAGTGGGCTGGCAGGCGGGTATGTTCGCGGTCTTTCGCGTGGTTTACATGGCGCCGCTGACGATCAAAGTACCCGGCGTAATTGACTTCAATATCCAACTGCTGGCGGAACCGGTTATTCCAGTGCTCATCCTCAAAAACCGTTGGAACCTCGTTAGTAAATCGCTCGAAGTCCTCCAACGTCATTTCTGGTCGGCTGAGCACTTGTGCCAGTGTTAGGTGGCGGCTGGGCTTTTCAAAACCCACCGCTGCCGCGCAGGCCCAATCAATTTGATCGTGCTTGAGGGGTGAAGTGTTGAATCGCTCGGCCTCGCGGTTTACGGCTTCTTGTAGGGCGGTAAGCTGATCAAACTCGGCTTCGCTCATCATGCCCATTCGCAGCGCGTGGTGCATCATGCGCAGATCGGCGTTGTCGCACCGCAGAAGAAGCCTGAACTCCGCGCGGCTGGTGAATAACCGGTAGGGCTCTCGGTGGTTTTTGGTGAGTAAATCATCCACCATTACTGCTAGGTACGCTTCATGCCGATCCAGCGTGAAAGGCTCCTGCTCCTTGATTTTCAAAGCGGCATTAATACCCGCCAAAAGCCCTTGGCCCGCGGCTTCTTCATAACCGCTGGTGCCGTTGATTTGCCCAGCAAGATAAAGACCGGGAACGGTTTTTACTTCCAGAGTTCGGTGCAACTGATGGGGCGGAACATAGGTATATTCCACCGCGTAGCCGTGGCGCTGAAACCGGCAGTTCTTCAGGGCGGGTATGGAGCGTAAAAACTCCTCCTGAATTTCCGCGGGTAAGCTGGTGCTTACACCGTTAGGGTAAATTGTATTACCATTAAATGCTTCAGGCTCTAGGAAAACTTGGTGGGCTTCACGCTCGGCAAAGCGGACAACTTTATCTTCAATGCTGGGGCAATAGCGGGGGCCAACGCCTTCAATTTGCCCGGTATACATGGGGGATTTATCCAGGTTGTTGCGAATAATATCGTGGGTTTGGGCGTTAGTATGGGTTAAAAAACAGGGGACTTGTGGGCGTTCAATTTTGCGGGTGCGCAAACTCATGGGGGGCGGCGGGAAATCGCCCGGTTGCTCTTCCGTCTGGGAAAAATCAATG
>DAIOTT010000115.1:11003-11750 GCA_036751885.1 Candidatus Sumerlaeota bacterium
GAATCCTTGTACAACCGCGCGGGAGTACCGGTTTTCAATCGGCCGGTTTCAAGGCCAAATTGAAGAAAGCTTTCTGCCAACTTTTCGGAGGGTTGCTCCCCTACCCGGCCGCCCTTGGTTTTCACCAAGCCGCAGTGCATCACACCATTTAAAAACGTGCCGGTGGTCAGCACTAAAGCCTTGCAGTGCAAGCGCTCGCCCGCCTCGGTGCTAAGGCCAACAATTCGGCCTTTTTCCAAGTGAATTTCACCCCCTAAGCCGGCGGCAATTGTTAGGTTCGGCAACTTTGCCAAGGCATTTGCCACCCAAACAGGGTAGGTATCTTTATCCAACTGAACCCGGGGTGCTTGAACCGCTGGGCCGCGTGAACTGTTCAGCATGCGGTATTGAATGCCGTTGGCATCCGTTGCAATACCTTGAAGACCGCCCAGAGCATCAATTTCTCGCACTAAATGGCCTTTGCCCAATCCGCCCATGGCAGGATTGCAGGAAAGCCGACCGATGGCTTCGGTATCCATGGTGAGCAACAGGGTTTTGCAGCCGAGTTTTGCGGCCGCATGCGCCGCCTCTACCCCGGCGTGGCCACCGCCAACTACAATGACGTCGAATTGTGTTTCGTTCATTCAATATTCCTATATTTTTGCCGCTAAAGTTCCGCAAGTTTCCGCATGTGTCAGCAATCTAAACACCAACTCCCCGCAAAAGGAAAGCTCGATGTTTGCTGCTTGGCACAAGTATTGGTTCATT
>DAIOTT010000116.1:0-7171 GCA_036751885.1 Candidatus Sumerlaeota bacterium
CCCGGCGGTGATGATTAACTGCATTGGTAAACTGCCGCCGTTGAATGCCGTACTTAAAATTTTCCGGGCTGCCTACCACGATTACGGGAAACTTCCCCGTGATGGGCGTAAAGTTGGGCACATTACCCTTACCGCTGATACTTTGGAAGACGCTGTAAAAACTGCTGAATTTGTGGAGAAGCTCTCAACCCTTGAGGGTTAGTTTTCCCATGCAATTCAACAAAATCGATTCAGAATTGTTCAGCCGAAATCAAGATCTCCTTCCATCCACTTCTTCCCTATGTAACGGTGAATTCGCCATAAGCAATACGCGATGATCGCCAGCTCTGTGGGAATGCTGATACAAAACCAAAAGGCATGAAAAGCAACATCCCCAACAGGTGTGTCAAAGATGTCAGGAAATAGTGAATAGAGCACCGTTTCAAACAACAACGTAATAATCATGAGGGGAAATGTCATCAGAATGACCTTCACCAAGGCCATAATCACCCCTCTGACGCCAAGATTAGATTTCACTTGTTCCCACACAAAAATCAGCAGCACTGCAACGGCGTAAGTGCAGTCTTCCACAGCCGCTAAAATCAGGACGGGATAATTAAAATCCACGGTAAGATTCGCGGAAAATTCAACCGCGAGATTAGACTCATTCAAGGTTTCGTGGTAGATAAAGTAAATTGCGGAAAATTGAAATCCACAAAGTAGGATTAAGTAGTTGGCCAAAATGCCGTGAATGATTTCACGGGAATTCAGCCTTGTAAGGCGAAGATCCCGAAGCAGCTCCGGATTGCAAAACTGCTGGGCAATCCACCGACCTAATATCAAGGCAAAAAACAGATCCGGCCTGAGAACAACTTCAAGAAAGTACAACGGCAAGAGTACAGTCATGCCGGCAAACGGGAGAAAATAATTCACTAAGAATTCGGAAATATAATTTCGCCCCCCCATATTCAACGGAAGCCAAAAAGCCCCGTACACAATCAAGATGATCAACCAACTGCGGAGCAACCGGCGATCCTCGCGGGCAAACAAGGGATTATCACGAAGCGCGATCAAGATCCGCCCCACGATTTAAAAGCCGAAGCGTAAGTTGGTATAACACAACACAGGCAACCAACTTGGGAATTCCCATTACCAGAAAAGTTTTGATTGAAAGCAAACCGCGATACAGCACGGGAACCTCCTCGTTATTCAGGCGCCAATCATCAGGCGCCGGAAGGATAAGATCATTAATGAACTGGGGCTGAACCAAGTAGATTGCCATGATGAATTGAATGATCAAAATAAACAGCAGCACGGGGAAAATATTGAGTAATGTTGCACCGTTTCTAAGCCCCAAATACAACGCTAGAAAACAGATGAGCGCACCGTTTGTTGCCCCCTCGAACAAAATACCGGAAATCGTCCAGATGGGGTGAATGAATCGATCAGTCGGTGAAATAGCGTAATACCGCATTGCAAGATTTGGCGATAAAATTATCCCCACATAAAGCACCAAAATAACCGCCGAAATCCAAAATGGAATGGTGACAATTCCCCAAATAAAATCCCGTTGGTGCAAAAACGTCATACGAAGGGATTTATAATACCCCGATTGGCCAAACGTAATCAGGGCCCGCCAAACCATGAGCAAAGGGATAATTGTGCTAGGCCGCAGAAGTAAGGTAATGTATGTATGCAGCAAGTAATTGAGGTTGTTAAACCCCATTAAATATTCCGCCAGCAATTCACCAAAAAACGGCAACCCCTGAATCAACCCTTTGTTATTTTCAGTAAAATTACTGAGAACATCGGGATTGGGAAACTGCAAGCCAATTGTCACAAGAATGGAATCTTGAGTGGAAGCATTTACATAGCGATTGAGCATAATACCCGCAAAGGCAATGATCACAAACAGGGAATACGTCAGCGGCCGAGCCCGCCAGCGCCGCAGTTCCACAAGCAAAAGAGGGTTAAATTGTTTTGCCCCAGGCCCACGGGAAAGCCCTTCTTCTGTTGTACCAAAAAGTTTGTAGGGTTCCTTGTTTTTCACTCGTGAACTCATTTCAAAGGCTGCAGATCATTCTACCATGAACAATCAACGGAAACCACCCATCATCTTGTTCGACTTGGACGGCACATTGGTCGATTCATTTGCCGATATTCATGCGGCGTTGTCCAGCGGTTTACTGGAGTTGGGTTTTCCCACCCACGATTTAGCCGCTGTAACGGGGATGATTGGGCACGGCATGCGCAACTTAGTTGAAAAGGCCTTACCCCCTGAACACACACGGGAACAAGAAGACGCCCTGATTGAATCAACCCTACGCCACTACCGCAAAAACCCCTGCCAACGAACAGTCCCCTTTCCCGGCATGGTGAAGCTGTTGCAAAAAATTCACCCTAAAGCAACGCTAGGTATTTTCAGCAACAAACCCCACCAACTCACCTTGCAAGTGGCAGAGGGCTGTAAATTGACCCACCTTATGCAACACATTCAAGGCCAACGGGAAGGCATTGCAATCAAGCCAGATCCAGAAGGCTTGTGGTCCTTTATTCCTAAGAGCGAAGCCCAACGCGTGTTGCTGGTTGGCGACGGCGAGGCCGACGCACAACTTTCAGCAAATGCGGCAATTCGTTTCATCGGCGTTGCTTGGGGAACTTCACCTACGGCATTGCTTCAGCCCTACGGCCCCGTTGCGGAAACAATGGCAGAATTAGAATTGCTGATTGATTGCGCCCTGCACAACTACAACGAAAACGGTAATTTTCAATCAGCTGCGGCAGAATAGTTTGCAACAAAAGTGAAGTTTTCTTTGCCTCTTTCAAAAAACTTCTTCTATCATTTGAAATACTTGAACGCACAAACTAGGGCTTGAGAATGGAAAACAAAATCCACGTTGCGATTATTGGCGCAAAAGCATTCACCTCTGGGGAACTCATCAAAATCCTGATGAATCACCCCCAATGCGTGATTTCTGTGTTACAGGCCCGCGTGGACGAACCTCAATCCATCGGCGAAACCTTTGGCGAATTCCGCGATATGGGCTTGCCGGCCATTACCCCGGTGGATGTAAACACCCTTCCCGAAACGATTAATGCCGCATTTTTGTGCTTGCCCCACACCGTTTCGGCAGAGTTCGCGGAAAAACTTTACAAACGCGGCATACGCGTGTTTGATTTAAGTGCGGACTTCCGCTACCGAAACCACCGTAAATACCAAGATGTTTACGATGTGGAGCACCCTTGCCCGGATTTGAATCGCAAGGCTGTTTACGGCTTGCCGGAAATCAACAGCGTTTCCATTCTTGGGGCCCCAATTATTGCCTGCCCCGGCTGCTACCCCACTTCCGTCATTCTAGGCCTTGCACCCCTAATGAAACGTGAAATGATTACCCGTGGCTCCATTATAGCAGATTGCAAAAGCGGCGTTTCCGGAGCAGGCCGAGCAGCAACGGACGCAACGCATTATTGCAATGTGAACGAAAACTTTAAAGCCTACAAAGTGGCAACCCACCGCCACCAATCTGAAATTGAAGAGCAATTGGGCCTGCTCTCCAGCCAAGATCAAACCGTAACATTTGTCCCCCACCTAGTGCCAATGGAGCGCGGCATTCTTTCCACTATTTACGCCAACCTTGAAGAACCACTGACACAAGATGCGCTTCAATCTTTGTACCGTGATTTCTACAGCGACAGTGATTTTGTTCGCCTGCACGAGGGGGATTCTCTCCCTGAAACACGCCACGTTTCCCGCACAAACTTCTGCGATATTGCCCTGCGGGTGGATCAGCGCAGCCAACGCCTTATCGTAGTTTCCGCAATCGATAATCTCATCAAAGGGGCCAGCGGCCAAGCTGTGCAATGCATGAATATCAGTTTCGGCCTGAAAGAAACCCTTGGCTTCTTTCAGGAATCATGACTTTATCCATCCATTGACCCAATTCAACCCGAAGGGAATACAAACAACCATGCGTCGTGCTATGATTTATTGCCTCCTCGCGAGCGCAGCCCTGCTCTCAGGATGTTACAATACCCGCACCACCACCGTTGACTCGTTGAATCCCTACCGCGCCGACGGCCTTACTCCCAAAAAAGTAGGCAACGTTGAACTCATTGTTTCCAACGTGGATCCGAGCATAATGTCCCCCAGGGTTTTAGTGGAAATTGTCCCCTCTGGCACCAACAATGAGGAGCTTGAGGGCGTTCGCCGCAGGCTGATGTACAACGAACTCCCCAAAGCTGATGCGCGTATGCTGGTACAATCCAACTACACCATAGAGCCCGGAACCTACGAAATCTTTTTCTGGGAAGAATTTACCGGCACCATGAGCAAACGCCGCCTTACAATTTCAGAAGAAAACAACTATATTGTAGCATTCTTCCGTACTAAGATTGATAAAGACGGTGAGGCAAACCGGCAGTTTAGAATCCTGAGCAGCAACAAGCCTGTGATGGACGGCTATTCACCCTTAGAAGTCGGCCGTTTTTAAAATCTAATTTAACACCAAACACGCTAAAAAACACGATGCTCGGAGAATCGCTTTCACCGAGCATTCTTTTTCGTGTTTGTTTTTATATAATCAGTTGCAAAACATATTTTTAGTAAATGCCGGGGAACGGGTGATCCAAAATACCATCGTTATTGTGGTCGTGATTACAATAGGCTGCTTGGCCCTGAGGCCCACTTGATGGGTAGTAGATGTACTCGCCACCCGCAGGGCAAACAGGCATCGTTCGGATGTAACCAGTACGCCCAAACATATCAGCTGGTACGGTTGCATCTGTAATAGCCTTCCCGGCAAAAGGCATTGCTTCTAAGCTTGGCAGGTTTTCCTCCAGCATGTATTGCTGCGTTGCACCGTCTAATTTAAGTTGGTTTTCTTGACATGCTCTCAGCCTGGACGTTTCACGGGCTTTCACAAATCCGGGAACCGCAGTTGCTAAAATGAGGGGCGAAGCTGCACCAAAAATCGCTGTGTTCATCATGGAGGCTGGATTCAAATCAAGGCTCAAGGTTTTCCAAAGAACGCCTGCATCTGTACTTGTGCGGTAGGTAATACCACCTTGGGGAAAATAATTCCCGTTCGCAAAAAACTTGATGGACTCAGCAATACTTCTAGCAGGTGCAGATGGGTTAATTTGTTCTGCATAAGCCATTAATGAATTTACTGAAGCGTCAAACCCATCGGTCATGTAAATAAAACTATGGAATTGCTCGTCAATTTGCAGTCTAGCCTGTAAATTTAGCGGGTTTGAAACGGTCGTCTCTTTCGTGGGCTTTGAATCAAACCGAAGGAGGAGATCGTTATTCTGCAAGATACCAACAAGAATCGATCTGCTCGATCCATCCATTACATCTAACTGGTAGGCGGTGATAAAACGTTCATCTTGAATTTCAAAGAAATTCTCCGCTTCTGCCATCGTAGAATTCAGCCATTCAACATCAGAGAAGTTGCGAACAATTAAACCGATTTCTGGCTCTGGGGAAAACAGAATTCCATTAGGCCCATTTTGAATTCTTCTCCACCCTTTGAACCAAAACACCATAGGTAGGCCTGCAATCCTTAAGCCTTGTTCAAGTTCAGCACGGGTCAAATCCTCTTGAGCAAGGGCCTCATCAAAAGTTTGCCCTTTATTAGGTAATCCAGAATAAATTTCCTCCAACAAGGGAAGTACCTGAGTAGTATTAAAATTCATCCCAATAACCATGTCAGCATCCACTGGAACATAGGAGAACAGTGCAGCATCCAGAGGCTGTGTATTGAGAACCGAAAACAACCCCGATTTTTCCGCCAACAAAAAGGTACGCCCTTCCTTCAAGCCTGATTCACGCGTATGAAGACTTTTACCAACTCCTTTAATCCCTTCCAGATTCAGGGAATTCACGATATTTTTCAAGCCGTCTACAATTTCATCCGGTGTGAATGGTGAATCTTGAAGCTGCTCATCGGTAAGATTACGCATAGATTCGATTCCGGCGTTGATGTTTTCAACAAATTCGGAAACCGATACAATCATGTATAAATCACCTTCCCGAACGAGTTGCTCACGAACTGCAGCGTTTTGCGCTTCAACTTGGTCTTGGGCTAGGCTGGGGCTTGATTGCACTAAAAGCAATCCAACAGCGGCAGCCGTGAATGTTGTAGTATATTGACGGAATTTCTTGAGCAACTTCATTTAGATCGATTCCTCTTCCTCTGATTTAATAACTAAAACGGATTATATCGCCGTTACTGACGGTTCCGTTTTGGGGATCATATTCAAACTTTTTGAAATCGTCTTTTGATCTCATTTGTAACAAGGTTCCATTATCAATGCCCAAATCATAGTCTTCATCGGGCCCGGCGGAATAAATTATATATCTGGGCAAGTCGGGATATTCACTTTGTTGATCGGTAAATTGGTAGTAACGGAGGCTGCTGGCGTTTCCCATAAAGGGATCCATAATGGCATCTGACGTGATATAAGCAATCGGCTGAGTAACAGCGGTAAGCCAACTGTTATCGCCATCATAGGCAGGATTAGCGGGGTACTGATTGTTGTCAATGTAGTAGGCTTCAAGGGCAGTAGCTGCCGATCTTGAATCTGCCCGCACACGAGAGACTTTGGCTCTTACTTGCGCTTCAAGAAAGTTGGGAACGGCAATCGCAGCCAGTAATGGGATAATTGTAATCCCCGGAGACGCAAGAAAAACTGCCCCGTTGGATTGCGAACTGGAGGGAAGTTTAGTTGTCCAAAGAAGGCCCTCAGGTGTTTGTTGGCGATAAGAAACCGTGCTCTCAGTACTTATGAATTGATTAGAAAAGCGGTTAGCACCGGCCTTTTGTTCAGCATTCAGATCGGGAATCAACTCCAACAACTCAATAGCTCGGTTCCCCGCAACACCGTTTGAATAAGTAAAGGACTGAGGGCTTGTTACATTAGGCAGAAGCGCATTCATTTGAAACGGATTAGTAACCGGTGAATCTGAAAGCTGGTGTTGAAATTGAATTGTCATGGTGCGATCAGCAGTTAAGCCAAGAAAGATATTCATCCCTTCTTGCTTTATATTTTGCATTTGAATCAGGTAAGACTTCTCGAACCCTGGATGTTGAAAGTCTTGAAGATTATTGATTCGCCCGGAGCCGATGTTATCGAAAAATGTGAGGTCGAAGTTTTTTACAACCAGCTGCATTCTGGGAAGGGGCTCTAC
>DAIOTT010000116.1:7181-9531 GCA_036751885.1 Candidatus Sumerlaeota bacterium
CCCCGACCAGTTTAGCCGTTTCCCAGAACTCAAACCAAAAAACAACAGGGCTGGAAAGTGAACCTGCAAGTGCTTCAATATCAACCCCTTGGGCTTTACCCAGATTGATAAATTCATCAATCTGCGCCGGCGCAATAGGCCCCAAAGTTTGCTCGCCTACGGTTTTAAGGGTGGGAATGAGTTTAGTGAAATCAATATTAATGGCAGTCACAAAGTCAGCATCGGCGGGTTTGAAACATGCCAAGCAAGCCGGTTGGCTGTGGGGCTAAGGCAAAAAATCTGCGCTCTAATATCCCGCCTTCAGTTTTGTGCAAACTTATTCCAACCGCCTCAAGCCCGTCTGCTCCCAGCGTTGAAATCCCCCGTTCTACCATCGGTCCCACAGCTGTAACGGGGATTGCCAATTGCTGCATAAAGGGTGGAGGCAACTTCGACAAAATTGTTGTGATGCTGTTGTTTAACGATTGGGCGAAACCACTTGTGCTGGTGTAGAAGTAAACAGCGCCGTTGGGGTGTAGGTATTGATCAACAATTTGAAACCGCTCCGCGCTTGTGTATTGTTTTTTCGCCGGTTCCGTGGGTGTTGAATTAGTAGAAGTTTTGGATGAATCAAACGGTGATTGGGCAAAAATAACCGTTTGTAGCAGCATTCCGCACGCAACTAAATGAAGCATTCGCATTTGTGATGTTCTCCCCAATAAAGCTTTTTATTATACCAATATTCAAACCACTAAAAAAATTCAGGCCAATGAAAAACTTGGCCTGAACTGCAGAACTTATTAGACGTGTTATTCCGTAAATATCAATTGGTGGGAGTAATATCAACAACGGGTGGTTTAGCACTATTGGGGGCGGTTGGTTGATTATTAACGGGGGGCGCTTGTTCCTCATCGGGAGCCGCAACCGGCGCAGGAGCATCAGCTGGGGGCGAGTAAGAATCATTCACCGGGATTGAAGATTGCTGCGCCGGCGTCTGCTGGGAAGGGCTTGCGGAAGAACTCTTTACCGGCACAATCGTCAGCATATCATCCAACGATTTTACGCCCGAGGCATTGTATGGCTGATCCACCGTTTTGAAGTTGTAGGCCCAACCATTCGGGGAAGGTTGGTCTTCAACAACAATTCCCTGCACATCAAGCAAAATTCCCAGCGATTGCGCTAAATCCACTAATGAGATTTGGTAGTCGGCAAAAGCCCGCGCCTGATTCGCCCGAGATTGAGCAAGATCATCCTGGAAGTCCAAAACATCAAACGTGGTTCTGTTTCCCACTTCACGGCGTTTAATTTCTGCCTCTAATTTTTCAATATCCGCTTTAACCTGGCGAGTTGTGGCTTTTGCTTGGCGCAGCGCTGTACGAATATTGCGGGTAGACTGGCGAACGTCTCGAACAATTTGCAGCTCAACAGCCTCAATACGAAGGGCTTGTTGATCCAACTGCTCTAAGGACTGCCGGTACGCGCTGCGGGCCGTGCGGTTGAACAGCGGGTAACTAAGGCGCGCGCCCACGGAGTAGTTTACATAGTCGCCAGAATCCAGTTCGCTGTAGGAATCACTGCGATCGTCGCCAATACCCGTGTGGCTGTAGGACCCGATCAAATCAAGCTCCGGAAGCATTTGGCGTTTGTTTACGTCGCGGTTGATTTCCGCAATATCCAACCCCGTACGGGCCGAACGCAGATCTGGTCTGCTTTCTTCGGCAAGTTGCACCAAACTGCGATCATTCAGATCAATGTTAAAGAAAGTGGTGGGTGCATCCACGGGGAAAATCGGCCGATTCCACTCAGTATCCCGCAGGGCCGGTTGCCAATTCATGAGTTGGAACAACCGATCTTGGCTCTCCATAACTTGTTCCTCGGCAGCCACTAACAAGCTTTCCCGCTGCGCAACTTGCGCTTGAGCTTGGAATAAAGAAAGCCGTGGAAGTGTACCCACCTCCACCCGGGCGCCGTTCACACGCTCCAGCTCGCGAGCAGATTCCAAAGCTTGCTGCTGAACCTCCGCGTTGCGAATGGCAAAATCCAGTTCCCAATAACCGCGAATCACATCAGCCAAACGATTGATTAATTCTTGCCGATAAACATCGTTGGATTGATCAAGCTGTTTGCGGGTAATACGAATTTGGGCGTTATTGACCAGTGGGCCGGCGTTTTTCAGGAGTGGTTGCGTCACATTAATGCCCACCTCGCTGCCGTACGCCGCATTGATTTGGCCTACACCTGTTACATTAAAAAAATTCCTGTCGGAAGTGCGTGAATCGCGGGCAAACACCTCGATCAACGTTCCTAACGGGGTGCGCTGAGCAACACTGGCATCAACGGCCGTTGAATCTGTATAACTGACCACCGGCTT
>DAIOTT010000116.1:9541-11332 GCA_036751885.1 Candidatus Sumerlaeota bacterium
ACGGTTGTTTGTTGATCCACACGGGTTTGCACGGCGCTGAGGGAGACAACCGGATCGTAGATTCCGAACTGCTGCCAAACCTCGAAACCCGCAACAGCACGGTCTTTTTCCACAATTTGAATGGAAAGATTTTGCCCCAACGTAGCAAGCAGTACATCGCGAACGCTCAGGTTAAGGGGTTCCCCTTCCAAACCGGGAAGCGAGCGTTGCTGCAAAGGGGGCAATTGTGCCGCTTCAAGATCCAAGGAATCCAAATCAGCAAGCGAGTCGGAGCCCTTCAGCAAATCAACGGGTGTAATTGGCTGAGCTTCACGAACTAAAGCAGGAACATTTGCTTCCTGAGCAGTGATCAGCGTTGCCGAAGTGAAGGCTAATAAAGTTGTTACAAAGAGTGTTTTGCTTCCGAACTGTTTCATTTCCTAATGATTCCCTTTAGTTAGAAATGTTTCCCCAACGGATTTCGTTGGGGGATCGCGAGCGTTGAAGAAATTGAGATGAGAGGTTAGTTTGAAACCTGAACCTCAAAGCCGGTTTCAGCTTCGGGGTTCAAGATGTACAGGGTAGGGTACGGGCATGAGCTAAGGTTTTCAATGAGGAGTTCTCTGGGGCCGTCGTACTCAACGGAGAGAACTGTGCTGCGATCAAAACTTTTTCGCGTTGTCACTTTTATACTGGAGCCCAACCGCTCTAAGTTTTGGATGATAATGCTCGTCAATTCTTCGTTCACACCAGTAAACAGAATTTCGTAATCGGATTCCAGTTGAATCACGTTGGGCCAAAATTCTTGGTATTGATCAAACAATCTTTGCGCAACAACAGCGTTTGCACGGTCTAGGGATAAACCAATCGCTTCTTCCTGATCTTTTTCTGAGGCTGAACCTTTTGCTGAAGCCTTCACCAAAACTTCTTTTGTATCCACGCGGACAAGGCTGGCAGTTACTTCAGTTTCGTAGAACCAATATTCATCGAAATAAAGCTTCTTGCGCTCAATAAGTTTTGTATCGGCTTCACCCGTGATGATGATCTCAACACCGGAGCGTTGGGCGCTGATGGTTGCCGCGTTCAACAGGAAATCATCCACCCGAATATCCGTTGTGCTGGGGGGTGTTTGCAGTTCTGCACCGAAGGAGCGCATTCCTAAGTCTTGCAACGCCAACATCAACGAGCGCCGTGCAACGCCGTCGTTGCTGATTCTGCCGTCAAGGCGTTCTGTCAAAAACGTCGTAAACAGGGGTTTGTAGGCTGGGCGGTAGATGAAACGCTTTTCTGTGAGGTCTTGTTCTAGGTTCGCAAAATTTACGAATACGCGGCTTTTGATGATGTTTTCACCAGCCACATATTTTTCTTCAAGCACCTCTTGGGCATCAATAAACTGGTTGGCGTAGTTACCAATGTATTTGTAGAGAATTTCATCTGCCATGAGAAGTTTTTTCTCGAGAAAAACGCGCCCTACTGTTCCTAGAATCGCCTCTTGTTTGGCTTTGGAAAGGGCTTGATCACGGGATGTTGCCTGCGTGGTAAGTTCCACTACAATGCTCTCTTCGCTGAGGGGAGTTACACGAAAGGCGGCGGCAGGTTGTACCTGAATAGCCGTAAATAGTAACACAAAGGCTAGAAGGGAAAATTTCATAACGTAGGGTGTACCAGTCTTGAAAAGGTATGGGTTTCCATCTATTTATCACTTTAACCGTTCAGGATTATTCCAAGGGGTGCAAATGGATTCCTGTCGTTTAAGATAAAAAAGCCCGCAATTATTAGCTCATCGGCAGCAGAGCAAAAACTTATTCCTTA
>DAIOTT010000117.1:0-11188 GCA_036751885.1 Candidatus Sumerlaeota bacterium
AACGTGATATCTTGCGGGCGCTCAATCGTATCGATGAGGTATTCCTCAAAAAACAACAAACCTGAAATTTCAGGGAGAACGGAAATCACGACAAGCTTTTCGTTGTCAAATTGTATTGGATCAAGTTCGTTGATCATCAAAAAGATATTCCCGGTATCGCGGCAAGCCACGGCAAGATCATCGCCGCCAAAACCATCGTAATTCACGCTTGCAACGGATGTAGGGCGCCCGAATTCGGTAAAGTATCCGTAACGAAGGAACGAAATTGCAGGGGGAACCGAGTTACCCGCGCTGATGATGAGGTCAGGATCTTGCAGGAAAAAGGTGAGCTCGTTGCCTGCAGGATTCGGGACAACAAGATCGATTTTGCCGTCGTTATTAAAATCGCCGGCCGCCACACTGCTCGCGTTGTTAACGCTTCCCACAAAGGATTTAGTGAACGTGGGATCAGCTTCCCCATCATTTAGCCATAAGCTAATTTCATTGCTAAAGCGTGAGCAAAGAACAATGTCTAAGTCTCCGTCGTCATCAATATCAACGCTGAGAACAAACGTGGCACCGTCTTCGGACGTTGAGATAATATGATCCGTAAAGCTTGGCGGGTTATTGCCATTATTCTCAAACCAACCCAGTGTATCGTCGCCTTCAGCGGCATAAACAATATCAATATCGCCGTCGTTATCAAAATCCCCTACATCAACAATCCTGATTTGGTCTTTTGATTCAGACAGAATGGAGGCTTGAAAAAAATCCGAATTACTTTTGCCAAAGGCATTCGCCTTAGCATTGCGGCGAATCTCGTTCAACTCCTTCAATGCTTCCGGCGTCCAAGCGTCTAGCTCTTCAGCCGCTTGCGTAGGAGTTCGCGGGCCTGCAAATACGGTGCTTACAGTAACACCAACTAAGGCAACACTAAAGAGAGCAACAAGCTGTGAGCCGTACCAGCGCGTGTGAGTGGTTTTCATCGGAAAAGCCTCCGGGGATTTTTTTGCGCCCACAAGGAGCAGCTAAAGAAATAATTTATACTAGTTTTTTGAATTACGGCTCATGTTCTAAATAAATCACCATATTGCAAGGGAAAAACAACCAACAGCTGCACAGTTCTAACCGCTGAATTTATAAACCCAAGAACAACACCCATGAAGCGCACAAATCCAAGCACCCGCCAGAAAAACATGATTTTGCCCTTTCCTTGCTACAACCCCTTAATCAATAAACACCAACCACCTGCGAACGAACACGAAGAACCTAAAATCAACGCTTGAGCCCAGCCCCACCATGATTACACCAAACTTAGACGAGTTCAAAACCAAAGCCCAACAGGGAAACCTGGTGGCTGTTACCCGAGAAATTTTGGCGGATTTAGAAACCCCCGTCTCAGTATTCCGTAAATTTCAACACTGCAAATACCGGTTTTTTCTGGAATCCGTGGAAAATGGTGAGCAACTTGGTCGCTACTCCTTCATCGGCGCGAACCCGTTCTTAATCTTCACCGCCAAGGCAGATTCACAGCTTATTCAAACGGAGCACCCCGAGCTGCGGTTTGAGACTCAAGATTCACCAATCGATACACTGCGCACAATCATGGGGCATTTCAAATCCGTCTCAGATCCACGCCTCCCCCCGTTCTCCGGCGGCGCTGTAGGCCTGTTGGGCTATGATTGCGTCCGCCATTTTGAGGCTATCCCCAACGCAAATCCCGACGACTTAGATATTCCTGAAATCTTCTTTATGATCGCAGATTCCCTCGTTGTGTTTGACCACGTGAAACACCGCATACTGCTGATTGTAAACGCTCTTGTTGGCGCGGAAAGCCCTGAATCCAGTTACCACAAGGCCGTCGAAAAACTTGAAACCCTTTACAACACCGTTATGGGGGCTGATCCGGAATTTCCCGCCGCCAAAACTGCGGCAAGCAACGAACCGTTCTCCCCGAAATCCAACATCGGCCAAGAAAAATTTGAGGCAGCCGTAGAGCGCGCCAAAGAATACATCAACATTGGCGATATTTTTCAAGTCGTCCTTAGCCAGCGCCTTACCATGCCCCTTGCCTGCGAACCCTTTGATATTTACCGTGCCCTGCGGGCAATCAATCCTTCCCCCTACATGTTCTACCTTGACTGCGGCGAATTTCAACTGGCGGGCTCCTCCCCGGAGATTTTGGTGCGCTGCCGAAACCAAAAAGTTGAGCTGCGCCCCATTGCCGGCACCCGCCCCCGGGGCGATACACCCGAGCAAGACAAAGCCCTGGAGCGAGAACTTTTGGCCGATGAAAAAGAAATCGCCGAACACATCATGCTCGTTGACCTTGGCCGCAACGACGTAGGCCGCGTGGCAAAATTCGGCTCCGTACGCGTTACCGATCTCAAGGTCATTGAACGGTACAGCCACGTTATGCACATCGTTAGCAACGTGGTGGGGGATTTAGAGGAAGGCAAAGACGCCTTCGATGTATTAGCCGCCAGCTTCCCTGCGGGAACGCTTTCTGGCGCCCCAAAAATCCGCGCCATGGAAATCATCGACGAGTTAGAAACCACCCGCCGCGGCGCCTACGGCGGCTCCGTGGTTTACATTGATTTCAGCGGCAACATGGACAGCTGCATCGTCATTCGCACCGCCCTAATCAAAGGTGGGGAAGTTCACGTGCAAGCCGGCGGCGGAATCGTGGCCGATTCCGTCCCCGCCATGGAATGGCAAGAAAGCATGAATAAAGCCCAAGGAGTACTGCGAGCCGTAGAATGGGCCCACAAAGGCCTTGAGTGAGGGAAGGCTTT
Organism: Candidatus Sumerlaeota bacterium; assembly: GCA_036751885.1. Taxonomy (GTDB): domain Bacteria; phylum Sumerlaeota; class Sumerlaeia; order SLMS01; family JAHLLQ01; genus JANRMB01. The sequence continues at coordinate 2,775 of DAIOTT010000117.1, forward strand.
AGGCAAAGACGTTGGACTTTGTTGACTAAGTTGACGCATATTTATAGTTTGAATCAACAAAACCAATTCAATTCAGTCAGGCGAACTGGAAAACATAATACGTGCAGGAATTAATGTTCAAACGTTGGAATCAGAATTAAAACAAACGAAGCCCTCAGCAAAAACTGAGGGCTTGATAAATTGTGAAGATGTAACTAGCCGAAGCAGGTATGCTAAAATTACCAGCTGGCTTTTTTCACGCCGGGGATTTGGCCTTCAAGGGCTAGGCGGCGGAATTCGATGCGGCAGAGGCCGAAGTCGCGGATATAGCCATGTGCGCGGCCAGTCAATTTGCAGCGGTTTTTGATGCGTGTAGCGCTTGCGTCGCGGGGCATGTTCTTCAACTCGCTCCAAGCAGTTTCAATATCTTCAACCGTTGAAGTTTGGCTGCGCATAATTTTTTTGAGTTCAGCACGGCGTACTTTATGTTTTTCAACGCAACGTTGGCGTTTTTCATTACGGGCATATTGGCTTACTTTAGCCATGAGGGCATTCTCCTAGTCATGGTTTTCCGACGGATGATCTCGTGGAAACGGATCGGCATAAGACGAAAAGCCAGTGCTCACGTCAAGGTGAAAAGTAGAGTTGCAGGACTTAAATCGTTCCACTTGCTGAATGTTCAAGCAACACAGGGCGGAAAAGCACAATCTTGCCGCAAAAAAAGGGTTTGATTGTGTTGCGGCTCATTTGAATCACTACTTCGGGTGAGCAGGCACAACACGCCGTTATAACCGCAAATTAAGCGCCCCACAAATTGGCACTAGGTTACTGGAACTATTATGTCGATTTATGTCGATCTTTCGATTTCGCAAGAACGTTCAAAAATTGATTCCCCTTACAATTCCCACCATGTTTCGGTTGGCGCCAAAGGCAATCTTCCGCTCCCGAAGAAACGCCGCACGCCCAGGAATTGCCCCGGGCATTTTTGCCGTGCCAGAGAATGCCAACCCCACGGAAGTTAGTGCCATGCGCTATGTTCCTGAGGGCGTTGAGGAATTTGCTGTTACGCAGGAAACTGATTTATCAACCCTAAACCCGAAAACCCAGGGAGAGCGAGTTTGGCTGAATATCTCCGGCCTTCAAAACTCCGATTGGATTCGCCGAATTGCCGAGCATTTTTCCATTCACCCTTTGGTGTTGGAGGATATTTTTGAATCAAACCAGCGCGCAAAGCTAGACTACCACGATGAACGCCTGTTTCTTGTGGCCCGCATGGTGGATGGAAACAACAAAATCCCCAATGAAAAAGTCAGCTTCTACCTAGACGACCGCGTGTTGATTACCTTTCAAGAGCGCAACGGCGATATTTTTGATCCCGTTCGCGAGCGCCTTAGGATTGGTCGCGGGAGGATTCGCACAAGCTGTTGCGATTACCTGCTCTACGCCTTGCTAGACACCATTATAGATCACTACTTACTCCTGATTGAGCAGTTCGATGATCAGGCTGAAATCCTGGAACGCTCAATCATTCATAAGCCCACGCAAAGTAATTTTCAATCCCTGCATGATCTCAAAATCAGTATTCGCCACTTGCAGCGGCAATTCAGGCCTCATCGTGCCATGGTGGAGGAGTTAATCTCCAAGTCTGAAATTGAAGGATCTTTGATTGAAAAAGACTCTAAAATCTTCTTCCACGATTGCTTGGATCACGCCGTGGTTGCCTTGGATCACTTTGACCGCCTGCACGATGAACTCTCCAGCCTGATGGATTTATACCACTCAATCATCTCAAATAAAATGAACGAGATTATGAAGGTGCTTACCCTTGTTTCCGCTTTGTTTATTCCCCTTACTTTTGTTACCGGGCTTTACGGAATGAACTTTAATTCGGAGATTTCCCCCTTCAACATGCCAGAGCTAAATATGTATTACGGCTACCCTGCGGCATTACTTGCCATGCTGATTACCAGCACCGGCTTACTGGTATTTTTTAGGCGAAAAGGTTGGCTTTGAACAGCAGGTGCACCGGCACTCATTCAGCACGGCCTGTTGCAGCACTCCCCCACCAACCCCAACCCAGTAATGCTGAACCAACGCAAAATTCTGCCCCCAAAACCCTGATAAACTCTAAATTCTGGTTGAATTCTGGCCCGAGCAACTAATGGTGTTATCGTTTTGAATTATCTATTCCCTCTCGGATTTTACAGTCTTTTTTTTTCCCCTAGGGATATGACAACAAAAACTCATTACTTTAGAGGGGGAATGCCATGCAGCTGAAGGACACCGAGCGGATTCACCAGAGTGCCCGCAAGGCGCTGGCGGATTCCCATGAGTTTATTCTCCCCGCCACGGACGATGTATTACAAGCCGCAGATTGGCCCAAGCGAAGTCCGCTATTTCGCACGGTCAGCGTTAGCAAAGGCCTGTACGTGCTTCTCTTCATGCTGATTACCGTGCTTCTCTCCATGGGGCAAGTCAGCATCTTCCACGACAAAGAATCCGGCTTCTACTTGTTCGAACGCATGAATGCCTCGGGGTTGTTTGCCTCGCGCCCAAACACATTGGGTAAAAACGCCACGGACGTTTCCCTGGAGCTTGGCCTAAGTTATAACGAAGTTGCTACCGCCGAACGAGTGCTTCAGCGCATGCACGATGTCAACGCCCAGCGCTTTCTTGGCCCCTTGGATTGGGGCCTGAACCTGCGCTTCGGCGATTACACGATCGTGTTCAGTTACCGCATCTTCCTGAATATGGCGTTAGCAACGGTTATCTCCATTGCCCTATATTCCTCAGCACGGGCCCGGCAAGCGAGCGACATTATTAAAACCCAGAACGATAATCTACGCCAGCTAATGGATTCCCTCAAAATGAAAATCTTTGAGGCAGAACGCTACCTGGATGAACTTACAAAGGCCCAAGAAAGCCTTCTTCAGGCCCAGAAGTTAGCCTCCATCGGTCGGCTCTCCGCCACTTTAGCCCACGAAATCCGCAACCCCATGAGCATCATTAAGTCCGCTGCTGCCATGGCAGCAGAAGACGAACCCGAAAAAAGCAACACCCACGAAGCCCTAAGCCTTATCATTCAGGAAACCCAACGCCTTGATGCAATCATCTCCGACCTCCTGGATTTTGCCCGCCCAAAACCCGCCTCCCTCAGCGCTCTGGATTTGAACTCCAGCATCCGCAGCTGGGTTCACCCCCTTGAAGAGGAGCTGCAGCGCCACAATATTGAACTCATTCTGATCTTAGAAGAAAAGCTTCCCCAAATAAAAGCCGATGCGGACCAACTTTACCAAGTGATGCTAAACCTCATCTGGAACGCCCGCGACGCCCTGATTGCTTCAGATTCAAACCGTAGAGGTGAGCTCCGGATTTCCACCGATACCGCCGGCCCCAACGCCATTACCCTTTGCATACGCGACAACGGCCCCGGCATGGATGAAAAAACCCTGGAGCAAATTACCGAACCCTTCTTCACCACCAAAACCCACGGCACCGGCCTAGGCCTACCCCGCGTGCAGCAACTGGTGGACGGCATGCGTGGCTCCCTGATTATTGAAAGCCAACCCAACAAGGGAACTACCGTTACAATTGTTCTGAAAGCCTACCAGCCAAACGCAATCGGCGTGGAGCGCTTACCCTCCTCCCAGGATTGGATGAGCTCCCTAGAGCCCTCAGAAGAAGACCTTGCTTTACCCAAAAAATAACACCAGACTTATGCCTTGCAACACCCTGCCTAAATCCTATTAAATACCTCCTAATTTTTGGGCCTGAATACCGCCCCGACACTGCCGAAAATTCACCAGAGAAAACCCCCTTCATGAGCCCAAGACACCGACTCCTTGTTGTTGATGATGAACCCCGAATTTGCCAAATTCTTTCCATGTTAGCAAAACGCTGGGGCTACGACGTGCAAAGCGCCGCCAACGGCAAGCAAGCCTTGGAGATCTTCGAGGAATTTCAGCCCGAGGTAATCCTCTCGGATCTCAAAATGCCCATCATGGGGGGCGATGAACTCCTCCGCGAGGTCAAAAAACGCCAACCCACCACCCAAGTCATTATGATCACCGCCCACGCCACCGTGAAGAGCGCCGTAGAAGCCATGAAAACCGGCGCCTTTGACTACATAATGAAGCCGTTTGATAACGACGAAATTCAAATGGTTTTAGAGCGCGCCGTGGACCACCGAACCTTAGCAGCAGAAAATAAATCCCTTCGCGCGGAGCTGGGCGTACGCTTCAGCCCCACCAAAATCATTGGCACAAGCGAATCCATTCTCCGCGTGCAAGAACTCATCGATCGCGTTGGCCCCACCCGCGCCACCGTTCTAATCCTAGGGGAAAGCGGCGTAGGTAAAGAGCTCGTTGCCCGAGCTATCCACCAGCGCAGCGCCCTTGCAGATAAACCCTTCGTCGCCCTGAACTGCGCATCCCTCTCTGAAACACTTTTGGAAAGCGAGTTGTTCGGCCACGAAAAAGGAGCCTTCACCGGCGCAACCCGCACCCACCACGGCAAGTTTGAAGAAGCCGATGGCGGCACAATCTTTTTAGATGAAATTGGCGAAACCAGCGGCAACTTTCAAACAAAACTCCTGCGCGTGCTGCAAGAGGGAACCTTTACCCGCGTCGGCAGCAACGAAACCCTAAAGGCAAGCGTTCGAGTAATAGCCGCCACAAACCGCGAACTCGAAAAAATGGTTAAAGAAGGCACCTTCCGCGAGGATTTATACTACCGCCTCCGCGTTGTCCCCCTAGAAATCCCCCCCCTGCGCGAACGCCGAGACGACATCCCCGTGCTTGCCCGCCACTTCCTGAAAACCGCCTGCCAGGACAACGGCCTCCCCCGCCGCGCCCTCTCAGAGGATGCCCTCTCCGCCCTGAAATCCCACGACTGGAAGGGCAACGTGCGCGAGCTTGAAAACACCATAGAACGCGCCGTTATTCTAACTCGCAGCGAAGAGATCACCGCCGATGACCTTTGGCTCTCCCCCTCAGAAAGCCGCCCGTCAACCCCCCGCGAGGATTGCAACGAGCACCCACAATACGACGACTTACGCCTCAGCGACTTCATCGACGAAATGACAAAGCAGCACGTTCTCCGTGTTTTGGAAGCCAAGCGATGGAAAAAGCTGGAAGCCGCCGAACACCTCGACATCGACCGTGCAACCCTATACCGCATGATCAAGCGCTTCGGAATAGACCAATAACCGCAACGCCGCAGGGACGCGGGGAAGGTGAGGATAAATTATAACGATCTAAGTTTGCACTTTTTTATGAAGATTAAAAATCCTTGCTCAATAAATTCATTTTTTGAAAGAACTAAGTTCAATCAGCCTTTCCTATAAAAACAGTAACACACCAACTTATTAAATACGAATCATTATTTTTGGGTTGAATCTGGGAAATATAACATAAATATGAATAAAAGAAAGCTGGATTTGAATTAAATGAAAAAAAACCGCAACACTCGCCTCTTGAATCACCACAATCAACCACTTGCAGGGGCGCTCCTTGCCCTATGTGTCGCAACCTCGGGCGTTGTAGCCCAGGCGCAAAATATTCAACTCTCAGCCATCGGCACCACCCACCCAGGATTTGTCATCAACGGAGAACTCGCGGGCGACCAAGCAGGGTTTAGCGTCTCCGGCGCCGGGGACGTCAACGGCGACGGTTTTGCCGATATCATTGTTGGGGCCCCCTTTTCAAGACCGTAAAACCTTGTCAGTGCAGGGCAAGTTTATGTGATCTTTGGCAATAAAGAGGGTAATACGGTTGTAGACCTTAGCAACCTTGGCGACGGCGGATTCCGCATTTTTGGAGCTGATGAAAATGATACTGCTGGGTGGAGTGTCTCCGGTGCCGGGGATGTAAACGGCGACGGGTTTGACGATCTTATCATCGGATCAATCGGTGCAAATAAGATCGGACCTGAAGGCACAGGCGTTGCCTACGTTGTTTTCGGGAAAAATGATGCTACCACCGTTGATCTATTTAGCCTTGGGACTAAAGGCTTTGAGATAAGGGGTGAGGGCACCGGGAATGAAACAGGGTACAGTGTATCCGGTGCCGGGGATGTAAACGGCGACGGCCTTGCTGATTTGATCGTTGGTTCACCAGAATTTTCTGAGGGAAGGAACGGACGCGGCTACGTGATTTTTGGAAAAACGTCAACGTCTGTCGTAAGGCTTTCCAACTTAGGTACAAACGGCTTTTTCATTGACGGAATAAGTGACGGGGATTTTGTTGGACGCTCGGTTTCAGGCGCGGGCGACGTTAACGGTGATGGATTAGCGGACATTGTGATCGGCGCACCGGGGGTTGACTTACCTCTTTCAAGATCTGCAGGGCAATGTTATGTTGTGTTCGGAAAAACCAACACTACCGGGGTATTTTTATCAAACCTAGGGACAGCGGGTTTTACGATCGACGGAGCAAATGCCTTAGATGCTTTGGGCAGAAGTGCCTCCGGTGCCGGGGATGTAAACGGCGACGGCCTAGCCGATCTTATTATTGGTGCATCGGCGGCTGACCCGAGCGGAAACCAATATGCAGGAAGTAGCTACGTTATATTCGGCAAGAAAAACACCACGCCCATTATGCTCTCAAGTCTTGGTAGCGCTGGTTTCCAAATCAACGGAGCAAATACTGATGACAGCTCCGGCAGATCGGTTTCGGGCGCGGGCGACGTAAACGGTGACGGCTTTGCAGACCTCTTGATCGGTGCTCGCGGAGCTGCTGTGAACGGCAAAACCAACGCCGGCGTAAGTTACCTTGTTTATGGGAAGACTAATAACACAACAATCAACCTTTCTTCCTTAGGAACGGCTGGTTTCACGATATCAGGAACCGATGAAGGCGATTTTTCCGGTGCAAGTGTATCGGGCGCGGGCGACGTGAATCGCGACGGGTTGGGAGATATCATCATTGGCGCTCGGCGAGCTGACCCGGGGAACTTACCATATGCCGGTGAAAGCTATGTCCTCTTTAGCCAAGCCACTGCGCCCGCCTCGGCAACATACCGAGCCGTAGCTAAAGCTGGCGACGCACCCCGCCAGTCAATCGGCATTACCGGTGACGGCAGCAACGACTCCACCCCCGATTCCCGGATGTTTATTGACTTCGCAGACGGCGGAAATATTTCCACGCAAATCGTGACGTTGTTCCGCAATAACACGGCGATCACCGGCCTAACGAATACCGCAAATGTGATGTGGCAAGCAGCCTCCACCCGTAACAGCTGGACGAGTGCAGAAGTAACCTTTCAATACACCGACGCCGAAATTGCCGGGCTGAATGAAGCGAATCTTGTTCTGGTTCAAGCCTCAAACCCAGCAGGCCCTTGGCGAAGAGTGACAGGCTCCTCCGTGGATGTGAACCGCAACCAGATTTCCGGGCTTGTGGGCCGCCTAGGGAATTTTGCCCTTACGGATTCTCCGCCCCCTGCCAACCAAACAATCGCCCTTTCGGCCCTTGGCACAACGTTCCCCGGCTTTGTTATCAACGGCGCATCATTGGATGATAACTCCGGATTCAGCGTATCAGGAGCGGGCGACGTAAACGGCGACGGCCTTGCAGACGTCATCGTAGGAGCGCGAAATGCCATGGCAAACGGAAGCCCCGCCTCAGGGAAAAGTTACGTGGTGTTTGGCAAACCGAACGGCGCTGTTGTAAACCTCAGTAACTTAGAATCTGGGGGAAACACCGAAGGGTTTGTCATCAACGGAATCGACACCGTAGACCGCTCAGGGACAAGCGTATCCGGCGTGGGCGATATCAATGGTGACGGCTTAGCTGACTTACTGGTTGGAGCACCTGGGGGCGCTAAACCCGGAATGCTTTACATTGGCGAGTGCAGCGTTGTGTTTGGTAAAGCGACGACATCACCCGTAGAACTTTCAAACTTAGGGACAGGGGGCTTCCGCATTGAAGGCGTCGCCGCACTGGATCAGTTAGGGATTAGCGTCTCCGGCGCTGGTGATGTTAATGGCGACGGATTTGACGATTTGATTGTAGGTGCCTTCACCGCCGACATCGGTCGCGAAACAAATGCTGGCGAAAGTTATGTGGTATTTGGTAAGGCGACGAATACAACGGTTACGCTCTCTAACTTGGGGAACGGCGGATTCCGTATAGAGGGAGCTTTACTGAATGATCTTTCCGGTCGAAGCGTTTCCGGCGCCGGTGACGTAAACGGCGATGGGTTATCAGATGTAATCATTGGTGCTTACAAGGCAAACCTAAATGGCGTTTCCAAAGGTGAAAGCTATGTGGTTTTCGGCAAAACAACAACTACTCCGGTAAGCTTAGATGACTTAGGAACGGACGGAATAAAATTTCAAGGAACTACATCCTTTGATGAATCTGGCAGCAGCGTTTCTGCAGCCGGCGATGTAAACGGCGACGGATTAGCGGACTTATTGGTAGGTGCTTCAAGCG
>DAIOTT010000118.1:0-1542 GCA_036751885.1 Candidatus Sumerlaeota bacterium
GCGGTTGGAGCAGGCAGAAAACAAACTTTACGAGTACAGCGCCGAAGCAGATTTGAAGTTGTTGGCAAAAGAATCGGAATTAGCCGTTACGCAAATTCAAGAACTAAGTCGTGAAATATTTGAGCTGGAAAAACAACTTCAACTCAAAATCGCCGTGGATGAAAAATCCGAATTAGATGAAATTCAACTCCGCTTACTGTCGGAAAACCAGACTTATACCACCATCTACAATCGATTGCAAGATCTCAGGTTGAACCGCATTAAACTTGAATCCGAAAATCTTCAAAGCCGAGAACTTTCAATTTTGAATGAAGAAATTCAAGCTTTAGAAAAACGGTTGATTGAAGAAGAAACTGAACTCAAGGAACTCCGCAAAGGTGAACTTCTTTGGACTCAAACAAACCTTGATGTTTTGCTGGAAAAGAAAAACGACCAAGAAAATCTTTTGACGACTTTAAACCAGCGGATGATTCAACTCAACGTTTTACAACGTGAAGTTGATGCACAACAAACGCTGTACGAAGTGCTATTGCGTGAACTGAATGAAACCAATGTTGCGGCAAACGTAAAGCCCTTCAACGTGAACATCACGGAGGAAGCGATTCCCGCCCGTGCAGCGGATGAACCCCGCGTGGGAATGAGCTTAGCATTCAACGGAATTCTTGGTTTAATGCTTGGGTGTTTTCTCTCACTCGGGTTGCATTACATTGATCGTTCAATTCGCGATCCTCGCGAGGTTGAGCGGGCAACCCTGCTTCCCACACTTGGGAGTGTTCCCTACATGGGCGGATTGTTAGGCCGTAAAGCTACGGTTCAAACGAAAGGCAAACGGGCTCCGGTTCGATTGTTGGATTCTTTTGATAATTATTCCAAAGAGGTTGAATCCTTCCGTTTAATTCGCACCTCTTTGCAATATAGTTCCGCAGAAAAACCGCCTAAAATGATTATCATAACAAGCGTGAATCCCTCTGAAGGGAAATCAACAACGTGCGCGAACCTTGCCCTTTCCTACGCAACGTTGAACAAGAAAACTCTGATCATTGATGCAGACCTAAAATTACCGAGCATGCACAATATATTCGTGAAAAACCGGCAACCAGGTTTAACGGATGTTTTGGTGGGCGAAAAAAAATTAGCCGATGCCATTCAAGAAACACCCTACACGAACCTTGATTTGCTGACTGCCGGGCACGCAACAGTGAACCCTGCTGAAATGTTAGAGAGCAAAGCAATGGATGATTTGCTTAGTCTTATTCGCACCAAATACGATCAGGTATTGATTGATACAACCCCGATTTCTGGCTTGGCGGATCCGCTTGCGCTTGCTTCCAGAACCGACGGAATTTGCCTTGTGGGAAGTGTTGGCCGCACGCAGCTTGATGATTTCAAGCGCACGGTTGAAAGAATCCGCCAACTCAACTTGAAGATGCTTGGTGTTGTTTACAACCACAAACAACGAGGCAGCAAAAGCCCGTTCAGTTACGGGAATTATGGTAAGTATGGCAAGTATGGTTCTTACGGAAATTACGGGTACTTTAGAAA
>DAIOTT010000118.1:1552-11182 GCA_036751885.1 Candidatus Sumerlaeota bacterium
TAGAAAAGAAGCCGCTGATGCAAACGCCAATTCTGAGGCAAATGCAAATGATGAAAAATTCGATAACAATTCATAATTGATTACCGATAATCTGCACTCCTAATAATTTATTCTTCCACACTTCGGGTACCAAAACCACCCCCACCGGGAGTAAGAATTCTGACTCTGTCACCCGGTTTAACAACGAAGGATTCTTGCCCCGTTAACTTGTGTTCACCGGTTTTGTTGATCAGGAATTGCTCCCCAACCGAACCATTTTCACCACCATCCATACCGTAGGGTTCAACCACTCGGTGCTCTGCCAACAGTGACACTTGAAGGGAATCTAAAAATTCATATTCGCGTATAATCCCTTCTCCGCCTTTGTGAAATCCCTTACCGCCGGAGTTTTTCCGAAGCTCAAAGCGAATAAGCCGAACCGGGTACCGACGTTCTAAAATCTCAGGATCAGTAATCCGTGTATTCGTCATATGAGTGTGAACACCCGATGCACCCGCTGCTTTTGATGTTGCACCAGCACCGCCGCAAATTGTTTCGTACACGCCAAATTTCTCATTACCGAACACAATATTGTTCATGGTTCCTTGGCTGCAAGCTGCAAGCCCAAATGCTTTGATCAATGTATCAACCACACGTTGTGAGATTTCAACATTGCCCCCCATAACAGCGGGGTAATCGGCTTCATTCGTGGCAGGGTTGATAAATGTTCCTTCCGGAATGATAAGTTTAATGCTTCGCATCAAGCCGGAGTTTAACGCTAAGGGTGGTTGCTCGTTCCTTGCAAGCAGCCTTAGAACATAGAGGAGGGCGGAGTGAATGATGGCAGGTGGTGAATTCAAGTTCCCGGTGTTCACAGGGCCGGTTCCGGTGAAGTCAACCGTTGCTACTCCCTTTTGAATGTTGATTGAAAGATCAATCGGCGAGCCGTTATCTAGCTGTTCCGTTGCTGAAAATTGTGCCGATTCCATGGTGCGCCAAAGCACTCGTAACCGGACGTCAGAATCATCAAGAATAGATTCCATTACATGCAAAATATCATCGGGCCCTTGTTCATCACTGAGTTGTTCCAGCTGTTTTTTCCCGAGTTGATTGGCGGCAAGCTGGGCTCGCAAATCCGCTATGTTTTCCTCAACCGCACGCGAAGGGTATTTAGCACTCAACAAAATTGTGCGAATCTCATCCCACTGGGGAACGGAATTTACCACGAGTTTTGTTGGGTGAATCACAACTCCTTCTTCATCTAGGTATTTCGCACCGGGTACAAGGGAACCAGGATTTTTACCGCCGAGTTCAGCATGGTGTGCGCGCGTTGCAAAGTAAGCGATGCGTTTACCGTTCACAAAAACTGGTGTAATCAACGTAATATCTGGGAGGTGAGAACCCCCGTGGGCAGGGTGGTTTGTAATGGCTGTGTCACCATCCTTCAAATCCAACAAGCCAGCTATTGCCTTAACACAAATGGGGAGCGCTCCTAAGTGCACGGGTATGTGGGGTGCATTGACTACTAAATCGCCGCGGTGATTTAGTAGTGCGCAGGAAAAATCTAAACGCTCTTTAATGTTTGTAGATATAGCAACACGTTGTAGCAAATGCCCCATTTCTAATACCAACGTTCTAAATCGATTTGTCAGTAGTTCACGGGAAATTGGATCAACCGATGAAGGAGTAGACTTAATCATGTAGTGCGTTCCAGAATAATTTGTTTGTGTTGATTGCAGTGCGCCTGCCAATTCTGTTGAACCCAAATTACAGTTTGTAAGGCGCAAATCAGGCAAGGCCCTTCGATAAATTCTCCGGCGGGTAATTCTGGATAAATTGGGACGGAAGACCATTCTGCACCCGTGTACACGTGTTTATTTTCCGCTTGGTTCCCAGTGGTTAAAGCAGCGGCGGAAGTGTGCTCGTGATTTGCAAAATGCATTAGGTGGCGGGGTGCATCTGCTTGCACAACAACGCGCAGTTGCACCACTTCCAGGGGGCGGTTTGGTGCATCGTAACCGTAAAGGTTTCGGAAGGATTTTGCAAACTGTTCTTTGGGATCTTGATTGTTGCCGAGTGTGACAGATAAATAATCTTCCTGTCCTTGGAGGCGAAGATCTAAAAACGTTTCCACAACCCTACAATTTGTTTCGTCAATTCCCTCGGCCTGCAGTGCAATTATTCCTTCTTCTTGTAATTCCTGTTGAGCGCTTGAAAGATCAACACTGCTGAGGGGTTTCATATATTGCCGCTGAATGATTCGTTCAATAGGTGCATTCAGAATTCCTTTAGCAGAAAGTAGGCTTGCATGAAGCGGAACAATGATTGTGCGCATTTCCAATAATTCCGCAATGGCACACGCATGCTGACTTCCGGCGCCGCCGAAACTTACCAAGGCAAAGTTTTTTGGTGAGTACCCTTTTTGAACCGAGATAATGCGGATTGCATCTGCCATTGCTTGATTAGCTAATGAAAGAAACCCCTCAAGCAGTGATTCAAGAGAGAGCGGTTTTTCAACGTGCTGATTGGCGCGCTGCAATAGATCATCGGCTTTTGCTTTTGCGTGCTGAATGGAAAGAGGAATTTCAAACGAAGAGGGAATGAGTCTTCCCAAAAGCAAGTTCACATCGGTAATTGTTAATGGCCCACCCGCGCCGTAACAAGCGGGCCCGGGGGTTGAGCCTGCACTCTGCGGGCCAACGCCTAGGCGCCCATTCACTACGTTGCAAATGCTTCCGCCGCCCGCTGCAACTGTGTGAATATCTAGGGCTGATGCCAGCAGCGTTGCGTTCCCCACACGGTGTTCGCTAACGTAGGGGAGAACGCCTGCATAGCGAGAAACATCGGTACTTGTCCCACCCATGTCGAACGAAATGGCATTCGGGAAGCCAGCAATCTTTGCCTCTTCAGCAGCACCTACTATACCCCCTGCGGGCCCGCTGAGCAAACTATCTTTCGGGCGGAATTTTTTTGCACTCAATAACCCACCGGCACTTGTCATCATTAAGAGCGGCTTAGCATGGGTTTCGGATTCTACCCGTTCAATGTATTCCTCAATAATGGGTGCAAGGTAGGCATTCACTAAAGTTGTTTGGGCTCGGTCTAACAAGCGAACAAAGGGGGCAACTTCTGAACTGCAGGAGATTTTCTTGAACCCCAGCTTTTGTAGAACAGCTTTCGCCCGTCCCTCATGCAGCGCATTTAAGTCGCTGTGCAAAAGGGCAACTGCAACGGTTTGTTTTGCCTCGTCTGGAAGAACAGAAAGTTGTTGCCGCAGTTGCGATTCGTTCACAGGCGCCAACTCATTCCCATCGGCAGCAAGCCTACCCTCAACTTCAACCATGGTTGCATAAAGGGGCGCAGGACGTTCAATTTCCAAGGCAAACAAATCGGGTCGGGTTTGGTTTCCGATGAGCAGTAAATCCCCAAAACCTTTCGTGATGAGCAACGTAGGCGGAACCCCTTTTCCCTCTAGCAAAGCGTTGGTTCCTTTCGTGGTTCCTAAGCGCAATGCAATTGGTGGCAGCGGTTGATTTGCGGGCGTTTGAGTAATGAGTCGCACCGCAAGGGAAGGTGCTTCTAGATTGGAGAGAAGTTCGAAATCTTTATCAGCAATTTCAGCGTTTTCTAATTCAGCACTAGCGAGCGTATGACTTAATGTCAGGATGGAATTGATAGAATCAAAACCCGTTACAACTGCCGGTGCGGAATTTGAGGTGCTTGATAAGAGTTGAAACTCAAACCCCATCGGAAAATCACAAGGCGCATTCCAATTTTGTTTGATGCGAAACGAATTTTCGCTGAGGCGTTCATTCAGTGTCCCTCGCAGGCAGGCGCGGCTCAGTATTTTTCTGCTGTGCAAATTTCCTGCGGGGTCAATTGCCAGGCAATCAGTAAACGTTCCGCCGGTATCAACGGCAATAACCCATGGGGTTGATGTTTCATTCATGAAATGTGTACCACAACGTTTCGCTGATGTGGGGCTTTACGGTGCTCCCATAGGTAAAGGCCCTGCCAAGTGCCAAGGCACAGCTTTGAATTTAGAATTGGAATGCTGATGCTTGTAAGCGTTAGCGCAGCCTTTATATGACTCGGCATATCATCGGGCCCCTCTGATGTATGAGTAAAATGGGGGTCGTTTTCAGGTACAAGTCGGTTCAACCATTTTTCTAAATCATGTTTGGCTGATGGATCAGCGTTCTCTTGAATCATTAAGCTGGCAGAAGTGTGCTGAATCATAACAGTGCAAAGCCCTTCAGCGCAGGTGGAATTCTGCACCAACTGTTGCACTTCGCGAGTGATTTCCAGCAAGCCTTGCCTGCGGGTTTGAAAACGTAGAACTGTAACCATTGTGTTTGTTTTAAATGCTTTCTTCCAAATATTGAGCTGTTGCACTCAGAACAACTAGGCAAAACTGCAGGGGTGCTCAACTGCAAATCCTGCTGGGGATTATAGTATTGGCTTTATTTGCATTTGAATTGCCGGGCAATCTTACCCCTAGACAGCACCCCCTTGCTTGATGATGATGCCGCCCGTGTTTACGGGGGTGAAAACTCCCTCTTAACCCAAATAAAACCCCCTTGGAGTACACCCTAAAATGGCTGCTGAAACGCCGGTTATCCTTTCTTGTCACAACTTAGAAAAAAGTTATTTAGAGCGCATGATCTTGAAAGATGTTTCACTTTCCATTCACGAAGGGGAACGCGTAGCATTGCTTGGGGCAAACGGCGCCGGTAAATCCACACTCTTGGCGATTTTAGCAAATCGCTTGCAGCCTGAAGCGGGGGATGTGCGCGTGCGCAAAGGGACACGTATTGCCGTTTTAGACCAACAAGGCGATTTACACCCTGATTGGACGGTTGAGCAGGAAATTGATTCCGCCTTTTTGGATCTGCGGGAAATGGAACAGCAGATGAATGAAGCCCACGATGCTCTTGAACATTGTACGGATGTTGATGAGATGGATCGGTTGGTGCATTTAGCGGCGGATTTACAGGAAAAACTTGATCAAGCCGATTCCCATTCTGTGGAATCGCGGAAGTCCGAAGCCATGAGCGCGTTGGGTGTCCCTCCGGGGGACAGGACAATCAAAACCCTCTCTGGTGGCGAACAACGGCGTGTTGCCCTTTGCAGAACACTTTTGCGAACCGTGGATTTATTGCTCTTGGATGAGCCTACCAACCACTTGGATGCGGAAACCCTTGATTGGCTGGAGGCATTTTTGGCTCGCTTCAAGGGAACGGTAATCTTTGTTACGCACGATCGGTATTTCTTAGATAATGTGGCGACAAAAATGGTGGAGGTTCTGCGGGGCGAAGCAAACATTTACCAGGGAAATTACAGCGATTATTTGAACTTTAAAATGGAAGAACAAACCGTTGCCGCAAGAAACGAAGCAACGCGGCAAAACCTGATGAAGCGTGAAATGGAGTGGTTGCGCCGTCAGCCGAAAGCCCGAACCACGAAAAGCAAATCCCGCATTGATGCGGCTCACGAGTTGATTGCCAGTGAGCCGGAAAAACCGCAGGACAATATGCAGCTGCTGATTCCCAGCGGCCCGCGCTTGGGCAATACGTTGGTTGAAGTGGAGGATTTACAACATACTTTAGCCGGCAAAAAGCTGATCAACAATTTTACATTCATGCTGGGCCCCGGTGACCGGGTTGGAATTGTTGGGCGCAACGGCCTTGGCAAAACGACGTTTCTTCGCCTTATGATGAAGAAGATGGAACCAGACAGTGGTACTGTCAAACACGGGAAAACCATTAAGTTTGTCTACGCGGATCAACAGCGGGAAAACTTAAACCTAGATAACACCGTGCTGCAGGAAATTGCCGGCGAAGCGGAATACGTGGTTGTTGGCGGCGTGCAAATTAGCTTTCGCAGTTGGCTGAACCGCTTCTTGTTCGATGAAAACACCGCCGCAATGCCCTTGCGGTTGCTGAGCGGGGGAGAGAAAAACCGGGTGCAAATGGCAAAAATGCTGCGTGAAGGGGGCAACGTTGTGGTGTTGGATGAGCCAACAAACGATCTTGACTTGCCGACTCTTCGGGTGCTTGAAGAGGCGCTGGTGCGGTTTGAAGGGTGCGCGTTTGTTGTTTCACACGATCGGTATTTCTTAAACCGTGTTGCCAACAGAATTATCGCTTTCCGTGGGGACGGCGAGATTGTGCTGATTGAAGGCAATTACGACCACTACCGCACATGGGCTGCGAAGCAGGATGCGCTTGACGCTGAAGCTGGTGCGTCGGCGCCGGAACAAAAAATAGCCACAAAAAAAGCGCCCGTTTCTGAGGCCTCATCAACTTCGAGCTCCAATAAACACACACAAAAAAAGAAACCCTCCTTCAAAGAGCAAAAGGAGTTTGAAGCTTTAGAGAATAAACTCCACGAAAAGGAAGCGGCGTTGGAGCGCATGAACGACCAAATGGAAGACCCCAAAACCTTTACAGAAAACACTCCGGAACAGCTGAAGGTCTTAGTAAAAAAACACGAAGACTTACGCGCTGAAGTTGATCAATTGTTCGAGCGTTGGGCTGAGCTGAGCGAAGTAATGGGTTGATCATGACTCTGCTTAAATATCATAATCAGTATTCAAAATAATATGAAAATGCCGCCATCTGATTATCAGTGGCGGCAATTTTCTTGTGTGTTGGTGCGGGATTCAGTGTATTACCTGTAGATCAAGCTTTCGCCTTAACGGATTCCACAGCCGCGCTGAAAACTCGCAGGCATTCATCCAGCTCTTCTTCCCGCATGTAGGCATACAGTGGCAAGTTGATGACGCCGCGGCCTAATAGGTCAGCGTTGTTGCCGCCAACGTGGTCGTGTAGAAAGCCCTCGGCTCCGGGTTGTTTACTCATGGCGCCGGGGTAGACGGTTCCGTACCCGATGCCTTTGGCTTTCAGTTGAGCGCCGATTTCATCACGCACAGCGGTGTCATGAAGCGTTACGTTTAGGTAGCCTGTTTCTTGATAACCGGTGGGGGGCTGAACAAACTTAATGTTCAACGCTTGCAGGCGTTTGTAATACCAATGTTGAGATTGAACGCGGCTTGCGATGCGGTTACTGATGTAGTCTAAGCTTAGATCCAGAAAGGCGGCATCAAATCCTGACATGCGGCTATTCCAGCCAATCATGCCGTGCTCGTAGTGGCTTGTGCGACCGTGGTTGCCCAGCAAGCGAACTTTGTGGGCGAGTTCCGGCGTAGAGCAGAAAACCGCGCCGGCGTCGCCGCAAGCTCCGAGTACTTTAGCGGGGTAGAAGCTAACGGTTGAAATCAAGGCGCCGGTGTAAAGGTGTTGTTTGTTGTATTTCACGTCCCACGCTTGGGCGCCGTCCTCCAGCAAAGCAACGTTTTCAGCCTTGCAGAAATCTCGGAATTCTTGAACCCGGGCACTTCCCCAGCCGTACAGGTGCACAAGAATGGCAGCTTTAGGCCGATATTTTTTTACCGCCTCGCAGAACAGATCAAAATCCATCTGCAAGTCTTTCATATTGATATCAACGGTAATGGGTTTGGCGCCTACGTTTACAACGGCTTCAAAGGTTGCCCAGAATGTTGCATCGGGAATGAGCACAAGATCCCCTTCGCCCACTTCAAGAGCGCGCAGGCCAAGCTGAAGGGCGTCGGTACCGTTGGCGCAGGCAACAGTTTCGTGAACACCCGTCCATTCGGTTAGGCGTTTTTCTAAGGCTGTAACGTAAGGGCCGCTTACGAACGCGGTGTTGGCTGTTACTTCCGCAACTTTGGTCATCCAGCGATCCATAAAGTCTGGTTCAAAGCGTTTTAGGTCGATAAAGGGGACGGGCATAATAGGGGGTGTTGCTCCTAGGAATGAGTGTTTTTTTTGATGATTGGTTGAACTGACTCTGCGTGGCTTGATTTAGGGGTTTGGCTTTTGTGTGCGGCGCAAAAACGTTAGGGTGGTAATGCCGTATTTGCGTTGGTCTACCTGCTCCCAGAATGGGGGGATCAGGATTTCTTCGGTGCTTTGTGTTTCCAAGCAAATCAAGGGGTTTGCCTGTGTTTCGGAAAAAACATTCTGCAAGCTGCCAAGAACATCAAGGGCCAATCCGGAGAAATAGGGAGGCATCATAAAAATGATTGTTGGGAGTTGATTTTTTGAGTTTATCCGCTCCAGCCCTTTTGGCAATTCGGATTGAATAACCTGGGTGGTTTCTTGGAAGCGCAGTTTTTGGATATTGCGATTAATCACTGCAACCGCTTCGGGGTTGCACTCTATAAAAAGGGCGCGTTCTGCCCCTTGGCTTAGGGCTTCAAGGCCAACGCCGCCGGAGCCTGCAAATAAATCCCACACAATTGCCCCACGCAAATGTGGGCGAATGATGTTAAAAAGGGCTTCACGGATGCGCCCTCGTAGGGGGCGGGTGTTTGTCCCTTCAAGGGTTTCAAGATTCGCGCCGCGCCGTTGGCCGCTAAGGATGCGGATCATACTAGTGCCTTTTCTGCAGTTTCAAATGGGGCTTCCTCAGGGGCTAAGCGTTGTATATCCTGCACCGGTTGCCCCGCCTGCTGCATGCGCTGAAGGCCAATGTGTTGCAAGCGTTGCAGAAATGATCCGCGGGATTCATCGGGGTATTGTTGAATAACATCATAATCCACAGTCACTTTTGCAAAGGGAGGGGGAATCATGGTTTTATCCCAAGAGCCTAGGAATTTGCAGTTTTTCGCATGGAAAAAAAGTACCAATGCGGTCGTGTTTTTCTGGGCTTTTGTGAGTAGAACAACGCCCTCTTTGGGAACGCCTCGGGGGCCCTTTGGGCCGTCCACAGGGATGCACAAGGATTGGCCGCGCTGAAGTTCTTTTCTGAGGGCGACAAGGCTTTTCACGGCGGACTTGCTGGAGCTTCCGCGTATGACCGTGTGCCCACAGGAACGGAGAATACCCGCCACTAAATCACCATCCTTACTGGGGCTTAGAAGTACAGAAAGGCCGCACTTAAATTTCTTCTGAAAGCGGTACATAATTCCGATCACTAGAATTAGGTGTGTATGCCAAAAAACAATCGGCAGGGGGCTTTCGCTTTCAATAGCTTGTATAACCTTGCGTTTTTGTTCGGCATCAATTCGCCAGGTTTGAAAGTACAGTTGTAAAAGAAGCCAAACAGGGGGAACCACCACATGTTGCAGCAGCCAAAACTTGCGTTGGCGCATAAGGCGTTTACGCTTCAGGGCTTTTTCTTGAGTGGTTGATGAAGTCATAAATCTTGGGTGAAAACTAGATTACAGTTTTTTCTTTCGAAAACGATCCGCAAGTTCTTTGGCTTTATCGCCTTCCCATCCCTTCTTGTAAAGGGGGCACGTAATGTTGTTAACGTACATGGCTTTATCAGGGTGAGCACAACGGCAGGCGTGTTCAAGGCCCGTTTTATCAAGTGGTGAGTTCCAATACACGCAGTCCTTTAGGTGACAACTAACGAGGAGCATGGTTTTTCCTTCCTAAAATAAGGGAGACAATATCTTTTCTCGGGAATAAGTAACCAGAAAAGGCGATGAAGTGCAAGAACACAAATAGAATTCCTGTAAACAGCAGCATGGACTTAAACGGGCCGAACCACTGGGCTGTGGTGCCGATGATAAAGGAGCCCAAGGGGATTGAACCGCCAAAACCTAAGGACCAAATGCCC
>DAIOTT010000119.1:0-2492 GCA_036751885.1 Candidatus Sumerlaeota bacterium
CATTTCAATCACGCTGAACCATGCAAAAGGCCGAGATTTTGATCTGCTGCTGTACAAAGCAACGGGTGGTGCTGTTGCCACGGCGGAGACGGGAAACAGACCCGAGGTGCTGACGTATACGGCCACCACTTCTGAGGTTTACTACCTGAAGGTTCAACGCTACAGCGGTACCGGCGCTTATAATTTTACCGCAACGTTCCCCTCAGCATCACCAACGCCTACCCCCACACCAACACCAACTCCTACGCCGCCACCATCGGGGGGGGCATTTATCACGGCTGAATCAGAAAGTAACAACAGCCTTTCCACCGCAGATGGTTTAGTGGGTTCCGGAATTTCGGTTTCTGGCACAATCTCCAGCAGCACGGATACAGATTGGTACCGGTTCAACGTTTCCGGCTCGGGAACAATCAACGCCTCAGTCAATCACACCTCTGGGCGTGATTTTGACCTGTATTTGTACAAATCTACAGGGGGGGCCGTTGCAACGGCTGTAACGGGGAATCGGCCTGATACCCTGAGCTACAACGCAACATCGGCTGAAACCTACTACCTTCAAGTGCGCCGATACAGCGGTACGGGCAGCTATACCATTAGCGTAACGTACCCTAACTCTGGCGGAAGCACCCCCACACCAACCCCAACAGCTACTCCTACTCCTACGCCGACGCCTGGTGGTTCTCTTGGGGCCCGCCCCACAAAGCCAACCAATCAGGTTTCCTTCATCGTGGGTAATGCGGCAAACTCAACGAAAACTCCGGTCAACGGCCCGGGCATTTTGCTCATGGGGGGCAATTTTGATGTGGATGAAGCATTCCTGAACGGGGCGTTTCCCGTTGCGAACGGTGGTGATATCGTTGTGCTTCGCACCTCCGGAACGGATGGGTATAATGATTATTTGTACAACCTGACATCGGGTACATTGAAGCCCGATTCCGTAGAAACTCTGGTGGTAGATACCGTTGCAAAAGCGAATTCAGCTTACGTGGAGTGGGCGATTAAATCCGCGGAATTCATTTATATAGCCGGCGGCGATCAAGCAGAATACTTGAACTTATGGAAAGATACAAAAGTGGAAACGGCGATTCAATATGCTTACGCTCAAGGGGGTGTTATTGGGGGAATCTCTGCGGGTTGTGCGGTTCAGGGTGAGTACATCTACGATCCTGATGGAATTTCGGGCATTTACAGTTCGGAGGCTGCTTCAAACATCTGCCACCCGAACATGAATATTTCAAACGGCTTTTTGGATTTAGGCCTAGGAGCGAATATTGTGACCGATACACACTTCAGCCAGCGCAACCGCATGGGGCGCCTGATGTCTTTCATGGCATTGATCACAAATCCCAGCATCAGCCCAACGGATTCCGTTGTAACGGGCGTGGGTGTGGATGAAGACACCGCGATGTTCTTAGGACCGAATAATGTTGGCACTGTATACGGTGATTTTGGCGTATATGTATTACGGAAAACCGGCAGCACGATTTACGACCGTGTAAACTGCGGCCAAACCCTGAAGATTACAAACATGCGGCGCACTAAACTAACAGCGGGCCAAACCTTTAATTTTGGTTCAGGCGTAACAACTGGGACTTCCACAAATATCAGCATCGATGGTTCAAGCTGTACCTACAGCTTTACGCAAGAGGCGAATTGTTTCTACTCACCCGCGAACGTTTACTAATACCGTAATTATTCTAAGTGAAATAAAAGCAGTATACTACCCACCTTTCCACTAGGGATCGGTGGGTAGTTTGCTTGATGCCTGATAACAACATGCAAAGTAGTTTATAAGTATTTTAGTAAAATCATGTCGTTGACCTAACGAAATTGAAACATATTTCTTGCAAATAAACAATAAATCTTTACGTTGTGAATATTGTAATATCCTGAATGTTTTGGAACATCATCAAAAAATTTTCCAGGGTACAAAATAATATTTTGTAGTTAGACGAGATTCTTTATGTTGATCAAACATTATGAGCGAATATTATTCGCCGCTTTTTGCTTACTAAATTTTCTTTCAATCAGTACCGCGCTTGCTCAACCGCCGATCGGGAGTGTTGTAATCAACGAAGTGGTGATTGATTCCAGAGGCAGCAGTATGTCAGAGAAAGAGTTTATTGAACTGTACTCTACTCAGCCTAATCTTTCCCTCGCAGGGTTGTCGGTCATTACAATTGTGGGTGTCTCAGTCCCCTCCAGCGGAATCAACCCAGGGCAAATCATTCGCCGTTTTGATCTTCCTGCAACCGCCCGCACCAACAGTCAGGGGTATTATCTTTTAGGAAATATATTCACGCGCGATTCCTACCGCGTTAATGTTGATCTAATGTTTGATGTAAACAACCGCCTTACAAATGAGCCGCAAACAATTGCGCTGGTTTTGACGAGTGTTGCCCCTGAAGTGGATAAAATGGTACAATCTTCACCAACACTACAAAGCGGTTTGTACGATGCTGTTGCGCTGACTGATGCATCACCCGGTGCGA
>DAIOTT010000119.1:2502-11073 GCA_036751885.1 Candidatus Sumerlaeota bacterium
TTTATCTTGGTGCGCCGGTTTTGGGGCCGGATAGAACGTACCTAGCGGCGGGCGCCGTGCGGGTTCGCGACGGGGTTAAAACGGGCGATAAAAGCGATTGGGCTTTAGCAGATATTGAAGCGCCCCCTACGCCGACCTACAACACCCCCGGCGCGCCGAATCAGGTGGGTGGTCAGGCTGTTGTGATTGATGCGCCTTCCGTGAGAGTGGATGTGGAAGCGGCGAACAACGCCGTTGCCCCCGTTCCTACAACGCCTCCGGGCGGTCAGTCTCAATCTTACGATTGGAAAGTCTATGATCTGAACCAAGCAAATGCATCGGTTCAAAGTGCTGGATCGGTATTTGTTTACGCCCGTTCCCGACGTTATAAGTTTTGCGAGCAGTTTGAGCGTAATGTACTGTTACACCCGCAAGCGCAGGCACTAATGGCAGATAATCCCAAGTACTTTATGAATGTAGATGACCCCGGGTACGGCAGGCTTGCCTCTGATATTGGGATCTACCGAATACCCATGATGGCGTTCAAACGCCGTGGGGGAGAATGGGAATACATCGTCATTACGCCGGAGACAACGGGTCAGGAGATTCAGGCGTTTCTTTCCAAATAGTTCCAGCCCTATTGCTCCGGCTTAATCTGCACCATGCCTATTTCCAAAACCGCCCCCTTTGAGTGAAACTCTCAATTGGGGCGGTTTTTTTTTGGTCGTGAGAAGCCGCTCCTGTCAACAAGGGTTGCAACTTCAGTTTGATTCCACAATACACGGTAAATGCATTACGGCAAAGCCGCCGGGAATTATGTGCTTCTCTTTGAGAGGTGCTGCTGCAGTAATCTCATTTTTTTACTTAATTGATTATCTAGATAGACTATGCTCGCCAACAAATTACCTGAAACCCTACCAAATGAATTCTACGGAAAACGCTACACGCCGATTTTAACTGCTGCTGGGGTAATGCTGTTGTTTTGCATTTTAGCTTATTCCACCGATGCGTACAAGTGGTTTGGCGCAACGTGCATGATTGCCGGTATTTTGTGGTGCTTGCTTACGGGCTTAGTTGCGGCGTTGGATTCCAAAAGTGATTTACGGCCGTTTACGCTGCCGTTGTGCTTTGCGTTGCTTGTGTTGTGGTATTTGTTTTGTTCTCAGTTTTGGGCGCCGTATATGCCGCTGGCTCGGCGCGATTTAGCGGGAATTTACCCCGCAGTAGGGGGTTTTTTGGGGGCGTTTTTTTGGTTCTCCTCGGCCGGTAAATGCACCGCAAAACCCTTGCAGGTTGGTGCGGGTATTCTATTTTCCATTTTAGTTGTATTAGCGCTTACGGGGTATTACCAAACCTATGGAACGGCCGGTATGCCGGGATCGTTTGCCCAAAAAGAAGCCGCGTTGATTGAAAATCAGGCGTATTTTCATCCTGCTCAATTTGAAAGTTTATTGCACCTGATCCGCGAAGGCAGAACCTCCGGGTGGATTGGCGCATCCAATATTTATGCGGGATTTTTAGTATTAGCAATTCCATTAGGCATTGGGGTTATTGCAACGCAACAGCGCCTAGTAGCACGGCTTTTAGCGGCGGGTGGTGTACTCGTTTGCATTGGTGGCATCTTGCTCTCGGGTTCTCGGGGAGGTACGGTTGCAGCTTTACTGTTTGTGGCTCTTTGCTTTTTTGCTTGGCCGGTTCAAAAACGCTGGTTGAACAAGCAGAAAATTGCGGCAACTGTAAGCCTGTTTGTGTTAGCGATTCCGGCGGTTTTACAGGCTCAAGGAACGGTTTTGTCCCGGGTGGGTGGGCTTAGCACTTTGCAACAACGTTTTTACTATTGGGAAGCAGCCTGGGCAATGTTTTTGAAATCCCCGTTGATCGGCAACGGCCTGGGCTCCTTTGAGGTGCTTTACCCCGCCTACCGGGTGGTTGGTTCCCAAGAGACGCGCCAAAGCCATTCGCTTTTGTTTGAAACCCTTGCGGAGCTGGGCTTAGTTGGCGTGCTGCTTTTCGCCGCTATTTTCCTGTGGGCTGTGTGGGTTTACGTTAAGTCTTTCAAAGAAAGTGTTGATCCTTTATCGCTGTTCTTGCTGTTGAGTATGTTGGCGGGGTTGTTCCACGGCTTGGTGGAGTATACCTTCACGTTTCCCGAGTTCAATTTATTCTGGGGGTTAATTCTTGGGCTTTTTGTAGGCAATTCTCTGTGCACCGATTGTAACAAAGCCCCCGAAAATGCAAAAGCATTTGGGCGAATTTCCACCATTCAAATCAGCATTCTATCAACCCTTGTTGCCTGCCTTCTTCTGTTGTGTTGGTGGCGATCAAATGTCATTCCGGGAATTATACAGGAGTACGAACTCACCTCAGAGCTTGCGGCAAGTGAACAGGAAATAGGCATCGCACTGGATTATATTGATCGGGCAATTTATTGGGAAGCAGATAATGCTCAGCTTTACGTTAACCGAGCGCGGTTGGCGTCCTACTTAGGGGCCGACCCCCGCTTGGATCTTATTAAGGCTCAACAATTAAACCCCTATTCAGCCGCATTGGTTGATGCTTACGCCGATTACCAGCGGGCAAATGGAAACGTAAAGGTTACAACTACCCTTTTGGAAAAAGCCCATGAACTGCACCCGTTGGATGCTACACACCGCATGAACTTGGCGGATCAATATCAGGCATTGGGTAGAACGGAAGACGCCAAAATGCTTTTCGAGGGGATTTGGGCGCTTAAACTGAGTGAAGAGGAAAACAGGCGTTTGCCCGGATTTAGTGCTCTTTTACCCCCAAAACTTCCTGAGTGAATGTGCTAATGTTTGAGTGAAAAGCGGTTCAAGGCCTTATTCCGTTTCGCTGGTGGTACTAATACACTTCCGGCTTAATGCGGATTGTTGGCAGCATGCGCACCAGCAGTTCCATTTCACGAGTCAACGGCCTAAACTCCGGTTCCAGAACTTTCGATGCATCGGCAAGGCGCACTTCAACGGTGGCAAGTTTCCCAATCAGCAAACCCAACATTTCGGGGGTCGGCTCAAATTCATCCAGTGCTTTTGCCACCCGCTCATAATAGCGCCCAAGCCGGTGGTTACGGGTAAACCGTTTGGCCAAGAATTTTGACAACGCAATACACGTTTCATGGGGATTATCTTCCAGCGCGCCGCAGTGTTCCCAATAGGACTGAAAAGCTGGTAAGGATTTTACGGAGTCGAATTCGGGTTTTTCCACCATGTAGCCGGTAATACAACTTCTACCCATGGTTTCCCAGTGCATTTGAAGTGAATCCTCCGTTTTAAACACGGGGAGTATTAAGCGCCCTTGCATGGCGGCAACATCAATTTGTTCAATCACAGCGTTGGGGGCAAATTCTGTGGGGTTAAATGTTACAAGTGTTTCTTCAATCAGCCCCGTGCTGAGCCATTTTATCCAAGGGGATTCTTCCGGATCGTGGGGATTACCAACGTCCACTAGAATTTTCCAAAAGATGTCGTACCGGGCAACGCGAACCCGCGACTTCAGGTATTTTACGAATGCGGTCAGTTCATTGTAAACCCACCGTTGCCACTGGTGAATCTCCGAGCGGGTTCCACTTTGCAGTAGATCGTTGAAGGGGAAGTTCAACTCCTTGAGTACGCGTTTTTGGCTTGCATAACTACAGCAATACCAGCGTTCCGGATCAGAGCAGCGGATTGGGTAAGCCCGGAAGTCCAGCACGATGCCGGTGAAACGATTATTTTCTGCGAGCGAAACAAGTAAATCGCCTAGGTACCGGCGGTATTCCTCGTTTATCCAGGAGAAAATGGGGGAAAATCCTTTTCTCCCGATGGGGCTAGAATGCCCATTGGAATTCCGCATCAGCCACTCCTGATGAAGCCTTGCAAACTGCGAGAGTGTTTTATCCCCTTGAACCGAAGCGGAAAGTGGGTCGATTGAAACCCAGACGGATGTTTCGCAATCAGCCTCCATTTCAGCCAGAGTTTTTGGCAGCAAACCCACCAGCGGCGCACCGGGTTTCTTCTTGTCCGGCAGCGCTGTAATCCGGCCGTGTTGCATCAGGGGAAGCACAACCGTGTTATACCCTCTTTGCTCCAGCCGTAGGAGTTTTTCTTGAAGCTTGCTATCGTACATAAGCTCATCAATATCAAGCATTGCCACGCGGGTTGTCGCGGTTCTGTGGCTTACGTAGGGGCTAATTTCCTGCCCTGTTGCAAGTTGAATGTATTCTCGTTGCTTCACGGAGTTCTGGTGCATTTCCGCCTCGTGCGAGAGAGCAGTTTGTGGAACGTCTGAATTGTCCTGGGGGAGGGAGGAAGTAGTAGTCATTAGGAATATTTATCGCGAATGAAAAAGAATTCGTGGAAACGAAATTGTAAACTCGACAATGAGCAATATCATGGTACTTTATCATCCATAAACCTCAAGGCAATAGTCATTGGTTTATACTGCCGGCCTAATTAGAAAGACTGCATAATTTTGACAAATCAAGCCCCTGAAGAGAATAAAGTTTTATCCGATACCGTAGCGGCCTTTTGGGATGGGATGGATTTCCCGGCGGAGGAGCGCGAGATTGTGCAGCTTGCTTTTGATCTTGCCGAGCGGTTTCACCGGGGGCAAAAACGGCGTTCTGGCCTTCCCTACATCGTTCATACTGTTTCCGTTGCAACAATCCTGAAGGATTTAAGGATGGATGCCGTTACTATTGCGGCGGGTTTGCTTCACGATACGCTGGAAGATACCGAGCTTTCTCTTGAGGAATTAAAACGGCTTTTCCCAGAGCCTTTACCCAGCTTGGTTGAAGGCGTTACTAAGATTAACCGCATGCAATTTGTAACCTCCCGCGAGGCGCAAATTGAGAATATTCGGAAGATCATTCTTGCCATGGCACGCGATATTCGCGTGCTGGTGATTAAGCTGGCAGACCGGCTTCATAACATGCGCACGCTGCGGTTTTTGTCGGAACATCGGCGCCAAGAAATTGCCCAGGAAACCCTAGATATTTATGCACCGCTCGCCAACCGATTGGGGATGGTCAAAATCAAGTCCGAGCTGGAAGATCTTGCTATGTACTGGCTTTATCCCACGGAATACAAAGCCTTAGCCCGCAAAGTTGCGCAAAAGAAAATTGAGCGCGAAGATAAAATCAACAAAGCAATCGATGATCTTACCGTGCATCTGGAAACCAACGGAATCTTCGGGGCCGAGATCAGCGGTCGGCCTAAGCACTTCTACTCAATCTTCCAAAAAATGGAAAAAAGCGGCCTCAGTTTTGAGCAAATCTACGATTTAAACGCCCTGCGGATTTTCTGTAATACCAAGTCCGAGTGTTATGAAATCCTAGGGTTAATCCATAATTTTTGGGCGCCACAACCGAACCGGTTTAAGGACTATATTGCCCTTCCAAAGCCAAATAACTACCAAAGCCTTCACACCACGGTGATTGGGCACGAGGGCATTCTTACGGAAGTGCAAATCAGAACGCATGAGATGCACGACATTGCCGAGCACGGGATTGCCGCCCACTGGCGATACAAAGAGGGCAAGCAACCCCACGGCGATGATGATCGGTTTTTGCGGTGGTTGCGGGATCTAAGCGCCTGGATTCAAGACCCCGGCGATCCCAACTCTGTTTTTGATGCGCTGAAGATGGATGTTTTCGCCGATGTTGTGCTGTGCTTTACGCCCAAGGGCGATGTGATTGAACTACCCGGCGGCGCAACGCCCATAGACTTTGCCTTTGCCATTCACACCAAGGTTGGCCTTCGGTGCATGGGCGCAAAAGTTAATAAGCGCATGGTTACACTGAAAACCGAACTGAAGCACGGCGATATTGTGGAAATTGAAACCAGCAACACCGGGCACCCAAGCCGTGATTGGTTGGAGTTCGCAAAAACCGGCCGCGCCCGAAGCAAAATCAAACACTTCCTCAAATCACAGGAAATGTCGACTTGGGTCAATACCGGCCGTGAGAACCTAACACGCTTGTTGAAGGAGCGGAATATTGATGTTCCCAAAGCGGAGTTGGAAGCGCGCCTTGAGGAAATAAAAAAAGCCTTTCGCTTGGAAACAGCAGACGATGTTTTGGCGGAGATTGGCTTTGGCTCCATCAGTGCTCAAGCAGCGCTGCGCCGCATGAACCCTGATTGGACGAAAAAACACCCTAAAAAACGCCTTTCAACTGAGAAAAAAACGAACAATCAAATTCCGATACTTGTTGAGGGAATGGAGGGCTTGCAGGTGCGAATTGCAAACTGCTGCAGGCCGATCCCCGGCGATGAAATTGTAGGCTTTGTAACCCGAGGCCGTGGGATTACTGTGCACCACAAAAAGTGTAGCAGTATCACCCGGCTTGAAAGCTCGGAGGACAACACCGGCCGAATACTGGATGCCAGCTGGAATATTACTGAAGGGCACGTTCGCAACGTAATTGTTCGGGTTGAAGCGGAAGATAGAACCCACCTGTTGCTTGAATTTACTAGTGCGTTGAGCAACTTGAATATCTTCATTACCGGAATAAATTCACGCCGTGGTGAGGATTATGGTACAGTGATTATTGACTTTGACTTGCAAATCTTTGAGCAGAATCAGCTTCAGAAAATCATTCAAATGTTCTACAAAATCAAAGGCGTTTCAAAGGCAGAACGGTTGATTCAAGGGGTTGCAACTCAATCCTAAACTTTTATTGCTCAAATGCCAGTTGCCCTTGCGCCCCCTGAACAATCAAAGGCATTCACTCAGTCATGATGATTAAAAACCTTTTCCCCCCCACGGTATTGCTTCCTTTCTTTACAGCTTTATTTGCCGCTGTATTGCTTACCGCTTGCGCTAAAAACCCCTATTCAGCGGGTACGTTACAGGTAGTTCTGCAAAATAATTCAGACACTGTTGTACAAAATGTGAATGTTTATCACGGCACCAACAGCTTTGGTGTTCCCACGTTACAGCCCGGGGAAAAAGTAACAACTCGGTTTACACTTCAAAACCCGCTGGAAATGCAATTCCTGTATTCCACTGTTGAAGAAGGCCCTGTGACCGAGGAATTCCCCCTCCCCACGCGTACGACTGATGGTGGGGAAGTGGTGCTTCAGTTCAACCAAGATCAATCGGTTACAAGAATCAGCCGGTTCGACGTTTATTAACCATACCCCATAAGGAAATCAGCATGAGTAAAACTTACGTAATCGGCGTTGATGGCGGCGGTACAAAGACACTTGGCATTTTGATGGATGAAACAGAAACCGAATTAGCCCGCGTTTCAATGCCTTCCAGCAATATACACGCAATTGCCCACTCCACCGTGGAAGAAATATTGCAATCCCTTGTTACATCCCTTTGCGAACAAGGGAAAATAGAACCAGAGGATCTGCAGGCAATCTGTTTGGGAATGGCAGGGTGTGACAGCCCCAAAGATCGTGAAGTGCTTGAAAGCTTTTTACTCCCGATTCTGCGGTCTGATGTGCAGCTTACAATCGTAAACGATGCCGTTGTGGCGATGCGGGCAGTATTAGGAAAAATGCACGGGATTTTATTGATCGCCGGAACGGGTTCCATCTGCTTTGGGTGGAATGAAAACACCGGCGAACAAGCCCGCTCTGGCGGATGGGGGCATTTACTTGCTGATGAAGGCTCCGGCTATATGATCGGCCTTGAGGGGCTTCGTGCCATTTTGCAAGGGGTGGACGGCCGGGGGGCCGAAACATCCTTGCTTCCGGTGATTTTTGAAAAGCTTGGGTACGATGTCAGCGAACCTAGGTCTTTGATTCAATTCGTCTACGGGGAAAAAGGCACAAAAGCAAACATCGCAAATTTGGCTCGGTACGTTTTTCAAGAAGCTGTTAGCGGTGATTGTGCTTCAATCCGCATTGTTGAAGCCCAGGCAAAGGAACTTGCCAGAACAATTCCCCCTGTGTTTGAAAAGCTCTACAAAAATGAATCGGGCCTTATTCCCATCGGCCTTTGGGGTGGGAACTTGGTTAACGTGGAAATCTACCGCGAGGCTTTTTTGAAGGAGCTTAACAGCTTCAACCTTCCGTTGGACGTTATTATTGATGCTAAGGCTGATGCGGTGATTGGCGCGGCAAAGCATGCGCTCTTCACGTTAGCCGAAAAGTAAATCAAGAAATCGCTGTTATTTAGATTAGCCAACGCTTCAGGCATTTGCTTCTGTTTTCAGCGCCTTTACTAGGCAACGTGAAGGCAATTAGCGGTAAATGCCTAATTTTTTCACTGCGATAAACTCCGCCAATTTAGCGGTCAGTATTGATACAATAGGTAAAGTTGCAAAAATTGCCGCGGCATTTAAAATTGAGGGGTTTTCTCTGAAGGCTTTTCGCAATTGCTGGCGCGCTAACGCCGGCTTACTGAGTCGCAAGGCGTGAAACCCCCCCATGAAATAGCACTGGGCAATGCGTTTAGCTTGTTGCTTTGGCGTTGTCAGCCGGCGCAATTTCGGGCAACGGCGTAGTAAACTCCTTAGCCCTTCCGCCGTTTCGTGGTATTGCTTGGCCCGTTTTTCTGCTGTTGGGGTGGAGGCATTTGCACCGTGAATTCGGTGATTGCTGAGTGGGGGAGCAGAGATTTCTACCACTTCACCCAATA
>DAIOTT010000120.1:0-1233 GCA_036751885.1 Candidatus Sumerlaeota bacterium
ATAACAAAAGCCTTGGGAAGTTCTCCCTTTCTGATATTCCCCCCGCACCCTCCGGCGTGCCCAGAATTCGCGTTACATTTTTTATCAATGCCGATGGTGTGATGGAAATCACCGCCGAAGAGATGAGCTCTGGTTTAGCGGAGAATATTACGATTGTTCATTCCCAGCTAACGGAAGAGGAAGCAGACCGCCGATCACGCCGGCGCAAACGCAACAAGCGTACGTCTACAAAAGCAAAGCGGAAAGACGAACGTACGCCTCAACGACGAAACGATGACAGCGGCCGCGTGGATCCGCGCGTTAGCACTCAGGAAAACCCGACGCTTGGGCGCCGTTTAGGGGCGATAAAATCCCCGTCAAGCAGCGATGCTAATCTACGGCCTGATCTTTCAAATGAAGATTCAAAGTCCTCCACAAATTCAGAGGCGGAAAAATCTGTGCCGGAGTTTACGGTGATTGGTGACACTCAACCATCGGATCTGCCAAAGGGTGTTACAACTCGTGCGATTGAACATTCGCTCGCGCCGGTGGATTATGGCAAAACGCCCCCCATGTACTCCCAGCTGAGAACACCCCCTTCAAGAGAGTATTTGGAAGCCAAAAAAGAATCCAACAAAGACTTTGTGAAAGATAAAATTGTTCAGGAAGATTCCACCGGTTTTGCCATTGAGAAAGAAGCAGATGTTATTCCCGCGTTGAATCGTAAAATATCGGAAACCACCTCATCTGCATCCTTTGCTGATGATTCCGAAGAGCTGATCTACCATGCCGATACCTCCGCAGAACCAATTGATTCTTACGATGAAACAAGGCACGAGCCTATGTTTCAAAGTCAGCATGATACGGAAAAACAAGAACCCGTTCATACAAAGCTGGAGTTTTCAAGCAATATTCAAGAAGCCCTAAGCATCGCCGTTTCTGGTGATTCTGGTGATGATTCTCTTCGGCTTTATCAGTCTGCGTTAGAAGAGCTTCGCCGTGAACCCTATAGAGGCAGCATGAATTACCAAGTGCTGCGGGCCCGTTTATACTTTCAAATGATGTGCGGTCAGTTGCAAGAGACAAACGAATCTCTTGAGGCGCTGCGTAAAATCTTTGGTAAAGAAAAAGCAGAGGATGTGCTTGCACTTCACGCGAAAGCAAAAAACCATTTTGGTTCCCCGGCCAGCTTAATTCGGGCTCAAGCTTTTGCAAAAGAACTAAGCGGTGATGTTTCCGGCGCATGTTCAGATT
>DAIOTT010000120.1:1243-10983 GCA_036751885.1 Candidatus Sumerlaeota bacterium
AAGCCATGAAAATGGAACCAAGACCCGAAGATGAAGACCACCTGAAACGCCTTTACCAATTACGGGCGGAAAAAAAGAACGATCCGCAAGCGAAGTTCAAACTCGTTAAAGTGCTGCTTAAATCAAATCAAGTGGATGAAGCGATTGAGATTTTGCAGGAATTGCAGGACGATGAAAACTTCCGCTCCCGGGCCCTTAAAGTTCTTGGCCTTTGTTACTGGCAAAAAAATATGCACTACTTGGCTTGGCAAAAGTTCAAGTCCCTGAAAATTGACGATGATCTGAAGGATATTCTTTATCGCTTAGCTTCTGATATGGAAGGCGCTGATCAGCTGAACAACGCGATCAATGTTCTAGATCATTTGGTGGATCATGCTCCCGGATTCCGTGACAGCGAAGCCCGCTTGAAAAAGCTGAATTACCGCATGAAACTACAAAAGCAAGAGTACGAAACCCACCGCGATGTTCCCGTGCTAAGCCGGGACAGCCGGTTTGACATCGTGGAGGAAATCAACCGCGGATCCATGGGGATCATCTTCAAAGCAAAAGATAAAATGCTGAATGAAATCGTTGCTCTCAAAATGCTCAATGATTACCTCTGCAGCGATCCCACAGCGATTGAGCGTTTCAAAAGCGAAGCGCGCGCGGCAAAAAAACTTTCCCACCCCTATATTGTTCGCATCCACGACTTCTTTGAGATCGATCAAAAACGCTTCATCAGCATGGAGTTCATTGAGGGAACCGATCTGAAAAAACTGCTGCTGGAAAAAACAACGTTTAACATCGAGATGGTTCTCTATTACTTAAAACAAATATGCGACGCCTTAGGTTATGCGCATAAACTTGGCGTGATTCACCGGGATATTAAGCCCGCAAACATCATGGTAACAAACGACAACGCCGTGAAGATTACGGACTTTGGTATTGCGAAAATCTTACGGGGCGATGAAGTAACAAAAAGCGGCACAGCGGTAATCGGCACGCCCCTTTACATGGCACCAGAACAGATTATTGGCGATTCAGTTGATGCACGCACGGACATTTATTCCCTAGGGATTATGCTGTACGAAATCATCTCAGGCAATCCGCCCTTCTACCTCGGCAATATTGAGTACCACCACATTCACACAACCCCACCAGACTTACCCGCGACCGTTCCAGAAAAAATGGCGAAGATCGTTATGAAGATGATCTCAAAAGAGCCGATCGATCGATACCAATCTGTGCTGGAAATCCTAGGGGATATTTCCCAAACGAATTAGCAATATTTGAACGATGCAAGGAAAGTTCTTACGAATCCGCATCTGCGAAACCGGTAAATCCACAATAGATTTACCGGTTTTTCTTTGTATTATTTTTCAATAACCTCAACGCCCACCTGCTCCAACGTTTTGAACCAAAGGGGGAATGATTTTGCTACATGGTGAGCCCCGGTAATGGTGATTGGCTGCGTTGAGTGCAAGGCTAACACGGAGAGCAACATGATCACACGATGATCCCCCCGGCCATCAACTTCAAGGTTCAAATCCGGTGAAAACTTCTTTGACGTGCCAAGCACCGTAATGGTTTCCGGCTCGTTATCCGGAGCCCAGGTTGCATCACAGCCGGAGGGAAAAATCTTTTTCATCTCCTGAATCGGTTCACGCACGCGGTCGCACTCTTTGAATTGCAAGTTATTAATCCCCGTGAACACACTTTCACCATCGGCACAAGCGGCGGCAGACATCATCGCAAGAACGGCGTCGGTTGCTTTGTCACCGTCGATGCATGCTGCAGTAAGTTTCTGAGGGGATTTTATTCTGAGTGAGGATTCTGTGTTATCAGGGGTCCACTCAATTGTACATCCCATGCATTTGTAAAACTCTAGGCATTTTCGCTCGCCCTGTTGATCTTCCCGCATGCGCTTAATCGTGACATCGGAATTCGGAACAACGGCTGCAGCGGCTAAAACGGCGCTGATGCCGGGCCAATCGCCGTTTACATTCCAAATTCTTGAGCTAAAGGCTTGGGGTGTTATGCGGAAGGATTCAAGATCATCAGCCGCCTGAATACGAACGTTCGCCTCGTTCAATACTTCCAACGTCGTTCTTATCAGCGGCTTACTTTTCAATCCGTTGATCACATCCACCTGTAAAGGAACCGGGAGCAACGGGCCTAAAAAGAGCAGGGAGGAAAGATATTGGCTGCTAATTGCGCCGGATATTTGGACATTCAGTTCGCCTTTAGTTGCAAGCTGATCCACCCAATCTGCTCCGCCTGTAAGTGTTAGCGGAAGGGTGCAATCGTCGTTTTCAGAATCTACCTTCACCCCCAACAAGATTAGTGCATCAACTAAATCCTTATTGGGCCGCTTACCCAATGAATGGGGGTAATGCTGCGTTTCAACCCGTACGGGAGCTGGGCAAAGGCAAAGCACCCCCATCAGCATGCGAAGCACCGCGCCTGCGTTGTCGGGATCAATAATATTATGCGCCGGCTGCTGAGGGGATTGTCCGAATCCGTGAATGATTAAATGATCTATTTTGCTTCCGTTTGGAACTTCAAATTCAATCGGTTTACCCGAATCATCATAAGCAATAATATTTGCCCCTAAGGCCTTACAACACCGAACCAATGCAACGGCATCATCTTGCACGGCGGGTCGATTTACCCGTGATTCGCCGGCTGCAAGGCAACTTGCCAGAATAACCCGCGTCGTGTAATTTTTGGACGACGGGGGATCAATCACACCGATCAAGGGTTTTGTGGGTGCTTGTAGTTGAACGTTCATTGAGGAGCTCACAGTGAATGATATGAATTAAAATGTGTAGGGCGGTCGACCGTCATACACAAAAAAACGAGGTTCATTTGGTTGTAAGGAATCAATGTAGAGGCTTTCTCGATTTTCAAAAAGCCACCAATCAACCTTAGTCCAAAAGCCTCGGCGGTTTTGAATCAGGTGATAATCATAAGGTGGAACAGGATTGATGAGAACGCCCTGAGGAATCAAGCCCCACTCTTGCTGGATTT
This sequence comes from Candidatus Sumerlaeota bacterium, assembly GCA_036751885.1. Classification (GTDB taxonomy): domain Bacteria; phylum Sumerlaeota; class Sumerlaeia; order SLMS01; family JAHLLQ01; genus JANRMB01. The sequence continues at coordinate 4,253 of DAIOTT010000120.1, forward strand.
CAAAAACTTTGGGGTGAATGGCGCGTGTGATGAGGCGAATGTTCTCTTTGCCTGAATCGTTCAACATGGATTCAAACACTTCCGGGTGGATTGATTCCATCCAGTACGCTGTTTCAAACGGAAACTCAGCACCGTTATTAGACAAAAGTTTTGTCGGCATATTATAATAATTAAAACCAACCCTAAGATTTGGCAACGTTTCAATAAATAGTAATAGAAAAAATACACTTATAATATAAGGATAATATTTACTCTGCACCTCTTGAATCCTATGGATAAACAACGGAATAAATAAAACAAGTGGAATATATACAGGTAGAAATAATCTAATTCCATCGTACTTCGGAGCACCCATCAGAATCATTGAGCCGTAAGGGCCTAAAACCAAAAGAACAATATAAAGCCAAGGGGAAGTAAATTCAATTTTATGCTGTAATAATGCTTTCATATAAAGAATTATTCCAAATAAACTTGCTAAAAAAAACGTAATCGGAATTGTAGCCAATGTTATAACAATAGGGTAATGCCAAGGAATCAGCTTCTCCCCTACATTATATTGATTACCCAAGTACCAAGTCCCTAAATGCGCATGATCTCGAATGAATAACCAGTATTCTTTAAGCCTTGGAAATGTATCGTGCCACATCCAAGGCCAAATAAAGTATAATAAAAACGGTGCTAAAATCAGCAGCATTAAAGCGAATCCTATTTTTTTGAATTCTAACTTTTCTTTGCTTGATTTGTAGATGCTAAATATTAATATTAAATAATAAAAAAACAGTGCCGTGCAGAGGATTAATCCGTTTACCTTAGTTCCGCATGCTAACACAATAACGAATATGATTAGGCTTATCCTAAGGTAATCATTCATCTTTAGGATAACAACTAATATTGATAAAGCAGTAATAAAGGCAAATACAGTTTCCGTTGCAGCAATATGCCCGTGGGCAAATAATCTTGGATGAAGCAAATAAAATATTGCGGGTATAGTACAGGTAAAGAAGGTTGAATTAGGATTAAGAAGCCTTGAAATACAATATACTAGAACAACTGTAAGCCCGAATAGAACCATGAATAGTAAACGCATGGATAAAAGGGGATTTTGAAACGGAACAAGACTAGTGCTTAGCGCACCTAAGTATTTTGTAATCGGCGGAAGCTCACGAATTTCAGCCCAATGATCAAAGATTCCTTGGTATGAAAACGCCAGCCCGGGTGAAGTAATAAGCAGCCCGAACCATTGGCTTACCAGTTTGTAAGTTGGATAGTAAAAGCCTTCGTCCCAAACCATGGCGTAGGCTGAATTGGTGGATAAAAGTAGAGCCAACGTACCAATAAATAAACTTGCAGAAATTAGATAATCGGTTTTTTGGAGGCTGCTTCGTTCGCCAGTTTCCATTTTTCCACGTTCGCAAGAGAATACGGCTCAAGATCCACCGGGACTAATCCTTGAACAAGAATTTCCTCTGGTGTTTGCTTCAGGCACAACCCAAAGAAGTTCAGGCCTTTGAGTTTATTTTTCCGAGCAGTTGCAGCGTAAACAGGATCATGAGCATCGCTGGGGCGCACCGCCTTAACGTCGGGAATTTGGCAAAGATGCAAAACACAACACTGAGTAGAATCATCAATTTGTTCAACCAACCCTTGCAGGTGTTTTGTTGCCCGCTCTGATATAGAATCAGGAAAATAGGCTATACCATCTGGGTAAATCAAATGGCAATTCTTCACTTCAATCAGCAGTCGTTTACCACCCTCTAATTCAAGCTGAAAGTCCACTCGGTGTGATTTAGCAACTGTTACTTCAGCTTTAAAATCATGATATTCAGGGAGGAAAGACAGGAGGTTGTTTTCCAGAAGAAACTTCACAAAACCGTTGGGAAATCCGGTGTTTGTGCCGATGATTTCACCTGCAACTTCAGTCAGTTCCCACGTGTACTTTAGCTTTCTGTTCGGATTCGTTGCAGGGCTTACCCAAACACGTAATCCCGGGCGAGTAAGACCTTCCATCCGCCCCGTATTGACACAATGCGCCGTAATCAGTTCGCCAGAATCCAGCTGAATATCCGCAAGAAATCGTTTGTAGCGCTGAACTAAAACACCCGGAGTAAGCCCTAAGCCGCCGCGACGAATCCGAATAGGAAAACCTGATTTGTCAATGCTGAGGAGTTCAAACGTCATGCGCTAGCAGATTGCTTTGGTGTGAGTTTATCAACCGCATGGAGAAGAGCGTATTCATACCCTTTCGCTCCCAAACCACAAATAACACCAACGGCAATCGAGCTTATGAAGCTGTGATGACGAAATGATTCTCGTTGGTGAATATTGGAAAGGTGAACCTCCCAAACGGGTAAAGCAACACCAAGCAACGCATCGCGTAATGCGATTGAAGTGTGAGTCAATCCACCGGGGTTAATGATAATACCATCAGATTTTCCCCGCTGTTCATGGATGAAATCAATTAATGCGCCCTCGTGGTTTGATTGAAACGCAATAAGTTGTACTTGGTGCAATGCGGCCAAACTAGTTAAATGTTCGATAACATGCTGAAGGGTTTCAGAACCGTAAACATCAGGTTCTCTTGTCCCTAAAAGATTAAGGTTTGGCCCATTAATTACAGATAAACTGAGCTTCTTAGGCATTGAGAATGAGTTCGCCCTGAAAGATTATTGGACGAATGCCGAAGAACCACCAATGATGAATGGGGATTGAAAACTATCTTCGTCTTCGTTGTCATCATTAGAATCATCGTCGTCATTGATTTCATTGACGATCAAATAGGTTGTTCCACCTGCAGCAACCACACCACCGCCGATGAGAAGAAGCGGAAGAAATTTACGACGATCTTCATCGTTTTCTTCTACAGTTTGTTGAGGGCCCGTTTCACCGCCGTCAACTTGACTGAAAAACTTGGAAAATGATGGAGCGCCTGTTTGTATTGGTTGCGGAGTCCATGCTGCTTCATTTTTTACGAGCACTAGGGATTGTTCATCAGAAAGCGTGGCAATCGTTTTGCCCTCTGCATCAGTAATGTTGAGTGTACCTTCAATAGAATTGATGGAAACTTCATTTTCACCGAAATGGTGAATGACAGCCGTGCTGCTGGAAGTAGAGGAGGCAATTGTTAGATTATTCGTGAGAACTGAGAAGTCTTTTCCATTCACCACCACAGAACCTTTGATGAGCTCGTAGGAATTTGAAGAAAGAACAGAAACAGTTGATTCAGGAGAAAGAGCGGTAAAAAAATCAGATTCAGCAGAATAAGCACGAACCATAGATTCGCCACTGTTGATTATTTGCCCTTTTTGGAGGAGCTGCTTTCCGCTTACTTCAGTAGAAACGTTTTGCTGTGGTGCAACAAAACTGTAAGAACCTTCGGAATCAATGATGCCAAGATTTTGGGCAGAACACACAGAAGCTATTGCAAGTGTGGAAAGTAAGAATGCTGTTTTCATAGAAAATACCTTTGCCATTTCTTGGTAACAAAACACCAAAATTCGGTAGCAGCTGCAAGGGTATTCTTCAGTTTAAGTCCAACAAAATAGGCATTTTTATATCAATTAGGCTTATTTATTTAATAATGAACAAGTTTGTTCAATTGTACCACCTGGAATTAATTTTTCAAGGGAGGCGATTCCAATCGTTTTTGCGATTTTGAAGTTCGTTTTTGCCCCGTGATAATCCTGTCTGAAATGCGTCCTAAGCGTGTGGCGAGCAATAATGCTCTCAAAATCAGCAAGTGGCGCGGGTGAAAGGCTCGGGGAAAGGGGCCTTGTGAGTTGTTGCGCTCCAGATGATTCACTCTCGCCAAAAGACAAAATCAGAGTTCCTTGATCTTGAAGTTCTGCTAACATGTCCACTTCCTGATTAGTTAATTTACGCTTGAACAGAATTTTTACGCCTAGATTATATTGGTGAACTTCTTGGATGGGAAGCTTTGCGCGCAATTCTTCCTCGATTGACTTCTCCAAAGATAAGAGAACAGCGTCATGGGTTTCTACTTGTTGTGATTTAGGGTTATTCGTGCTAAATTCTAATTCAATCATTCGGGTTTGACGAGGATTTACAGTTTGAACCTCAAGCTTTTGGGTTTGCTTCAGCCAATATTTCCCCGCAATTAGTACAGCATTTGCCGTTTCATTTTTTGATTTTAAACCAAATGCTCGTTGGTAAGGAAAAACAGTTTCTGATTCAATATCGAGGGGAATCATATCTTCACAAATGGAATTCCACCCCTGTTTGATCAATAATCTTGTTAGAGTAGTTTTCCCCACGCCTTTCCGGCCAAGCAGAATTAAGTGTTCCGAATTCCGCTGAAGTAGCTGCCCATGAAGCACCCTGAGGCTAGGAATTGTTGAGGTTGCAGCGTGTAGCAACAGAGTCCCGAACAGCGAAACAATCCCTCTGTTATCAGGTTTACGAAAGTTAAGCACTGGATTGCGATTTTGATCTTTGAGAAAAAATGCACCGCTTATCTCGTCAAGCTCCCAAATATGACAAAGCAATTCGTTCTTGTGAGCAAGCAATCCACCATAAACATAAAGCAAAGCGCTCATGGTATCAGCGGGTGCTTGTACCCTGATTCCGATTTTGGCAAATTGAAAAACCTTCATCTGCGCCTCAACCATTGGGCTAATCGGTAAGCCTGGCGAACAAGGCGAATGCGGCAACGCCGGTGATCAATCCAGCAATATAACCAATCATGAGAAGTTGCTTGGGCGTTAAATTAGAGAACGAAAACTCCTTCGGCCCTTCTTCTGACTTAAAGAAGCACCGCTCAACATCGTAACGGAATTCATCGGCAGTTTTGTAACGCATTGCCTGGCGGGTGTGCAGCCCTTTGGTCACAAGCTTGTAAACAGGCAAGGGGTAATCAGGTTCAATCTCGTAAAGGGGAATCATTTTGCCCGCTTGGTTCGCCTTAAAAAGATCAGAAATATCGGAAAGATTCCCGAACGGTGTATGCCGACTCAACAAATAGTAGGTTGTTGCAGCAAGAGAATAAACGTCCGATTCAACAGTAGGAGGTTGACCGTTTGCTTGCTCTGGTGACATAAATCCAAGAGTACCTGTAATGGTACTGCCGCCTGAAGTTTGATCGCTTTTCGTGCCTTTCAGGGCTCTTGCCAAACCAAAATCCGCGAGCTTAACTTTACCTTCACGGCTAACAAGTATATTTTGGGGCTTAATATCACAGTGCAGTACATTTTGCCGGTGCGCTGCCGCTAAGCCTGAGGCTGCATCTGCGATGATTTGCAATTTCATGGAGAGCGTTAAGTCTGGCTGATTGCGGAGCAATTCATCCAACGGTTGTCCTTGGATTAGCTCCATGCTGTAAAATACTAGATCGTTTGATGAATGCCAGGAGAAGATTTGAACGATGTTTTCATGCGAAAGCCGGCTGATTGATTCCGCTTCTTTTTTCAAATCGCGGTATGAATTTCCGGCTGAGTTGTTGGATGAGCTCAAGAATTTTAAGGCAACCATTCGATCAAGGCGTTTGTCACGGGCTTGAAACACTTGGCCAAATCCGCCTACACCCAATAAACCGACAATTTCATACCCTTCAAGTTTCGAGGCCAAAACTACCTGTTTGTAATATTCTGTCGCCTCGTTAGCAGGGAGTTTTGAGGGTGAATTTCCTGAACTGCTCAAGAATTATCCCCTTCAGAAGAATGGGATAAACTACCAACGTGTACCAAGGCGTACGCTGTGGCAAGAAGACCAAAAAAATGGGCCGCACGTGCAGGTTCCTGCAGCGGAAAACTCATCAGCATCATGCTTAAATACCCGGAAATGGAAACAAACAATACCAAAGCCAAGTTTGACTCCGCCTCTCGGCTTTGGCGGATCATTCTAATAATGGGCTGAAACAGGGCTGCAATCATCAATAGAAACGCGGAAATTCCTAAAAAACCCTGCTCGCTTGAAATTTGAAAGTAATCATTATGAGCTTCAAATGCCACGAAATTTTTGAGCAACCGTTGATTGTAAGCCATAACACCCGATGAATCCTCCGAGACGACTTTGCTCATGGAATTATGGAAATTTGCAGGGTACATTCCCGGCCCAACACCCAATATTGGGTGCTCTACAACCATCTCAGAGGCTAACAAATAAAAGAGAAGTCGTTCCCGAATTGACCGATCATTAACCGACCCTGCAGAGGTAATGCGTTCAGCAATTGGCGCCAACCGGTTTTGCACCGGAGGTACAAAAGCAGCGCTTAGAAACCCCATGATTCCGAGGGCAACAAAAGCGCCCAGCAATACTCTTTGGTGCGGGTGAAAACTTGTGTAGTATTGCTTTAGCCCATCAATCTTCAATCTAGTTATCAGCAGTATAATTAAGAAAAGCCCAAACGCTGCAACGGCGATTAGTATTCCCAGAAGAAAAAATACGGCGCCGAAAACCAGCATTGCCACTGCCAATAATTTAATCGAAAAGCGAAGTTGTATATACCCCCAAAGCATTCCGCAGAAAGCAAGAACCAACAAACTGCCCCGAGTTTGAGTTAGCAGCATTGCAAAACCTGTGATAGACGTAAAAATTGCGCCCAACAAAATGGAAGCATAGGGCCTGTTTTGTAATGATTTTACACCAAATTGATTCCATGCAAATAAACCAGAGAGCAGAACACCGATTGCTAAAAAATTACCCGCAAATTCAGGATTTCCAAGGGTCGACATATACAAGCTTCGTATGCCCCCTTCAATCGTAACACCTGCTCCCCC
>DAIOTT010000121.1:0-1162 GCA_036751885.1 Candidatus Sumerlaeota bacterium
GTGAAATTGCACGGCCCCTTGCGTTGCAAAAAGTCAGCGGAATTCCCTTTGCAACGGCGATCTCATCCGTTGTGTTGGAACGGGTTTGCGACATGATTGTGCTGCTGGCGCTGTTTGCGTTTACGCTGGTGTTCATGGATTTGGATCCGAACTTAGCGAAGATTTACGATACGCGCTTGCGGGTAGATTCCGAGCGGCTGAGAACGTACTTGCACCTGATTGGCTTGGCTTACGGCGCGGTTGTATTGTTTGCCTATTGGTGGGGAACAAAACGGTTACAGCGGGTTAAAGCGCAGGGGACTAAGAATGCCAGCGTTGTAAGAATGCTGCGGGTAATGCCGCTAGTGTGTGCGCTGATGTTGATTCTGGGCCTGACGGTATGGGTGTTTTTGCGGAGCAGAACGTTTGGCGCGCCGGTACAACAGTTTGGGCAGGAGTTTTTATTGAACGCCGAAACATTTCGGGGGATTGCCAATAAAGCGAGCATTGCTGTGGCCATTTTATTGGGTGGTGCGTTGCTTATGATTTGGGCGCCGTTCCGGCAATTCATGCGCGGGGTGATTTGCTTTGGGCATTGGTTGCCGGGCAAGGTGGAGAAACTGGTGCTTCAGCTGTTTGATTCCTTTGCCGCTGGTTTTGATGTGTTGAGCAACTGGCGCTTAGGGCTTCAGGTGATGGGGCACACGGCTGCGGTTTGGTTTTTGACCGCCCTGCCGATTTGGCTAATGGCGTTTGGCGTTCCGGGCTTGAGCCTGTCACCCGCAGATACTGTGGTGTTTTTGGTGGTTACATGCATTGTAATTTCACTGCCGGCAGCGCCGGGCTTTTGGGGTGTTTATGAGTTGGGCGGGTTGCTTGCACTAATCATGGTTGGCGTTGTAGCTGATACACCAGAGGGCCAAACCCTTGCCGTAGGATTTACCTTGGTTGTGCACTTTGTACAGTGGGCGTTGGTGACAGTGATTGGCCTTTATTACGCCGCAAAAATTCAAGTTTCTGCCACGGATGTGCAGGATGCCAAACAGGCTTAAGCCCATGCGTACCGGGAGCTTTTTTTCACCCGCACGAATAGTGCTTACAGTGACACTCACGTGCGTGAGTGTCACTGTTGGGGCCGGTTGGCCTTGGGGGAAAAACGAGGCCACAAAGGAGCTGGAACGCC
>DAIOTT010000121.1:1172-10899 GCA_036751885.1 Candidatus Sumerlaeota bacterium
CCGGGTTGTTTCACCGTGCGACGTTTTAACGGCCTTTGCTTGGCAGGATGAAACCCGTTTGCCTTCAACGCCAGAGGTATTGGCTTTTGAATTTGAAGGCTTCTGGATTGGCGGCCCTTGGCGTGCTGATGAAGATTGGGCCCCAGCGCTGATTGAGCTTAGCTGCGCAGGGACACACTTGCCCCTAAAGATTGAAAACAACACCATTGGCTTCCCTTTGGAGGAAGACCCCACAGCACAGCGGTTTATCGGCGTGCCACGATGGGGAAAACTGGTGGGCTCGATTGAGGGAGAAACAAACTCCTTCGCAGTGTTTTATCCGCTCAAAGAAAACCCCTTTGCCGCAACGCAACAGGGTGAAGACGCAGAGGGACACAGTACTGGTTCGGCGGACTTTCCCAGCGTGATTTTAGATGGGGCCAATGGGTCTTTTGCAAGTGTGTTTCACCATAAGGGGAACTGGTATTTTTTTGATGGAACAACCTTGAGTACCGCCTGGGTACATCGGGAGCGTGGGTTGGTAAGCGCCAACGGAAATTACATTGAAAAATTGTTTGAAGTAGAAAAAAAAGAATTCCAAATTTCCGTTACAACTCCCCAAGGGATTGCAACCCACTACCCCACTTGGGTTCCGATTGTACATGAATCTAAGGGTGGGTTGAATTATTATCCCGCGCTCCCCGAAAAAGAAACACCCCTGGTGCTGATGGATGAAACAACCGATTCTCTTTTGAACCCCGTTTACCGTGAAATTTTGATTCAGTTTTTTGTTCGCCACGGATTCAGCGTGATTAGCGCGCAGGGAAAAGAATCCACCTTACCAGCTAATGAACGGCGAGAAGCCGTGTTGCGCAACGTTATGGAATTCATTGAGCAGAACCCCCGCCATCAGGCGGCTGCCAAGCTGATTGTGGGTGGGGTGGATGAAGAAAATACCGTTGCAGATTACGCGGCGCTGAAGAGCTTCGATGGGGCATTTCTCCTCAGCCAAACAACCACAACTGCGGAGGTTGACTTCACAAACTTGCCCGGAAGTAACGGGGGTGCGTTGTTGTGGGTTGAACGGGGCGAAGAGGAATTCTACACGGCAACTTCTCGCGTAACGACCGTTACGTTAGCCGATGTTGATGCGTCGTTTCGTCGCAATGTAAAGAGCAACGCTGAACTTAATACCTGGGCATTTAGTATAGACCAACAACTTTTAGGGGTGATTCGTGATTGGTCCATCCTGATTTCCTTTGCGAATGAAGAAAAATCCCCTAAGCTTAACAAGGCTTCCGGAAATTCGCAGAGCGTAATATATGAATGATGAAAAAGCCGGCATCGTTTGCGGCAAGTTGAATACTTTTTAGCCCTAAACTCCCTCAACATCATGGTGTGGGAATTGCACTTTATCGATAGACCAACTGACCATAGAAAAGAGAAATACTTGTGATTGAATTTCCGCCTTTTTTGGTAAATTTTTTTGAGCCCTTGATTGCCTTGCTATTCCCCACGGAGGACTTTGAAATTTCCGCGTTGGCGTTATTTACAGGGCTGATATTTTCGTCCGTTGTGATGTTGATTCTGTTCGTTCAATCGGAGAAAATCAAGAACGTGGGCGTGGTGGACGTTGGTTGGTCCTACCTGATGGGCCTTTTGGCGTTGCTGTACGCGTTGCTCTCCACCGCTGAGGGAAACCGCAAATGGATTGTAGCGGCGTTGGCGTGTATTTGGTCCTTCCGGTTAGGGACGCATATTTTGATTCGAGTCCGAAAATCCGAGGAAGACGGCCGTTACCAAGCCATGCGCCGCGGATTAGGGAAAAATGCAACGCTGGGTTTCTTTGTGTTTTTCCAAGCACAAGCGTTGGTTGCGCTGTTGTTCGCGCTCCCTTTCCACATCGCAATCTTCAACCAAAACCAGGGGATTGCTGAACTCCAGATTTGGGATTACATTGGAATCTTGATTTGGATTTTTGCCCTTGGTGGCGAAGCAATTGCCGACTACCAATTGGAGGCGTTCAAGAAGAAACCAACATCCAAAGGCAAAACTTGCCGCGAAGGGTTGTGGCGGTATTCTCGGCACCCGAATTATTTCTTTGAATGGCTGCACTGGTTTGCCTATGTGTGCTTATCAATCGGCTCCGCCTACTGGTATGTTTCGCTTATAGGGCCGATATTGATGTACATTTTTCTGGTGTATGTTTCCGGCATTCCTTGGACGGAGAAACAATCCCTTCGCAGCCGTGGGGACGATTACCGCCGCTATCAGCAGGAAACAAATGCGTTCTTCCCGTGGTTTCCGAAAAGTACAAAATCCTAACACCTCGTCGGTTGTTCTTGCGATTGCTTTTGGCATGAATTTCCGTTTGAGAAACTTAAACTTTATTGAACTGGTAGGCCCATAACGTTGAATGCCCTGATAACATTAGCCGAAAAAGGACTGATACCCGATCCCTTGATTGCCCGCGGCATTCGCCACTTATGCAAAACGCGCCGATTGGATGAAATCCCCCAAGGCGAGGCGTTTGTTCAGTACGAGAAAAAGCTTGTGCAGCAACTCTCGCAAGGGCCTATTGCAATCAACACCCAAGAGGCAAACGAGCAGCATTACGAAGTTCCCCCAGCGTTTTTTGAGCGGGTGCTTGGGCCGCGCTTGAAGTACAGCAGCTGTTACTTTCCCCAAGCCAATACTACCCTTGCTGAAGCTGAAGAATACATGCTGAAGCTTACCTGTAAGCGAGCCCAACTAAAGGATGGTGAAAGCATTCTGGAGCTTGGGTGCGGGTGGGGCTCATTAACCCTATGGATGGCGGAACACTTTCCCAACAGCAAAATCACGGCTTTATCGAACTCCGCAGATCAGCGGAAGTTTATTGAATCGCGGTTGCAAAAACTGGGGAACAAAAACGTCACAATCGTTACGTGCGATATTAATGACTTTGAATTTAACAACCAAGTTGACCGCATTGTTTCTTTGGAAATGTTTGAACACATGCGGAACTACCGGGAGTTATTTCGCCGTGTTTCCACTTGGCTAAAGCCCAACGCAACGGCTTTTGTGCATGTATTCTGCCACAAACGTTACGGCTATTTATTTGAAGTAGACGGCGATGAAAGTGGCAAAGTAGACTGGATGAGCCGATACTTCTTCACGGGCGGCGTAATGCCATCAGACCAATTATTCAGCCTGTTCAACGAGCACCTTACGGTTCAAAAACAATGGCGGGTTCGCGGTACGCATTACGAGCAAACATCTAGATGGTGGTTGAAAAATTTAGATGAAAACAAGCGCGAAGTGATGGAAATCTTTACACCCCTTTACGGCAAGGCTGAGGCCGAACGATGGTTTCACCGCTGGCGTTTGTTCTTTCACGCTTGTGCTGAACTCTTTGGTTACAGCAACGGCCGTCAATGGTATGTAGGGCATTACTTGTTTACCCGCTCGGCTTAGAAGCAGGTACACAGGAACAGTTTGCGTTGGTTTGATTGCCGTGGGATCTTATGCGGTAGGATCTTTTACCGATGGATTGGTTGAGCAAAATACACCCGTAATTCGGATTTGTGTAAGCCCGCAAAAGAACGGTTAATTCTTTGGAATGCGCCAACCTGAAATGGAATTATTGGTGTACAGTACGTGAAGCGTGCTGTTGGCGGGGGAAATTACAACATCGCCAGAGCCGTTGATGTTGGGGTTTCCGCCGGTGGAATTGACGAGTAGCCCTGACTGATATTGTGGCTGAGTCGACAAATTTAAGTCCATCACGTAGGCACGATTCTCATTCAGGTTTGAATCTTTTACAATGCCCGGCCCAAGTGCCATCATAACTTGGCGTCCAAAAATGGCAATATCCATGGGGCCAACGCCTTGAACGCTGTTGAAGCTGCTTTTGTTGCCAATCCCTTCGTTCAACGTGTATTGAAAGGTTGCCGCAGAAGCCGCCGTTGATTGGCGGATCCAAAAGTTTTGCTGGTCCAAATCGAAGGAAATGTTATTCGTTCCCTTCATCGGCGGGTTAATGGGCGTAATCACGCGGGACGCATACTTTCCGTCGCCATCAAAATCATTCAGCACAAGTATATCAGGGTTCTCGCTTCCCGTTACAAGCAGCTGAATTCCCGTTCCGGAGCCAATCACCGCTAGATCATCGCCCCACCGTTTACCGGGAGCGGGATCATCGTAAACCACAACGGGGTCGGAAAGTTCGTCGTAGTAGTAGTAAATTTTGAAGGGATTATTTCCTGTGGAAAGGTTTGAGACAAAAATTCTTCCGCTTGTTGTTACACAGACTTTATTGACCTTGAATGCCCCGCCATTAATGGTGGAAGTTTTCAGCTCGCCCTTTTGCTGTCCTGAAAAGGGATCAAGCCGGTAGATTGTATCGATTGGATTACGATCCACTACAAGCACATTGCCGCGGGGATTCACCGCTAAACCCCTTGTGGTATCATCGGCATTAAACCAAGGGTGGCTGGGGCTTGCGTTAATCTGGAACAGTTCTTCAAGCTGTTGCTGTGCAACGCTTGGAGTGGTTGAAATAACTATAAGAAAAAGAAGAAGGTATTTATTCATCATTGGTTTATCCAAATGTAGTGTTCAGCTGCAATATAATGGTTAAGACAGATTACCGTTGTAATTGTTCCGCGTTAATGAAGTATCAACCCTGAATATTTATGAAACACAATGCTAACATTCACTAAAAACGACAACACCAAATCATTTCACCTTAGTAAAGGGCCAACACCCACAATGATACTTGCTTACATGCCAGACTTAATGATGCGCTCCAAGCTGGACAACGCTTGCCGGCACTACCAAATCCCCCTTACCGTAACGGATGAACTTTCGGCGTTTGAAAATTCTTTACCCAGTGCAAAGCTCATTCTAGTAGATTTAGATGCGGTTGAAAACTTGCCCTTGCAGTTAATTCAAGTAGCACGGGAGAAATCCTCTGCTAAAATAACGGCGTTCTGTTCTCACGTATTGGGTGATTTAATCAAACAAGGGCAAGCGGCCGGCGCCCACCGCGTTTATTCCAATTCCACCTTGACCTCTGCCTTACCGGGGTTGGTTGCTGAACTTGCCTACACGGGAAAAACACCGGAAAAATCACAGGAGAATACATGAATGGGTTTCTTTGACTTTCTATTCGGGAAAAAACAAGCCTCTGCCGCCGGCAGCCAAGGCAGTACAAAGGAAGGGAAGTTGAACTCGGCACCGAAGAGCACGCTCCCTGAAGCCGCTGCCACCCAAGAGGAAGACTGGGAAAACCAAGGCACGCCGCAAGAAATGCAGCCTGCCGAGGTATTGGAACTTTTACAAGGAAACAATCCGCCTCAACTGCTGGACGTTCGCGAAGTTCACGAACTGCAAGCCGATGGTAAAATCCCCGGCGCAATTCACATTCCCTTAGGGGAGGTTCAAATGCGGTGCACGGAGCTGGATAAATCACGCCCCGTAATTGTGTATTGTGCCAGTGGCATGAGAAGTTTTGATGCGGGCTTTGAGTTGATTCAACAAGGCTTTACCGATGTTTCGAACTTGAACGGCGGAATTCACGCTTGGCCCGGCGAAAAAGAACCGTATTCTTAATTCAAACAACTCGACCTCAGATTTTGACCACTCAGTTCCCGGGAACAACGGATAGGAAAGGCACAACAACCATGCAACAGCTGGAAATGATTCAAGAATGCACCATAAAGTTTCGCCAAACGGCACTCAATCTTTTTAAGGCTGAAGCGAAAAACGCGGCGATTGTTCCGCCCGGGTGGAAGAACAACATGCACTGGCATTTAGGGCACTTGATTATTACGCCTTACCTGCTAACCCACGGCCTACTCCAGGAAGATTTGGGAGAACTTGCCCGTTACCGAGCCCTTTTTGGGAAGGATTCCACGCCCCTAATTTGGCGCGCTGAGGACAACGTTCCCCCTTACGATGCCCTTTTGGAGGAATTAATGCCCCGCACGGAAGCGTTGTTTCAAAACCTTGAAGGCAAAATTAATCAGCCCTTTGCGGCAGCCTATACCACCAGCCCCGGCGTTGTGCTAAGCACCCCGTTGCACGCCCTGAACTTTAGCCAAACCCACGATGGTATTCACGCGGGGCTTTTGTTTGCCCTTCGCCGTGCTCTTCGGTGAGCTGACAATTGCCTGCGAAAAACACCCCCCCAAGAAATTCCACTACCCAGGAAAATTCCCCTCAGCCCCCAGCACCAACGGCTGAAATCAGCGTAAGATTTGAACAGTCCGGCCTGATAAAAGGCCGGGGAGCCTTACACGCCGCAACAACGTTCATCCTAGAATATTGCCGTCAAGATATAAAGCTTGGCAAAATAGGTTCAATCGACGTGCTATATTGCTCCGAAGCACGCATTCGCCAATTGAACCGCGACTACAGGGGCAAAGATGAATCCACCGATGTGCTCAGCTTTTCAGCCGAAGGAAATACCCAATCGTTCCCTGCTCAACTCCCTGAACACCTTGGGGATTTGGCGGTTTCATTGCACTATGTAGAGCGCCAAGCTATGGGAAATGCCAGTACCTTAGCCGCGGATGTGGCATTGTTTCTTGTCCACGGGTATTTGCATTTGGTTGGCTTTGATCACATGGGCGCTGAGGAGCGCAGAACGATGTTTCAGGAGCAGAAACGGTTGTTGAAGGGGATTCAAGCGCACCCGGATTTCCCCGGCGACAAGTTACAAAGCATGACAATTATAGGGCGGGAAACCACATGAGCCGCAAAGGTAGAAAGCCGGGCCCAAGAAAAGCCAACACGAACAATGCCGGCCAACTAAACACGGGTGATTACGCTCAACCTTTACACCCCACTGAGGAGCAGCCTGAGAACAATTCCCCGGAAAAGTTTTTCGCGCAATTTCCGCCGTTGGATGATTCCCCCGCAGACGACGCTCCACCCCTGGATCCAAACTTCCGCTGCGGTTTTGTGGCGTTCCTAGGCAAACCCAACGTGGGGAAATCAACCTTAGTCAACGCCTTGCTGGGGGAAAAACTAGTGGCAGTAAGCGGTTTGCCACAAACCACGCGAGACCGAATAAACGCCATTGTTTCCCGAGAGAAATTCCAAGTGATTTTTGTTGATTTACCCGGGTTGGTGGAAGCAGACGACAAACTAAACGAGGTGTTGCGGGAAAACGTGCTGCGGGGAATTGAAGGGGTGGACTGCGTGCTTCACCTGATGGATGCCACGGAAGAGGTGCTGATTACGCCGGACATGGCAGAGCTGCTGAAGGCAATTGCCTGCCCGGTGATCGGCGTGCTCAACAAAATCGACCAGCTGCCGCAATCGTTCAAGCAAGAAGAATGGGCCCGCAAACAAGAGGCCCCCTTCAACGCCGCGCGTTACCAGGCGTTCCATTCAATCGCGGCGCGGCAAGGCGCAGGCGTACCGGAACTGCTGGATTCAATCGTGGAATACCTTCCCTTCGGGCCGCCGTTGTACGATCCGGAGGACTTAACGGACCGCGACATGCGCTTTCTAACGACGGAGCTGATTCGGGAAAAAATCTTTCTGCACACCCACCAGGAGCTCCCCTACAGCACGGCGGTAAGCATTGATGAGTTCAGCGAAAACGACTTCGGCAAGTGGTTTATCTCTGCAACAATTTACGTAGAGCGAGACGCACAAAAGGGAATGATCATCGGTAAAAAGGGGGATAAGCTCAAGCAAATCAGCACTGAAGCCCGCCGCGATATTGAAGCCCTAGCAGGAACAGCCGTCTATCTTGAACTCTTCGTTAAAACCGCCAAACATTGGCGGAAAAGCGATTTCTACCTGAAACAATTTGGCTACAGGAAGAAATAGATTCCCCCCTTCAATAAGCCCTAAAATAATTTTGGTTTCTTTGGTGTATCAAGCATTTTTCAAGATCAGATAACGCGAATGATTTTAACGTTGACTGCTTTTCGTGATTATCTATGTTATTGGTATATATCAGCAAATCACAACTAAATCTAAGGTTCACTTCATGAGAGGAACATTCTTTTCTTTATCCATGGGCGTGGCAGCTTCTATTTCACTTTCCAATTCGGTTTTCGCTGAACATTTAGGGGGAGGGGGAGGAGGAGAACTTAGGGCAATTCAATCGGGTAATTGTATTTCTCCTAGTGAAAAAGCTGAAGCCCTGAAAAGGATTGCTGCGTACAAAAAATTGAATCCCCAATGGGATGCTAAGCTAACCTCCGAGCCTTCCAAACATTCTTTCTACCCGCAGGCCGGTCGGTTTTGGGGGGACTTATTTCCCAATAACTTTGTTGATCTGAATCCCTCCGCGGGGATATTAGATTATGCTTGTTCTAACTATACTTACGATGGTCATCAGGGGATTGATACGGATATTGTCTCGTGGACTCAAAAAGACATCGGCGTCCCTATATTTGCCGCCCTTGATGGCGTTGTTGTTGATACTGATGATGGGCATTTTGACGAACAGACTTCGTTTAATCCGCTTAATAAAGCGAATTATGTAATACTAGATCACGGAGGTGGGCACCAAACCTATTATTGGCACATGAAAACCGGGAGCGTAGCGGTGCAAAATGGTCAACTCGTGAAGGCGGGAGAGCAGCTTGGCCTTACGGCCAGCAGCGGCTTTAGCACGGGGCCGCACCTTCATTTTGAATCGATTTATAACGGAGAATATTATGAACCCTTCTCGGGTGATTGCAATTTAGTGGATTCCAATTGGGTGGATCAACCGGCGTTTGAGCGCGGAACCTATTTACGTGAATTCAATATCGCGGCGAATAGCTTGTCTGGCTGGGGGGGCCCTCCGTTGGATCGCGACCGAAAAGGAACTTTTTCCAAAGGGGTGCAAAGAATCAACTGGTGGATCGTAGCCCATAATGTTCCCGAGAACAGCCCTTGGCGCGTTCGTTTTCTTCGCCCGGATGAAACCGTTGCTTTTGATTCAGGCTTAACGAATTTCAATCATGGCCCCTTTCGATCTTCTTGGTGGTGGTGGGATTATTTTATTAATTTCAACGTCGCAGGCGAATGGACGCTTGAGTTGGAGTATAATGGTTCGGTTTACCCTGCTCCGCTTACCATCACGGAAACGGGTGCCCTACAACCTAATCGGCCCCCCGCAAAGCCCACATTATCCTTATGGCAGTTACAGCCTGATGCTGAAGGCCCCATTCGCTGTAATATTGAAGGGAGCTTGCTTTTTCGCGATCCCGATTACGATCAGGTCCGCTACCGATACGTATGGTCCGCAGGGGACGTTATTTTGCGAGATGTTGTTTCTGCTGCCACAACAGATATGTTACCCGGAGGCGCTGCCGCTGCTGGTGACTTGCTAACCTGCACGGTAACGCCGATGGATGATGTTGGAGTTGGTGAATCAGCCTTGGTAAGTGCACAGTTTGTCGCGTTAAGTGGTTGGATTGTGAATTAATTCAAAATTGCGTTGCTGAAAAATCATCTCAATTACACAAATCTCTGGGGAGCTTATGTGGTGAACTCCGATTCGTTGTAAGTTCACCATTTATGCTCTGCTAGTGTGATTGCCAAAATTCAATTCTCCTGTACATTTTAGCCTTATTCGCGGATGAGCTTGCGGTTGTTCCAGCAATACAAT
Source organism: Candidatus Sumerlaeota bacterium (assembly GCA_036751885.1). GTDB lineage: Bacteria > Sumerlaeota > Sumerlaeia > SLMS01 > JAHLLQ01 > JANRMB01. Next base: position 10,756 of record DAIOTT010000121.1, read on the forward strand.
GCGCCGCTGATCACGGTTAGGGCGGTGGCAATTGCTAGCAGTGCTTGCAGCGGCAGCAGCCAGTGAAGGCCGAAGAACGCCTGATCCCAGGTGCCAGCGGCGCGTTGAAATTCCCGCACGGTAAGGGCAAGCAGGGCGGCCAGC
>DAIOTT010000122.1:0-10895 GCA_036751885.1 Candidatus Sumerlaeota bacterium
CGTTCAACCTGATGACCAGATTTTATTATTTCGTAGGCCAATAGTTCTTCGTAAACACTTTCCAATAATCCAGGCCCTAATGTTCGATGGATATTGATACAACATCCAATAATCATTTCGCCTAAATCATTTTCGTTCATACTCTTTATCTCTTCTAATTCCTCAGCGCCTCTGCGTGAAAAAAAACGTTTATCACGCAGAAACACTTTAGGCAATCAAGTCATTCTCAGCAGCAAGCTTAGAACAAGTCCGCTTGGGTTTTGCCGTCCATTTCTTTGGCTTCGGCGGCGTCGCGGGGGGTGATGTAGTCGCCTACCATCATGTCCTTGTAGCTTTTGCCGGGGCCGACCATCGGGTAGACCATTGCATCGGGGTCGATCATGACTTCCAGGAAGGCGGGGCCTTTGAAATCGACGAACGCCTGCAGGGTTTCGTCGATCTTCTCTTTATCCGATAGGCGCACAGCGTACTCGTAGCCATCGGCTTCGGCGGCTTTGATGAAGTCCTTGCGGTGCATGGTTTTATCGGTGCCGGAGAAACGCTCTTCAAACATGAGTTTTTGCCATTGGCGCACCATGCCGTCGCCGGTGTTGTTGAGGAGTAGGACTTTGATGGGCAGGTTGTGGGTGGTGGCGGTTTCCAGCTCGCCGATGTTCATGCGGATGGAGCCGTCGCCATCCACGCAGATTACCATTTTATCGGGGTTGGCGAATTGCGCGCCGATTGCGGCGGGTACGCCGAAGCCCATGGTGCCCATGCTGCCGCTGGTAAGCCAAAGGCGTGGTTCGCGGAAGTGGAAGTATTGGGCAGCCCACATTTGGTGTTGGCCTACGCCGGTGCTGACGATTGCCTCGCCTTTGGTGATTTTTGTGAGGCGATCGATAATGTCCTGAGGCTGGATGAGGGGGCCTTCGGTTTTGAATTGGTTGCGGTGTTTGTGTTTCAAGGCGGCGAGGTGTTTGTGCCAGGCGGAGAAGTCTTTCTTGAAGCCGATTTCAGTTGCCATGCCGTGTAGCTCTTTGATTGCCACGCCGGCATCGCCTACGAAGGACCAGGTGATGTTCTTCACTTTGCCGATCTCGGCGGCATCGATATCAATGTGGGCGATGTTTTCCGCACGGGGGGCGAATTCCTTGACCTTGCCTGCTACACGGTCGTCGAACCGAGAACCTACGGCGATGAGGAAGTCGCAATCTTCAACAGCGTAGTTTGCGTAGGCGGTGCCGTGCATGCCGAGCATGTGCATGCAGTGTTCCCAGTGGGTATCCACGCCGCCGATGCCCAGAAGCGTTGTTACGGCGGGAATGCCGAGCTCTTGGGCGAATTTGTTCATGGCTGGGGCTGCGCCGCTGTTGATGACGCCGCCACCAACGTAGAGCAAGGGGCGCTCGGCTTTTTGCAGCATTTGGAAGAAGCTTTTCCCTAGCTCGGCGGGGACGTGACTTTCCTCAATTTCGGCAACACGTTGGCGGTAGCCGGGAAAATCAATCACGCCGCGACCTTGGAATTTGCCCATCCAGTTTTGCACGTCTTTAGGGAGGTCAATCACCACGGGGCCGGGGCGGCCGCTGAGGGCGATCTCAAAAGCTGTGCGGATGGTGGCTTCAAGCTCCGCAGGATCCAGCACAAGGAAGGTGTGCTTGGCGCAGGGGCTCATGATGTTGAAGATTGGGGCCTCTTGAAAGGCATCGGTGCCCATCGCCGCGCGGGGCACTTGACCGCAAATGACAATCATGGGAACGCTATCGGCGGCGCAATCGCGCACGGGGGTTACGGTGTTGGTGGCGCCGGGGCCGGATGTTACCAGGGCAATACCTACTTTGCCTGAGGAGCGGGCATACCCAGCGGCCATAAAGCCTGCGCCTTGTTCGTTAGCGGGCACTACGAGGTTGATGGGTTTAGCGGGTTTCTTTTCATTGAAACGGAAGATGGCATCGTAGGTGGGCAAAATGGCGCCGCCGCTGTAGCCGAAAATGGTATCCACGCCCATGTCAGCCAAAACTTGGATCACCATTTCGGCGCCCATCATCTCTTGGCCTTCAAGGGGGTGCTTTTGCGCCTGTTGGGCGGTGTTATCGGGGTAAGTAATCGTCATAATAAGGAACTCTCCGGTTATGTTTGTTCGAGTTGGATAAGGTTTTCGGTGTAAGGTGTGGGGTCAAGGCAAGCCGTTTTGTGGTTTGAAGGGGAAAATCGGCGTTTTTAGGGGGTAAATGGGGTTCTTTTGGATAAAAGAAATGCCGCTTTAGGTAGCGGCGGGGTGTTTTCGGCTCTGAAGCGTGCTTGCCAACCTACCAGGCAACAGGACTCCAGAGCGACCTCACCACGGCCACGAGCACGACGACTACCACGACTACGACGGGTTGCAAAAGAAAGGGTGAACCACCAGCCAAAAGGCTTTTCCGCGCAGGAGCAACGGCTGCGGTGTGAAAACCGGCGGGTGCTTGGTAGGCTGCGGAGGGTGTTGCTGAAAACATGTATATAAGAGAACGAAGGCGCGCTGTTGAGTCAAGGGGGAAAAATGGGGGCAGTGGTGGAAAAGGAGGGATTGACGGGGGGAAGCAATTTACAGCTAAGCACCCTAATAAGAATAAATGGAATGAAGTAAATGAGAGAGGATCATAAAACATAAAAAATAGGAAAACCAAGAAAAGCCGCTTGGCTTTCAAGAATTTCTGCTCACTTCTCCTTCTCTTGTTGGAGTTATTTTAGAAAGCAGTAAAGAAACACCCCGCAAGGACAAATTTTGAGATTCTACAACATGATGAAAGACCGATAAATGAGAAGAGAAAAAGTTGGAAACTACTTGCTGCGATTATGATGATTCACTCTTGTAGTTACTAATCTAATTTTCTTCATTTCAGCAGATTTACGGGATTATTACGTGATACTTTATGCGAAATCATTTTCGTTTTTTGGCCCTTGGCCAAATCGGGCCTTAGAGCTTGCATTTATATATTCTAATCTTGGTCTTTTCATAGCTTTCCAAACTTGCGGCTTGTATTTTTATTCTCTCACCTATTCAAATGATAGAGTTCGGAATCTTGATGAAATATTGGTGACACCGGAGAAATTGAATCTTCTGAGTAATCTGATGAAAAATCATCGGAATTCTCTGCTCCTTTCCCTGGGCACTGGAGTCATGAGTTTTCCAGTTCTGTTATTTGATAAAGTTGATGATCAAATTCCACTAGTTACTCATCCACTTTTCAGGGTTTATGGTTATTCTATTTTTTTCATCTGGGTAAACACACTTCTTCTGATATTGATTTCAAGAAAAGATATTTTTGGGCGTTATATGAAAAAGGCTCTTATCATCTCTCAGGTTGGGATCTGGCTGTTTATTGCGCCTTATTTAGTTGGTTGTTATTTACCTTTTGTTCAAATTCTGGTCATTTATGTCGTTTATCTTTATTCGGTAGTCGACTTCAATAAGGCAGTAAAATAGCCCTCAGGTTACAAAGTGAGACCTCTGAAGTACTCTTTTGATTTTCCTTTTAGTGTGTCTTTATCATCCCTTAATTCAATCAACAGTGAGCCGGGGTAAGGAATGATTGAAGCCTATTTTAAGGGCAAGCGAAACGAACCAATCTCGCGCATTCGCTCGCGAGTCGAGAATACACTTGCAAACCCCAAAAGCGCTTGCGTGGTCTTGCTCGAGTGCTTTTCTTGGGACTAGAACAAGTGAGCAAGTGACGTGGTCAATGAAGGCCCACAAATTGATTAGTGCTGCCACAAAGGTCTTGAGAAAAAGCCTGTGGTCAAGACAGAAACCATTTTTGGATATACTAGTGATCCAAACCCTAAATGCGACTCCGCTTTCGATTTACACACGGCTGCAGTGACTGGTGTTTCGGAGCATTTCAAATGGCGCTTTTATGGTCTGAAGCCTATCACTTTGGGGGCCCTCGTTTTTTCCTCCTAAAATGAGAATGATGGCCTTGTTGCGGCGCTGGGATTTGGTCTTTTAGGCTATAGGTATCGACGACTTGGGAGGCCTTTTCATTTCCTACTTTTTGTTATTTCTCAAAAAAGTCCTCCACCGGTTCACCAAGCTCCCGTAACAGGCCTTTAAAGCTCCCTTAAGGCTCCCTCAAATACCCCCTAATTTATCGCTTTGAGGCAGCAATTATGTTTAATTGCAGGAAAAGTTGACGTGTAATATACAAATATAGGGCATCTTCAGGTGATTTTTTTTAGGAAGTTAGTTTTAGAGAGAATGAATACAGTCAGTGCCGATAAGATGTTAAGGGGAGTTTCGATTCAGGCATTAGCGAGCAGCGTTTTTAGCTCTCAATTTAGAGACTAAGGCGGGGCGAAGGATGATTCGTAAATTTCAGGGGGCCTTGCTTGATTCCCCATTCCCCGCGGCAGGCTGCACATACTCCCGCAGGAAGCGGCGGATGATCTCTTGTTCTACGCGACCACGGGTTTTTGTGGGGACGGGGAGGCGGAGCAGGAGGGCGAGTTTCTCGGGGTCGGTGACGACGATGTTGACGCGGGGTTCGACGTTGGCGACGTCGAGGTTGTGTTTTTTGCTGAGGTTTTTCATGTGTTCGCGGGCTTCTTCAATCCAAGGGGCGCATTCCTCTTGGGCTGCTTTCAGGAGGATGGATTCGGCGCGCTGCCAATCGGGGGTTAACTTGATGACGACTTCGAAGACGTGGAGCACGATTTCATCTGTAAAGGTTTCGTTGCGCACGCTTTCGGAGAGGAAGAGGGAGTTGGGGATGACGATGACGCGGCCGGTGCGTTGGTGGATGCGTTCGCCGGGGCCGATTTCAAGGATGCGGGTGGTGAGAAGCGTCATGTCGATGACTTCGCCCCGAACGTCCTTGATTTCGATGCGGTCGCCGATGTTGATGCTGCGGGAAAGGCCTCGCATAATGCCGCCGCTGAGGCAGAGGATGAGTTCTTTGAGGGCGATGACGATGGCGGCTGCGAAGGCTACTAATGAGAAGGCCAGGGTGCGCAGTTGCGGCCCCCAAATGAGGAGGAAGCCCGCCAGCAGTAGCAAGATGCAGCCGTTGCGCATGCTAACAATCCACCGGCGGCGCATTTGTGTATCGGGTATGTTTAGCTTACTGACGTAGCGCCCGCCCATGAGGTGTAGAAATAATAGGATGAGGGTAAGGATGATTGAGGAGAGAATTCGCTCGCTCATGGGGTGAGCTAGAAAGGCTTGCATGAATTGAGGTTCCGGCGGTGTTGAATAATTGGGTTAACACATTGTGAGGGTTTGGTGTTAGAAGTTCCCGGAATATTGTGGGAATTTTGGATTGAAGGCAAAGTATAATTCTAGGGGGGAGTTATTTGGAAAATCATATTAAATGAAACGCCCCTTCCTTTGCGTTTGCGTTGGCGGGCAAAGGAAGGGGCGTTTGTGTGGTGGTTGAGTGATGGGGTTGGTTGGTTTTAGTTGGTTGGTTTTTTGTTTTAGTAGAGATCCCATTGGGAGACGTTGGTTGTGATGGGGTAGTCCACCACGACGCGGACGAGGCCTTGATCTGCGTTGGCGGGGGCTAGGAACACTTCGGCTTGGGTGGTGCTGAGGGCCCTTGCTTTCATACCGCGCCAAACGGTGACTTCAAGATCGCCGGTGCCGCCGAGGATTGTTTTCAAGTCGGCAAAGGCGAGGGATGATGTGACGTCCGTGGCGGCGTCGATGCCATCCCAAATGACGATTGCTTCGGCGGCTTCATCGAACCCGTAAACTACGCTGTTGGAATCTACGTCTAGGCCGTGGAGGTCTACGCGGTTTGCTGTGGGGGTTGCTGCGTCGTCCCAACCGGTGACTTCGGGGTCCAAGGGTGCAACGGCCGTGAGGCCTGGGATGGAAAGGAGTTCAAAGTTGTCGTGCCCGAAGATGTAAATGGTGTCGGTGGTGAGATCGATTCCAACGGTTTCCGGTGGAAGCTCGTCCGTGGGGCCAAGGGTGTCGGCGGCGTCCAATACGGCTTTGAATTCATCTGCATCGAATAGATCTACCAACGTTACAGGGCCGGTTTCATCTAGGTAAACGATTTTTGCTTCGCTGCTTGTTAGGATTTCGTAGTCCTCGCCTAAGGCCCCAACGATAACGCCGGTGCTGGTGAGGTCGTGGCTGTTCCAGCCTTGGATTGTTGGGCTGCGGAAGATGACGCTTGCGGTGTAGGGTGAAACGGTGCTGACTTCAAAAACCGTCCAGGGATCGCCGCTGGTTGAGACGCCGATGTCGCTGGCTAGCACGAGGCGTTGGTTTGTGGGATCGAAGACGAACTCGCCGACGAGGGAGAGGTTACCGGTGAGGCCGAGATCAGTGATGATTTGGGCTTCGGTTTTTGACCATACGGCGGTTTTATTGGTGAGGTCCAGCTGGGCCAAGGTTAGAGCGCCGGCATCATCATGGATAATGTAAACGGTGTTTCCTGGGCCCAGGGCAATGCCTTCAAGGGCGGTTGTGGAGGAGGCGCCAAGGGCTGTTTGTATTTCTGCAACGGTCATGGCTTCCGTAACGGAGGAGGCGGTGAACTGGGCATTTGCGGCGAGTGGTGCTGCAAGGAGCAGGGCGAGTGATAAAAACTTTTTGGTGTTCATGGTTGGTGACCTTTTCGCTTATTTGATAATGAGTCTCACTTTTGAAAGACAACTACAACTTCACCCTTGACGAGTTGCCTGTCAAGTGAGAATGACTATCAATATCAATTGCGGAGAAAAAAAATGAACAAAGCATTTACACTAATTGAACTGCTTATCGTTGTTGTGATTATCGGCATTCTTGCGGCCATTGCGGTACCGAATTTTCTGGAGGCGCAAACCCGCAGTAAGGTTTCGCGAGTGAAGGCTGACATGCGGGCCTTGAGCACGGGGATGGAAGCCTATGCGGTGGATCATAACCGCTACCCCACGCCTTCAAACGCGTTGGGTGAGTTTATTACTTCGCCCCGTACGGATAATACCGTTTCGCCGTATGAAACGAAAATTCCTGTTCTGCTCACGACGCCGGTTGCCTATATTTCCGCCCGCACGATTGACCCGTTCATCAATGCTCGCAATAGCGTGGAGCCTGCTTATTATCACACAATTGTGCGGGATTTTGTGAATTTGAAGTCGGAGACAAGTTCCACAAACTGGCGGATTCACTGGGATATTTTCTTTTTGGAAACATTTAACGGGGAGCGGGGGCCAGCGGCTACGCAGTATTGGTTTCAGAGTTTAGGGCCGGATAAGGTACACGATGCCAATGTGCCCCATGCGCAAGGGGGGCCTAACTTGGGGCCACACGTGCACGGTAACGGCGCGATTTACGACGCCACAAACGGCACAATTTCCGGCGGTGATATTCATTACTTTGGCCCTGGGATTGGGTTCCCCTAAGTTCTGATTGGGCGAAATATTGCAATTTATCGCTTTGGCCTTGAGGTAAGCAAGAAGGCGTGGTTTTCTGTTTTTTCATTTTTTGAAAAGGCCTTTTGCTTACTTCCATGACAACTTCCATTCGCCCTGAATCTCTTGAGTTTTTGAAGCTGCTTTTGACTACCCCCAGCCCCTCGGGGTTTGAGGCGCCGGCGCAGCAGCTTTGGATTGATTATGTAGCGCCGTTTGCTGATGAGATCACCACGGATACCTACGGCAGCGTGGTTGCAACGCTGAACCCCGGCGCGCCGACGAGTTTGTTGGTGGAGGGCCATTGCGATGAAATTGGCTTGATGGTAAATTACATTGATGACTCTGGCTACATTTACGTGAAGAGCATTGGGGGCATTGATGCTGCGGTGGTGCCGGGCAAGCGACTGAAGATTCACGGGGCAAAGGGCGTGGTGACAGGCGTAACGGGGGCAACGGCGGTTCACTTGAGGGACAAAGATAAATCTGGCGAGAACGTGCGTAAATTGCATGAGTTGTTTGTTGATGTTGCCGCAAAAAACGCCGACGAGGTTTTGGAGCGCGGAGTTCGCGTGGGGGACGCCATTACCTTTGCCGATGATTTTGAGATGCTGACCGAGCATATTTGCGTGGCAAGAGCCTTGGATAACCGCATTGGAACTTGGGTTGCCGCGGAAACGCTGCGGACGATAAAGGAAAACGGTATTGCCCTGGGCGTAACGCTGCACGCGGCCAGTTGTGTACAAGAGGAAGTTGGCTTGCGGGGCGCGCAAATGACAACGTTGAACCTAAAGCCTGACATGGCGCTGGTAACTGATGTGGGGCACGCCACGGACTCGCCAGGCATTGACCACCGGTTGCATGGTAAGGTGAAATTAGGGGAAGGGCCAATCATGAGTTTTGGGGGCGCCATGCACCCGGAAATGACGAAGCGCTTGCTTGCTGCAGCCCAAGAAATTGAGGTGCCCATTCAGCGAGATGCGGAACCGGGCTCCAGCGGGACGGATGCCGATATGACGTTTAAATCCAGCGGGGGTTGCGCAACCGCGTTGCTTGCGTTGCCGATTCGCTATATGCACACGACCGTGGAAATGACTGATCTGCGTGACTTACAGCGGATTGTGGATGTTTATGTGGCGTTTGCACGCTCGTTGAATACTGGCGAAAAAATCCGCACGCCGCTAAGGGTTCCTAAGAAGTAGATGTTCGATTTACTTCTAATCTCAACTCCTCCGTGATAGAGGGAGTTTACTTGTTTTCGCTTTTAACGATGGTTGATGATGTTTTGCGAAGGATGACTAAGTCCTGCACGTGAGCGAAAAGCTCCATGCCTTTAGACATTTCATTGACAGCCCTTCGGGTTCCGGCGAATCGGGCGTTGTCTGTATCATGCATGGCCATAATGCCACCTTGTGCTAAAAAGGGAAGCCAAACTTGCATGTCGTGAAGGGTGTTTTCGTAGTCGTGGAGGGCATCGATAAAGATGAGATCAATTTGTTTACCACTCCAAGCTCTGGCTGCTTGGCCTGATGTTTTGCGAATATGGGTTAGGTGTTTGATGGCATTTCAAACATTCCCGTTGGGCAAGTAGACGATCCCTCAACCATTTCAAAAGTTCTTGAAGTCTCAGTTCAGCCCTATTCGGGGACGGGAACCGATATTGATCGTGAGTTCTTTCTTAAGCCTAATACTACCGCAAGCTCAACCTTCGGCTACAACGCCAGCGGAAGCATCATTTGGGAAAAAGATGCAAACGACGCCCTTCTTGTAGAATACGATTGGGATGCTGAAGAGAACCTCATAAAAGTCTCTCGTTACGAGCGAGATGAGTACGACGAAGTTGTCTTCACTTCTGAGATTGACTACGATCACATGAACCGTTGGGTTCGGATCAAAGAGTACAGTCATAGCACTCTGTTTACGCAAAGCCCCAGCTACCTTAGGCAAACGCGGCACTTTGTGTGGTCGGGCTACAGCCTTGTGCGGCAAGTCGTCGTCAACGGTGTACAATACACAGCAACCCACAAGCTAATCGACTACTTCGACGAAGGGGAGATTCACCGCTCTGGCGTTACTGAATGCCCGGACACATCCGAAAACCCTGACTGCGTGAATTCAGGCATTCCTGGTATCGGCATTTTGACAGAAAAATACCTCTACGTGCGCGATCACCTGGGTTCGGTTGTGCAAATGATCAAGCTGAACAACGCGCTCGGCGGCTCTGTTGTGCGGGAGTTCGATTACGACCCCTGGGGCGTTCAAGAAGAAGTTTACACCGCTGCTGACTTCGCCCCCGAGGCAAGCATCGGCTTTACGGGCCACTACGAGCATGGTTGGTCTGGCTTGACGCTCGCGCCGCTGCGCGCCTACCGAGCGGACTTAGGCCGCTGGATTAAGCGCGATCCAATCAAAGAGGCTGGCGGGATAAACCTCTACGCTTATGCCGGCAATAATCCTGTGAATTTTACGGATCCATTGGGGTTACTTTACTCCGGCGGATTCTGGCAAAGCCTCTTCGTCAACCTTGGGCTAGGCGGACTTGACTGCTTTGGCTCTGGCGCTTACGATGGGTATTTGGGGTATTCAACCGGGGTATTCTCGGCGCTGGGGGCCAATGACTACAGCGATCAAGATAATATGGGGCAACAGTGGGGTCATGCCTTTGGCGATGCGACGTTTGAAGTAGAAAAGTTCATTGCTGAATCTGTTATTGGCGGGAAAATTCTGGGTGCAGCAGCTAAGGGCATTGGCACGGGGCTTGGCAAAATTAGTAACCTCCTCAAAAGGTGTAACAGTTTTGAGGCCGGTACACTCATTCAAACGCCCACAGGGTTAGTTGCAATTGAGGACATCGTAATTTGGGACACGGTTTACGCGTGGAACGAGGAAACGCAAACCGTAGAAGAACGAATCGTTACGCAGCTCATTGAAAACGATGCGGTCGAAATTTATGAGATCACTTTCCAAACAGGCGAACGAGTTCGCACAACAGCCGAGCACCCGTTCTGGATTGTAGAGCAGCAAGCATGGATTGATGCCTCGGCGCTTGAAGCCGGGTATGTCGGTGCTTTTGCTTGACTGTTCAACGGTTGCCATTCAAGAGGTAACCCACAAGGAAGAAACCGCGCGCGTCTACAACTTCTCCGTTGGTTGATGGGTTGGAGACATACTTCGTCGGTGAAGACGGGGTGTTGGTTCATAATTGTAGTAAAAATTCTCACTTTAAAAAAGCCGAGCTTCCAGTGAGAGGTGGAAAAGTTCGTTATTTGCCTCCCAAAAATTGGAAGCCCTCAAATCCGTTGCCTAGAGGCAAACAGAATGGATATTTAGATAAATTCGGCAACGAGTGGAGAAAAAGGGCCTTCAAGGATTAAGGTGATGCATTTGAATGGGATGTGCAACGTCCTGACGGCTCCCATTGGAACATATCACTAAAAGATTTGGTTACCCACTGATGGTTTATTATCTTCGAATTATTTCAGAGCCTGGATTTTCTGAAGATTCTTTAGTATTGGTAAAGAATTTTGTAC
>DAIOTT010000123.1:0-10893 GCA_036751885.1 Candidatus Sumerlaeota bacterium
AAGATAAAATAAATTAAACACAATATAATCAGTGCTATATAGTCTTATAAAACGAATAATTTCTATTGTTAAAACTCTTAAATTATACCGAATTTACCACACTTAAAACTCGTTTTTCTGCGCAATAGGCTCGCAAAACGGGAATTCTAATAAAAATTTATGAGTTCTGAAGTATAATCATTTAAAGTTAGGAATCAGTTATGAAATCTACCCACTCAAAAGCCCTTCAATGTGCGGTTTTCGCTTCGTTTGCCATTCTCTCAACGCCGTTTGGAACTGCTGTTCAGGCGCAAAGTAGCAATCAGGAAAAAGCCCTAAACCCCCGAATCTCCCGCGTAACTACTATTGCAGCGTTTCCAAGGGGAATCGTTCCCTTAGGGCAGGAACTCGTAATCCTAAGCCGGGGCCGAGTTCGAAGTTCCGGAGGCGTCAGCGCAGACGTTCAGGACAATGCGGGTACACTTTACACCATAAACCCCAACGTGCGCCAAAACGCATCGGAGCCCAACGTCTCGCAAGAAGTTCGGGAAAACGGAACCCCCTTAGCCTTGCCCACAGCACCGCCATTCCGTTTGTGGGATGTAACATCCACTCCCCCCTGGGATGATCGGGAAACAGACCGACCCTACTGCGTTGTACGCTTTCACGAGGCGTCGCAAAACTTCTTCATCTGTGCATTCTCAGGGGTAGATAAACCCCGAAGTGCCACAACTGCAGGGGGGCGTTCGTTCTCCAAAAATTTAACGGACGCTATACTACGTTACGACTTACGCAACAACACTTGGTTTGAGGTGGAGCGGCACGATATTGAAGCCGGCGGCCTATACCCCCACAATGATCCTGCTGTATCGCCGCCGCCCCACGGGTGGTTGAACGGCCCCAACAACATTCATGTTCAAGGGAACTGGCTTTACGGCGTCGGTAAGGACAACTCCCTACTCGTTCGCTACAATCTTGCGCCCTTACTGCAGGATTCCGAGGCTGGCGCGTTGGAAAGCGAATGGATCTTAGGCTCCGAATTACCCCTCACTTCAGGCGGTTCAGTTTTTCTGGAAGGGCACAGTGCTCTTGCTTGGCACAACGGGTATTGCTACTTGGGCACAAGAACGAATTCCGTGGTCGTTCGTTTCCCGATGAATGAAGACGGTTCAATTCCCCAGCCCATGCAAGGTGAACTGATTGCCAAGTTTGATCCCTACAACCACACAACAGGTAAAAGTGCCGACATTACCGATATAACGTTTGATGATTCCGGTAATCTTTACGTTCTGAACGCAGAACCAAGCCGGGTTCACCGATTCGTCCCAAACCCACAATCGATTTATGATGCCCGAAACGGCGCCAAAACCCCTTGGGTGAACCTCGCGGAAATCCTTGGTACACCACGCATGAAGTCCGAAAATATACTCTTTCAATCCCCCAACAAGCTCTTCATCACCTCTGGGGATGGTTACACTTACCAATCCGGCGCTGATGGAACACTCTACGTTGTTGAGTGGGATTAAACAGTCGAACAATTAAAACTCGTGGCACAAGAAATTAGAGGGCGTTTTCAGTTTTATAGCTGCAAACGCCTTCTGCAAATGATCTGGGCAGAAAGGGAATCAACTGCTGCGTTTCTGCTAAATCAACCACAACATCCTCCTTCAAGCGCATCACGGCTTCCTTTGTCAGGCCTTTAGGCAAGAGATTGGGTGGGCAATTGCGTACCATAAAGTCAACAATCCAAATCGGAACGGAGAAAATTTTGATATTCCTTTGTTGGGCATTTGCCATTTCATTTAGAATTTGGCGAAGCGTCGTCGGGTTTGGCCCCGCAAGCTCCACGGTTTTCATCACAGCCTCCGGCGCTTCCAATAATAACCGAACGGCGTAGGCAACATCCTGTACGTGCACCGGTTGCACCAGCTTTGCACCCCCGTTGGGCAAAAAGTGAAGCCGTTTTTTCCCCACCCGCTCATAGATTGGGAACAAGTTTCGGTCGTTATCGTGCCCGTAAATCATCGTTGGGCGAACGATTGTGTAATCCAGCCCGGAAGCCATAATCAGGGCCTCAGCAGAATTCAATTGTTCAATCACCGGGTCGGGAATTTGGGAATGAATTCGCGCGGAGGAGAAAAACAATCCCCGTTGAATTCCAAAATCAGCGGCCAACTGAAGCAGTGTTTTTGCATGGGAAAGGTGAACACAACTAATCAAAGCCTCGCAACCCCGAGCGGCCAATTCAAGGTTCTTGGAAAGCGTACAATCGGCTTTGAAGTACATAACCTCGGTATTAGCTTGGCTTGTTGGTGGGGTTGTTCGGAATGTGCCGTGAACTTTATACCGTGCGTGCAGCAACTCCTGCGTTACAAACCGCCCCGTGGGCCCTGTTGCGCCAACCACTAAAATCCTCTTCACGATCTTTTACGACCTAAGATTTTTTTGTACACTTTCTTTGTGCGCTGCAGTTGTAGCGCCAGCGTGTAGTTTGCCACAGCCCGCACTTGTGCCTGTTTCCCCAGTTGAGTTGCCAAATCGGAATCTGAAAGCAACCGGGTAAGCGCTTCGGCCAACGCTGTAGAATTTTTAATTGGCACAAGCAAGCCCTCCTGCTCATTTCGAATCATTTCTCGAATTCCCCGAATCTTTGTGGCAACAATTGCTCGGCCGGTCATCATCGCTTCCAGCACAGTGACAGGGAAACCTTCGCGCCAAGAGGGGAGGCAAAACACCTCGCAGGCGTACAAGAGCTTGGGCACATCGTGCCGGTAACCAGTGAAGCGAATTCGCTCTTCCATTCCGTGCTCGGCGATCAACCATGAAAGATCATCCAACACGTGCTCCCGTTCGGAATTAAGCGTCGGCCCCACAAGCAAGGCTACAACGTCCGGAAATTGTTGGCAAACAGCAACGGCAGCTTCCACAAATTCCCGCGTACCTTTTTCATGGTTGATTCGGCCGAAGAATGCCACCACACGTTGTTCAGGTTGAACACCTAATTCTGCTCGTAAACATTGCAACACTTCCGCGTTTGGCGCCGCGTAATTTTCGGGGTCAACGCCATTGGGTATGCAACTAATCCCGCCGGGTGCTTGAAACTTAGTGCGCTTTGCCGTTCTTGCATCCTCAGCAGAAACACAAATGATTGCCGTGTGGAAGAATGAAAAAAACCACTCGATTGAAAAGTGAAGCAGCCAAGAAATCCGTGTTGAGTTCTCGTGAAACGTAAACCCATGCACGGTGTAAAGGATTGTTTTAACGCCGCTAATTTTACCAATCAATCTACCCAGCAAGCCGGCGATTGGTGTGTGTACATGCAAAATATCTGGCTTTTCATGAATAAGAATTTCCCGCAGTTTTTGGCTTTCACGAATGAGTTTCAGCGGGCTTAGCGAACGGGGAATTGCCAAGGGAATCATCTTCATTCCTTGTTCTTCCAGAAAGTTATAATCCGGCCCGTTGCAACAAATAATCCCCACTATTGCGCCCCGCTTTTTCTGATCAAATGCCGTAGGAGCAAGAAAATGCCGAGCCGTAAAATCCACTGCGCACAAGTGTAAAATTTTTCGGCCCTTGTAGAAGTCCTCTGCAGGATTTACGTCAGCATTATGGCGCATGAAACATTAAACCTTAGTCAACCAAATGAGGGGGAAAAGTTCTTACTCCTCAACAGGCCCCACAAGCGTTACCGCGCAGGGACGCGAGAATATTTCCAGAGCAGCAGCCATTACATCTTCCCTGTTTACCTGATCTATTTTCTGCAACAATTGCTCATCTGAAAGGTGCTCAGAGCGGTAAACCTCCCGGTCAGAATTTCTGCCGGCAAACGTACTGGGACTATCTTGCGAGAGTAAAATCAACCGCGTAAACTGTTGCTTAGCCGTGCGAAGTTCCTCGCTTTCCGGGCCCTCTTCGCCAAGCTTCTGGCATTCGTCCTGGCAAATGGAAAGCACGTCGTGGTATTTATCGGGCAACGTGCTACCATACACAAGAAAATAACCTTCCTCTGCCATTCCGTAATAGGTACTCGCAATTGTGTAGGCAAGCCCCCGTTTTTCGCGAATTTCATTGAACAACCGCGAACCCATTCCGCCCCCTAAAATAATGTCCGCCACTTGAGCCGCCAAACGGTTCGGGTGGTTGCGCGAATGCGCCTCGTGCCCAAGGCAAAATTGAACCTGCTCTAACGGTCGATTAAAATAAATCCGCTGCTCCCGCCCTTGTGCTCGGCCTTTCTGCGGCAACGGGTCTGCTTTTGGTTTAAGCTTGGAATACGTTTTCACCACAAACTCCAATTGTGCAGGCGTAAAATTTCCCGCCATGGAGACAATAATTTGGCTGGGGTGTAACAACCTTGAAAGCCAATCTTTCAACTGGGCAGCCGTAATGGATTCAATTGTTTCCGTTCTGCCAAGAATCGGCGCTCCCAACGAACTTGGCGACCAAAGCGCGTTCATCCACTCATCAAAACATTGGTCTTCGGGGGAGTCGCGGTATTCGGCTATTTCCTCCAAAATCACTCCCCGCTCACGCTCAACTTCACGCTTGGGGAAAATACTCTTGAAGGCTAAATCGGTCATCAATTCCACAGCTTCAATCACATCCTGCTGAACCACGCGCGTTTCAAGGCGCATACAATCCGTACCGGTGGATGCATTGAAAAAACCACCCTGCTCATTTATTACCCGGGCAATCGCATCCAAATTGCGTTTCTTTGTTCCTTTGAACACCATATGCTCAACAAAGTGAGTAATACCACTGAGTTCAGCAGGTTCGTGCCGGCTGCCAATGTTGAACGTAAGATTTAGCGCAACGCTGCTCATGGTGGGGCGGTGGTCTATCAGCAAAACCACCCCGTTATCAAGAACAGTGCGCGTCATTTGTGCGGGTTGTAAAATAGAAGGGACGGAACTTTTTGGGTGCGGCATGAGTCGGTCTTGCGTTGAAGTGAGTTGTGTGTCAGTAAAAAGCTTCGTTTACTCTGCAAGGAATTCTGAATTGAGCAATCCCACTTTGCACCTACCCCCTAAAATGAAGTATGATTGCGTTATGTGTGGCCGGGGCTGTGCTGATTTCTGGGAAATCCCCGTGGATGAAGTTTCCGAACAACGCCTGCAGCCCTACAATCTAAAACCTCATCAACAGCGGCTTACAGAATCCCCCCCATTTGTGCCCAGCGAGTTCGACTCAGGCAAAGCCCTTTGCCGAGAAAACGATGTGTGTACATTCTTGAAAGAAAACAAAGCCTGCGCCCTGCACGAGGCTTTAGGCCCAAAGATTAAACCCCAAGCCTGCATTGATTTCCCTTTCCGCTACGTGCAAACTCCCGCCGGCCCTTACGTGGGCCTAAGCTTCGCCTGTACCGCCATTTTACAAGACCACGGCGCTGAAGTTGAAACACGCCGGGCAGAGTTGGAAGATGAATACGCCCGCAGTATTCACCACCGCGATGCTAACCGCCCCGTAAAAATCTCCGCCAGAATTTCCTTAGATTTTGAAGCCTACCTTGCATTGGAACGAACGTTGGACGAAATTTTTGCCCTCCCCGGTGTAGAGCTTAGCCGCCGCCTGTATTGCGCGGCCCAATTTATGGAGTTAGTTTTGGAAACCTTCAAAGCCTCGCGCTTGCGGGGCGAATCCTCCGTGGAGCTCTCCGTTGATGAACAACTAGCCGGGCAAACAGCCAGTGATTTGCAGCTGATTGAAACCCTAGCCCGGCGCTTTCAGGCTGATCGATGGGGGCGGTTGCTGGCAAAAAGCGTTCGTGAAAAACCCGTCCCCGCCCAACACCGAGCCTTCATTGGCCTGATTGCCAGTTACCGACAAGCCTTGTGGCGGGGGGCAAATCGTAAAAGCGCCCTCATCTATTTGGCGCGTCATTTTATCACCAACGCACTCATGATACGCGCTGTTCAGTTAAAGCCCTTAAACGCTAAAATGCGCCCGGCGGATGTGAAGCGTTTTTGGCCTGCCGATGTTCCCGGCAGCGAGCGCGACCAATTGCTCACCCGTTTTTTTCGCCACGCGTTGTTCCGCAAGGATTTGCTGCTAAGCGAAAACATACGCGCCGGCCTTCAATTTATGCTGATGCAATTTGCCCTAATCAACTGGTACACCGTGGCATTTTCAATGGAAGCTTACGCCGGCAACCCGCCAGATAATATTGATCAAGAAGCGCTTCGTACCGTAGAGAAATACTACGGCAACCACTCCCGCTTTACCGAGTTTCTGGAAAGCCAACCCCTGCTGCTAACAATGTTGCAAAGCATCATGAACAACCGAAAGTACCCCCTTTCAATTGTCTCAGAGCCGTTCAAGAAAACACAAAATATTGGCGAAATCCCCTAGAAGAAAGAGCCTCAACTTCAAGGCTCATTTTTAAAAAGAATGACTAGGACAATTTTTTCTGCACGGTGATTAACGCCTCTAAAATCTCTTCCGCATTGTTCCAGCGGTTCTCTTTATCTTTTTCCAAACATTTGCTAATGATCTGCCAAATTTCTTCAGGGCAATCCTCAATTCTTTTGGGCTGCTCGTGAATATGCTGGTAGGCTAAATCCCCTTTTGTAAAGGGCGGGCGAGTGTTTAAAAATTCGTACAACATAATGCCGTACGCATAAAGATCCGCACGGTTGTCCACCGGTACGCCCTGAACTTGCTCCGGCGACATATACAGCGGCGTACCAATAACAGCGCCCATCATGGTTCCTTCGTTTGCATCGCCAGCATCCAAAAGCTTGGCAATCCCGAAGTCTGTAATCTTCACTTTATCCGTAGAATCCAACATAATGTTTGCCGGCTTAATATCGCGGTGAACAATCCCAAGCGTGTGCGCGTAACCAAGGGCCGAGGCAATTGCTTTGGAGTACTTGAAGAAACTCTCCAGATTGATGCGCCCCTCGGTTTTGATTTTTTTCTTCAAATCAGAACCATCAACAAATTCCATGGAAATGTATCGGCGCCCAGCTTCCTCACCAATATCGTGAATCCGAACAATGTGAGGGTGAGAAAGCTTGCGGGCGTTTCTGGCTTCAATCTTAAACCGGCGAACCGCCTCTTCATTTGAGGAAAGTTGATCCGGAAGAATTTTCAACGCTACAACTTCCTCCAACTCTTTATCTTTCGCACGGTAAACAATCCCCATAGCACCACGGCCCAGCTCTTCCAGCAGTTCATAACGGCGTTTTGCATCCTCACTCATTTGCTGCATCACGCTGGTGCGTTCGTAGCTATCGCTGCTTCCTCCCCCAAAACTACCCATGGAGCTGTCAGGGTTTGAAAGAGCCTCAAAGCGAACTTTCACGTCTTTGTAATTAATGTCTGCTGCAAACAACTGCCGATATACATTCTTCGCCGCACCAATTTCTTGGCGCCCTTCCAAACGTTTAGCAAGATCGTAAAGCAGTTCTTTCACTTCATCGTCCACCACTACTTTTTGCAGAACGCCAAAGGCAAGGTCGTACAGTTCTTTGGCAATGTAGCAGCGCCCCAACATTTTGCCTGAGGCTGCCTCGGTTCTAAAGTCCTGCGCAGTTTGCTGAAAGGCGGCAATCGCTTCATCATAACGTTCTGTCATGTAGTACAAACGCCCTAAGCGGAAACGCGTTTCAGAGCTTTCCCGCTTCTGCAGCACCTGTTCGTAGCAATTGGCTAAGGCCACCATAAGGTCTTCGTTGGTGGGCTGCAATTTATAGGCAGCCTCCAGCATTTCCATTGCTTTTACAGTTTCGCCAGAGTCGTTTAAAATGCGTCCCTTTAGTGCCAGCGCAGCAAAATTGTTTTTGTCTTTCGCCAAAATTTTGTCCAACGCCGACTGAATATTTTTCCCTTGGTTCGGAGCATCTTGGTAAACAATTTTCAAATTGTCCATTGCTTCGCGCAATCGACCAAAGCTCACCAGCACCTCGCACAGGAACCAGCGAACTCGAATGAGGTCGGGTTTTTCCTTTAGGATCAGCTGAACCTTTTTGATCAACCGCTCTTCTTGGTTGGGGGCGTATTTCAGAAACTGCTGAAACTGCTGAATCGCGTTTACCGTATCATTTTTAGAAATATAAACGCTCGCCATTGCCAGTATAATGGCCTCGTTTCTGGGATCAATGACAAGAGCACGTTCGTAAAGCCGAAGGGATTCTGCATCAACGCGGCTTTTTTGGGCGTAAGCCTCCGCAAGGTGGATTTGAGCATCTTTGTTGTTTGGGTCCCGCTGTAGAATTGCTTCATACTCGTTCACAGCATCATCTAATTTATTGCCGTAAAGCTTGCAGTAGGCAATCAGGCCTTCAATATCAGGATCATTCGGACTGGCTTCTTTCAGCGCCTTAGCCGTTTCAAGTGCCTCTTCAAACCGTTGGTTTGCTGCAAATGCCCGAACCAATTGTTTGCCGATCTTAATGTTACCGGCGCTAATCTTGTAATAGGATTCATACAATGCCATTGCCTCAGCATCGTCGCGTTTGGCGTTGGCATAAATTGTAGCCAAAGCTCCGCTTATTTTTTCATTATCGCCATCAATGCGCAGAGCATCCTTAAACACCCGCTCATAATCAGCGGCAATTTTCCCTTCGGCAATATAGGCCAAAGCAAGCTGAACGTGGTGCTCATTTTCAGCTTTGCCAATTTTGAATAGCCCTTCAAGAGCCGAAATCGCCAGAGCTGAATCGCCGCTGAGCTTGGCTGAACGGGCTAGGGATTTTAGCGTTTCGGGGTGATCAGGGTTGAGCTTGAAAGAGGCCTTGAAGATTTTCAACGCAGCACCATCAAACCGATCTTGAGAATAATAAAGTTCCACCAACGAGCTCAGCGCATTTTGGTGATCGGGTTTTAAGTCAAGCAAACGTAAGTAGGTCGTCTCAGCTTTCTTATCTTTTCGGCGTTCCATGGAGTAGGCTTGCGCAAGAATATCCAAGGCCGGAAGGTGGTTTTCATTAATCTCCAACATGCGGTTTGCTTCATCAATCGCCGCACCCGTTTCACCCCGGTGAATGTACTCCTGAGCCAAGTAACCGCACGCCAACAAGTTCGAAGGATTTGCTTCTTGAACTTGAAAACAAAGCGATTCAACCTCTTTGCTTTTGATGTTGTTTGCAATGCAGGCAAATAAATAGGTTTCCAAAAATGAAAGATTATTTTGATTTTGATGAGCCATTTTTTGGTAAAGCTGCAACGCGCTGGGTGAAGTGTGCCCATTACCCACGTAAGCCATGCACAAATCTTCATCCAACCGTGGATCATTAAACCCGGCGGAATTGGATTCTTGAAATTTGCCAATTGCCGAATCTAAATTGCCTTTGTTCAGTTCCCCTTTACCTAGGGCATAAAGCAATATACCGCGGTATTCTGAATCTAAATTCAAACACTTCTGGTAAACAACGGTTGCTTCATCGGAATATTCTTGATTGTTGAAAAGGGCCAACGCATAGGAATTCAAAATCCGCTTGTTGTTTCCGTCCAACTCAATGGCTTTTTTATAAACCGGCAATGTATCAGCATTCAGGTTGTTCTTATTGCTGTAAACCATGGCAAGCGTTGCAACGTAGCGTGTTCGTTTCGGCCGTTTTTTGACGAGTTGCTCATAGTATTTTTCGGCATCGGTCAGGTTCTCTTGATCAAGGGCAGACTTGGCTTTTTTCTCCAACCGGTTCAAACTGTAACTGCGAACAATTACAAAAGCTAAATAACCCAAACCAATGATAACAGCCAAAGTGCTGGTAACAATCGTTAGGAAGTTTTTACTAAATCTAATGGAGGAAAGTTGAGTCTTGTACTCCTCGCTTAAGGGATCAAATCGAATCAGCCACTCGGCGGTTGATTCTGCTGCTTCCCAATCTTTCGCCTCGGTAAACGCCTCCAAATCAGCAAGCTTTCCAGCTAATAATCCCCGTTGATCTGATTGAAGTTGAATCAAATCTTGGTAAAACAATGCATCAAGCCTCATAGAGTGCCGTGGGTTTCCGCCCACTGCCATCCACGGCGTATTCGTTTGGGGAATTGCTTCTAAATCGGAATCTAACGTGAAGATTGTTCCCTGGGAGGACGTTGCAACAACCATTGCCCTGAAAGATCCATTCTCTGTTTTACGCGCTGAAATAACAGGCGAACCCTGTAAACGTGTGCCCAAATTGACTTTCAAAACATCTTTCGTCGATTCCCCTTTCGGCCAAGTGCTAGTATCAAAAATGGCTAAATCATTCCCCATCCCCGTAATCATGAACGGGAAGTTTCCGTCTCGCGGTAAAACCGCCAACGCGGTATTAATTTCTGAATAGAGTGGCAACGTCCCTTGAATTAACCGCCAAGTGGAGGGTTGTGGCGAATCTGGTTTGAACGCGTAAAGAGTTTTTGACGTTGCAAGAAAGGCCATTTTCCAACTTTGGCTTGAATTGCTGAACGGATCGGTCAGCAATACAGGGTGACCAATTGGGGCGTTGCCCATTTTCTCCTGCCAAATTGTAGGTAATTTACCTCCTGCAGATTCATTGAATTGGCAAACCTTGAACACACCAATTTCCATGGAGAAAATCAACTCGTCCCGCGAATCACCGGTAACATTCATCGCCAAAATACTGGTTCCGATTGACTGATTTTCCTCTACCAAATAGCGATAACTAGAAGCTGGTGCCGAAGCGGGTACACCATTCAACAGATCAATAATCACAATACTTCCGCTTGAAGTAGGAACCAATAAATCCCGCTGAGCAAAGTTTCTTGGTCGACCCTCCGTCAAGGGTGCCATAATGCGCGCACCGGCAGAAACAGGTTCCCAAAGGCGCTTAAACTTGCCTTCTGAATCTAAGTAAATTGCGTTTACTTTGCTGGATTCATCAGAATAGAAAATCGCCTCAACCTGTTTGGCATCAATAGATTCATCTTCGGGGTTCGGAATCGTAAAGATCACAGGCCGCAAATTGA
>DAIOTT010000124.1:0-4155 GCA_036751885.1 Candidatus Sumerlaeota bacterium
CCGACGAGTATCGCGGGCTCGACCGTTACGAGTGCCGCAAGCTGGTGGTGGCGGGGCTCGATTTTTTCAATGGGCTGAGCTTTTTGTGAAAGAACGGGATCGCCATAAAAGCGAAGAGGAAGAAGGGGCATAAGAGCTGTTGGAAGACCTGAAATGATTTATTCTGATTTTTGAAAAGTATAATGTCGCGCAGAGACGCAGAGGCCGCAGAGTTAAGATTAGAAATTGTCTGTTGCAAATCATCAGATCGTATTAATGATTTAGGAGTAATTTTAGGTTTTTACTTTGTGCCCTCAGCGTCTCTGCGCGGTTTCTTTTGAATCCTAGATTGATTATCACCCTAATTACTTTGGCAAATGCTGCAAGAATTCTTGAGGAAATTCTTGGCCACAATACTGACAGTTTGATTTGGCGCGAGGAGAATTTCGACCGCAGGAGGGACATTTTACCGGGCTGCGATCTTCCCGCAATCGGCCGTCGCGTTTGCCGTCCAACTCGTCCACGTATACCATCCACTCTTTGAACTCGCTTTCCTGAATCACGTTTTTCTCCAGCAAAATCATCAGAAGCGTTTGAATCATCAGGGACTGTTTTTCAAGCCGGTGGGTAAGATCATCGATGCCTGAATGACTTACAGAGGGTTGGCTTCCCGTAGCTGACGGGGCGCCAGAGCGGCTGTGTTGGCTAACGGAGTACGGGTGGGCATCCTTGGTTCCCAGATCCATGGCAGACATAATAGCGTCTGCGGCATCAAACGCGGCGCGGTGTGGTGACATTTTAACAAGTCCTCCCTTGTGTGAATTACGGCAGTACTTTTGATTGTAAAAGATTTACAATCATCGTACGCAGAAACTCAGAAAAAATTCAAGCAGGATGTAGTATTTGCCCGGATTGCGGCAGAAATCGGTACATCTTACGCACAACAAGCTCGCCAATTAGGACGGCTGGAATCCAAGAACACCACGCCATGTAGGGGTAAACAACCTCAAACCGAAAGCCGAAATCTTGCAGCAGATTTAATTGAACGCGCAGAATTACGGCGCCAAACGTTAGGGCGTAACTACGGATCATCCAAACGCGGTGTTCAGCGAATTTGCGCTTACAAGCCGTGTGGTACCCCAGGCACGCAGTAACAAACCAAAGGATTGAAAACACCACAAACGCCGATTGCGAAAGCAAACCACCGTAAGCCATAAGCCCCATGAAAAACCCGGTTGGTGCTGCCAGTAACAGGGCGATGATGTACACCCGCCCCAACATGCGGTGCAGCCCGCGCCACCGTTTGCGCCAGGACTCCACAAACTGCACAGGCCCGATTGCCAATGCAATCATTGCAGCAACGCCGTGGGTCATCACCAAATGCCATTGCACGGAGTATTTATCGCGAAACTCGGGATCAAACACGCTCATATCTGCCGTAATAAATTTCACGTTGTGCACAATCGTAAGAAACGCCAGCCAGCCCAAAATAAACACAAAGTAAATCGGGTAAGGAATTGGTGGGGGCGCTGCGGATCTCAGAGTTTTTGAGCTGCTCATTTGGTTTCGCCGATCATGAAAACATCATTATCAGACTCATCAAACCAGCCTGAAGGTTTGTTGTACTGGGAAAGATCCAGTTAAGCCCAGAGCAGATTGAGTCGGAATCTTTCAATCAACCATTGAAGGGTCTTTGTATTTATTTAAAGCCTGAATAAGTAAAGATACTGTCGTTGAGGGGTTTTGCTTATGGCAAGGAGTTCTCTGAGTGCAAAATTTCTTGGTAAGTTCGCGGGCATATTGTATTGCTTTATTTTAATCCCCAAATTTTTTCAGTAAAGTGTACATGTTTTGCGAATTTTTTTATAAGATTGATCTAAATATTTAGAGAGCTCTTCCGAATACTCTTGTCTGGACATATGAGTATTTCGATATTCAAAGTGAAGCAGGTACCACAATTCAAATGCTTCATTAGACCATGCGGTTCTCATTTTGTGTTTCCTCGCGTATTTGATAGCGTTATCAAAATCATCAGGCGGGAAACTATCTCGATCGAAAACAATCCATACTTCGTCAAACGGATCGTTGCTTTTTTGACTTTTACTAAATAACTCAAATGCGTGCTTCAGGAGTGAAAGAGTATTTTGCCCAGCACCTTCCATCGTTATTTTCACAGTGTTTTTCGATAATGTTTTACCGATGGATTTAAAATAATTCGGTTCAGTTTTTGTACCTTCACAAACAATAAGAAATCTTTTAAGTTCTGGATATATTACATACTTTCTTTTTGGTAAAGCTTGATTAAACCATTTCCTTTTAGAGTCTGAAAACTTGACTGGCTTACCCATTTTGTGTACCAGTAGCTCCAGAACTAACTTGATCTTTACATAGAAGATCTAGATCACCCAAATATGGGATTCCACCATACCGTCCAAGAAAGTAATATTTTTCAAGTGATGCATCTTTTCTTACAGAAGGTTTAATCTCAGAGAGGGAATATAGATAAGTTTCCTCAACAGAATTTTTCTCAGTAAACCATATTTGATCACGACTAAATTTTACATATTGAAGAAGATTAGTATCATGAGTTGTAAAGATAAGTTGAGCATTTTTTCTATTTACCTCTGGGTTATGAAATAGATTTATAAGAGCTCTAGTTAATATTGGATGAATCTTTGCCTCTAATTCATCAACAACAAGAGTCTTGCCTTGCTCAATTGCTGCAACAATAAATCCTGCAATACTGATCAATTTCTTAGTACCTTCAGACTCATTTTCTGAGACTTCAAAATCCAAAGTCCCTGTTACTTCTTTATCTTTGTATATATTATGTTTAGAATATAATTTTAATGTTTTCTTAATTCTTTTTTCTACATTTTCCACAACGTGGATTTCAGACTGAGATTTTGACATTTCATCAAGTTCAGAATATACATCTTCTTCAAGATATAAGTTTTTTATACTCAGATCAAGCATTCTAATTAGTTCAATTACTTTTTTCTGATAAATCTTATTCCCAAGAAATCCCATAAATACAAATGGGAAGCGATTAATCACATCTGGAACCATAATAATTTGCTTCATATAATCTAATATTTCACCAGATATCACACCGGCAAAATTGGAAACGACGGAAAGAAACAATGCATTGTCCCGTGTCTTGGATTCTAATTTTTCACCTTTTTTAAAGTCGGGAAAGCATTCAATCTCATCAAACTCGCGAATAAATAAAGGTTTTTCAGATTTTCGCTTTACGTAAAAAAGCCACTCTTTATGCACACGTTTATCATCTGCCTCGAATCCATAACGGTACTTAAATTTATTCATCAGGAAGACTAATTCAAAAAAGCTAGGCTTTTGAGAACTTTCTGAGTTGAGAACGAATGGTTCCGTAGCAATCGGCTCACCCTGTTGACTTTCTTTTGAAGAGTTTAATAGGAATTCTCTCATAAAGCTCAAAGATTTGATCAAATTGGATTTCCCCGAAGCATTTGCTCCGTAAATAGCTGCGGTTTTCAAAATCTGATGGCCACTAACCTCAAAAATAGTTCCAGCCTCACAACTAGAAATTCTACTTTCAGCCTCCATACTCAAAATGACTGGTTCATTGATCGATCGGTAGTTTCCAACTTAATAATGGAGAATCATATTATTTGGCCTTTTTGAGATTTTTCCGTAATTATACGCAAACTTTCCTCCTAAATTGGCGGCAAACCAACTCGAAATGCTGGTTTTTCTCATTTCTATTTATTTCCCCAACACACATTATCTCTGCAACGGAACGCGAGATATCGATTGAGCTCAACAAGGCTCTTTAGTTGCTTCTTGCATCTGATCCCTTGTTAGAGTTTTATTTTTCCATGCCCAAAATTTCCCTCCCCTACCTTGCTCTGATGACGATGTTTATTACTTGGGGAACAGGGTTTGTTGCGACTAAGATTGTTGTAAACGAAATTCCCCCCATGCTGTTTAATGGGATGAGGTATTTGCTTTGTGGCATTTTGTTGCTTGGGCTGAGTTTTGCCCGGGGCGTGAAGTTGCCGAGGGACAAAACGGTTTGGAGCAGGATTGGTATTTCCTCTGCGCTCTCTGTTTTTGGGGGGAATTTTTTTCTGACGATTGCGCTGCTTTACATTAACGGCGGCATAGCGCCGGTTGTCACTTCGTTAGAATCCA
>DAIOTT010000124.1:4173-10828 GCA_036751885.1 Candidatus Sumerlaeota bacterium
GCATTTTTATTCTCATGTGTTTCTTTTGGGGCGAGCGGTTTGGCCGTTCTGTTTGGTGGGGCCTGATTGTGGGGTTCTGCGGGCTAATTGTAATGTTTTGGCCGGCGCTGCAATCAATGCTTGCGGGGAGCGATGAAGCCGGAATGGCGAACTACAGTTTTGCCCTGTTCTTCCTTTTGCTGACAGCATTTTGCTGGGGCATTGGGGGATTTTATGTGCGCCATTATTCCATTGAAGCCGATGTTTTTCTGCACACGGGTGTTCAATATATGCTTTCCTGCGGGGTATTTCTTGTGATTGCAGCGATTTATGAATCTTGGGATGTTACACGTTATTCCACCGGCGCTTGGGCGGCTTTTTTCTATGTAAGCTTGATAACAACAATCCTAGGGTACGGGAGTTACATGTATATTTTGGACAAGCTGCCGGCCAACGTGATTGCCACAAAAGCCTACGCGCTTCCGATGATTAGCATTATTACGGGGTATTTATTATTGGATGAAGTACTAACCACGTACCAAATTGCCGGGGCTGTTGTAATTTTGTTTGGCATTGGCTTGGTAAATTCTGGCAAAAAAGCTAAGGCAAACGGCTAATTTAGCAGATCACGATAAGCGCAGGAGCTAAACCTTATTGGTGCGGAGCTGTGGTTGATCTTTAAACGCTAAGGGCTTTTTTCTTCGACTTTACACCGCAGCCCACGCAGCGACCGCAGGACTTTATTTTGGTGGTGAGTAAATCCACCGAGAGGTGGGCGTGAATAACCATCCCCTCAGCATCGCAGGTGATTGATTCCACCGCGCAGGATTCCAACGGCCCCCCGGGTTCAGCGCCTACAAGGACTTGGCTTGCAATCTTCAGGGCGAAAAAGTGCTTCAAATGAAGAAATTCTTCGGTTTCATCTTCAATCGCAAAGTGATCCAAAAAAGCTTCAACATGAACCGCTAAAAAATCTTCGATTGATTGCCCGCAAACCCAGCTGGAAAGCAAATTTGCTTCGCCCACAGCGCGGCCACAAGATTGTTTTATCAGTTGGTAATCTTTAATTTTGTCATTGGCATCAAGTGTAAGAACAATTTCTTCAGTAACATCTTGGCAAGGCATAGTAAAAATCAAAACCTACGGGTAAGAGCATCGGCGTAATCGGTACTTCCATCAGTACCGTAATGCAAGCAAGAATCAGTAGGGGTGTTGAAATTCAATCCGTTTTTTAGGGGAATTTTTAGCTTGCCAGTAGTACATAAGCCCTAACCCTAAACCCAAGAATAGGCCTATTACTGCACCGCTAGTAGTAAAATATTCGCCAAACATTTGATCCGAAGTGATTAGATCGTAATCTGTATAATGGTAGGAGCGCACGGAGATTCTAGCATAGATGAACCAGGCGGTCAGCCAACCGGCAACAGCACCTAGAACGGCCCAAGAAGCCAAGGAGTACAGGTAAACGTTGGGGTTTTCTTTTCTTTCTTCGCGCCCTACGGGTTTAAATTGATTCCAATTCGACATGGTTTAGTTTTTCCTTTTACAATGCGAAAGAATAAATCACCCATGCATGTTCTTAGAAACAAATTTACGCGCATCAACGGAAAATTTTCATTTATTCGTTTGTTTTGGCCTAAGGGAAACGTCGCACAAACAATCTTCCAACCGCGTTTCCCGATCTGCCATGAACGTAGTGCGGTAAAAATCCCGAAGAAACGCCCTTGAAATACGCTCTGCTCCGTCGCGACAAATGGCGTGGTAAGCGGGGGCCGGAGAAAAGCCGTTGGGGATAAGGCGAAAAATTCCGGGAACACGGGGGCGGGAAAGAACAAAGATTTTCCGGCGTTTGGCAGTGCGATCGGCGTAGGGAACAAACTCTGCCGGGAGTAAATTATACCCTACTTCCCGAGCTCGGAAGGCGGGAACATCCTCCAAACAAACGCGGAGCAACGCCCCATTAAACCAGTGTTTTTCGCTGGGGTAGGCGTTCAGCGCCGCAACAGGGCAAGAGCCTTGAAGGGGTGTTTGCCCAGATTTTTGGTTGGAAACGATGTAGTCATAAACGCGAATAAAGCCGAAAACCTTGATGGGTTTTGCGGGGTAGGGAACACTTTTGAGGGTTCTTGAAGCGGATTTGCAGTTGATAAGGCTTCCCAAGCCTGCAAGGTAAAAGGAAGTTTCACCTTGTTCTTCCATGGTGGATTCCAAATTCACCCAAGGGTATGTGAAGGGTTCGTTGATCTTTAACATAGGTAATGGTTAATTCTTTTGGGGATGTAATCATCAGGGGATCAACCGTGGGATGAAGCCCATGATCGTGTGAGGATTCTTGCGGAGGAGAAGTACGTCAAAAAAAAATCAATCTTTTCTGAATATTTTTTTGGTTTTCGATGGTTCATGAAAACTGTATACAGGGGATGATTACAAAAAAGCTTTCTGGAAGAATCCAGAAAGCTAAAGAAGAAGTGAAGAATGTTGTATACTTGGATTGTTGATTATTTTGGTGGAATAACTTTGATTCGTTTACCGGGTTTGAATGTTACAACGTGGTGTTCAGGAATTTCATATTCCACTTTGTTTTTGGGGTTTCTGCCGATTCTGGCTTTGCGTTTTTTGACTTGGAAAACGCCGAAATCACGGATTTCTAAGCGCTCGTCTCGGATGATGACTTCCTTGAAGGATTCAATGATGTGATCAACAATTTCAAGCGCTTCACGATCGCGAATGACTTCGTTTTCGGTGCTGAGGGCCTGAATAACTTCTTTAACAATGTCAGCTTTAATCATGGTAGGAATCTGATACCAAATAATTTAGTTGTTCAAGAATTGTAGTTTTTTTGTTTCTGATGCAAGCAGAAATAAGGTTGAAATGTTAATTCGTGGTAATATTAACAATTTAAGAGTTTATCGCATACTCTTTTTCGATGAGGAAACCTCAAGCTTTTCAAGCAGAAGTGTCATCTGCTCGGGCAAGTCTACGCGAAAGGTAAGCCAGCGATGCGGGGGTGCTGGGTGTTGAAACTTCAAGTAGGATGCATGTAGCATCATGCGTTCTACTTTTGGAACGCCCTCCTCAAAGGGGATTGCGGGAAACAAATGGCGCGACAAGTGTATGTAAACGCCGTCCCCCATAACAGGGTGGGCCGTTTCCGCGCAGTGGATGCGGATTTGGTGGGTGCGGCCGGTTTCAAGCTTAAGTTCAATTAATGAGGCGCGCTGGAATCGTTGAAGGACTTTGAAGTTTGTAATGGCGATTTTTCCGTTTTCTGGGGGTGGTTCGGGAAGGGGTTGATCCTCGCGGAGGCGGAGAATACTGTGCCGCCGTTTGGAATCGTCCTCACCAAGGTAGGTTCGCCAAATGCCTTTTTCTTTTGTCATGCTGCCCAGCACAACAGCTTGGTAGCGCCGTTCCATTTGTCGTTCGGCGGCTTGGCGCTGCAAAAAGCGGGAGGCGTGCATGGTTTTAGCCAACACCATTACGCCGCTGGTGCCTTTGTCCAGACGCTGAATGACGTAGGGGTTTATGACGGTTGAACCGGTCTTCTTCCAGTAGTGCTTCAGCAGCTCTACCAACGGGGGCCCAGAGGGTTTTTCTTTTGCAGAACCCTCTACCGGTTGCACAACAACGCCGGAGAATTTATTCACCACGATGCAATGCTCATCGTCGTGCAGAACATGTAATTGGTCGCGAATGGCTTTGCGTTTGGGCTTTTGCACGCCCTTGGTTCCGTGCCGTAAATCCACATACAAATTCCCCGAGGTAGGCAACACTTCATCTAAATTAGCGATTGTTTCCTCGTTCAGGGTAATCAGGTTGTTATTTGCAATCATCACAATTTCGCGGGCGGAAAGATTCGGAAATTCTGCCTGAAGGAATTCCTTCAGGCGTTTGCCATCGTGCAGGGGTGAAAGTGTAAAGGCATAGTATTTTTGATCTGGCAATGACATATAAATTAGGCTCCCTGAGCCAGAATACAGAGTGAACGGCTAGGAATGGAAAATTGATTAGCGGGAGTTGCCGGTGAACCCTTGTGCCAAATTTGATAGTCAAAACAGATAATCTTCCAAGGTTTGGGGCGCTCGGGAAGGTTGAATACTTGCCGGGCTGAATCGGGGTTTACTAGAACAAGCACCTCAGACCAAGGCTCTTTGGGAAGGTCTTCCCCGTTTATTTCCAGGTGAATTGCCGACCAAACAGGGAGGTGTTCGTGCTTGAAGATCAGGCGCTTCCTGATTTCCTCCGCGGTGGAAAGACGAAAGATTGGGTGGTTCCGGCGGAGCTTAATCAGTTCCGACATAAACTTCACTGATGCAAGTTGATTGCCTCGTTGAACCCAATCGAACTGGTTTACCCAATCGGGCGCGTTGTAGCTGTTGTGTTGCCCATCCTTGGAGCGCAGGAACTCCGAACCGCCGTGGATGAACAACGCCCCTTGTGAGACGCATAGCAGCGTTAGAGAGAGCAAATGCATGCGCTGACGATCTGAATCGTCTATGTCTTCATCGCGAGTGGAAAGGGTGATTTTATCCCACAGGGTAAGGTTGTCGTGGCAGGTAACATAGTTTATTGTTTCCTGAGGTGATTTCGCCCACCCATAGATGGAACCCTGAAGACCGCGGATCACATCGTCGCGGTGGCTGCCGTTCTGAACATACCCGCAGGTAAACCCCTCGGGTTCGCCTTTAATGGCGTTGCGATAAACATCGTTGAAGGCGCCGATGTTTTGGCCTGCAACGGCAGCTTTATCCGTAATGTAATCACGCCCTGTTGGGCCGCCAACCCAAGGCTCGCCGTAGACGAGTATTCCTGAGCGGATTTTTTGTAGTTCCTCGCGAACCTCTGTTAGCGTTCTCAGATCCGTAAGGCCCATGAGATCGAATCGGAAGCCGTCCACCCCGTACTCACACACCCAGTACCGGCAACAATCCTTCACCAATTGGCGCCCCATGGGGGTTTCGCTGTGGATTTCATTGCCGCAGCCGGAGCCGTTCCAAAAGCTGCCGTCCGCCATGGTTCGGTGATAGTAGCGGGGTGCCATTTGTTCCAGAGTGTTCTGTTCGCCGCTGTGGTTAATCACAATATCAAGCACAACGCCTATACCGGCCGAGTGGAATTCCTTAATCAGGGTTTTCAACTCGTGAATTCTTGATGCATCGTTCTTACCGCTGGCAAACCACCCGCAGGGAGAAAAGAATGCGGCGGTCATATAACCCCAATTGTATACGGGGTTCAGCTCATCCAAATCAAACTGGTGAACAGGGAGCAACTGTACATGGGTAATGCCAAGGTCTTTCAGGTAGTTGTAACCGGTCGTAACTTTTGGGTTTCCCTGCAAATGCGTGTTGGGCTCTACCATGCCGTGGTAGGATCCTTTGGCTTCTACGCCGGAATCCGGATGAATGGTGAAGTCCCGCACGTGGGCTTCATAGATGATTGCATCGGTCAGCTTGCCGGAGCTGTGTACTTCACTTACGGGGCGAAACCCTTTGGGATCTGTGGAATAGAGATTGGTAAGGCGAGCTCGGTTGGGGTTGCTGATTGTGTTTGTACAAAAGGGATCGCGAAACTCAGCGGCAGAGGAATCAACCTGGCATTTCACGACCATGCTGTAGTACCAACCCTCCAGCGATTCAGGAATTTCAAGCTCCCAAATACCGTTTTTCCGTTCCACAAGATCCAACACCCGGCGGCCGTCATTCGTCCAAGGATCAGAATACAGCACAACTTGAATGGCCGTGGCGGCGGGTGAAAACGCGCGGAAGTGGGTATTTTCCCGGAATACCTGCGCGCCCAAAGGTTCTGGCGTGTAGAATTGCTTTTTGTACTGAACATTGCCGGGCATCATGGGGCAGGGATCAGACTCAAAATAGCGTACCGTTACGCGGGAGTTAATCCGAGGGATTTCTTGATCCAACTTGATGTACAGCACGCGCACTTTGCCATCGTTATCCACCTGCGGATCCAGGGTGCAGATGCTAAGATTCTTCCCAGATTCGCTGAGGATTTCAAACACCTCGTTCTTCAAGCAACGGGTTTCCACCGGGAAACCAAACACGATGCGCAGCAGATTCCAATCATCCTGAAAAACATGGGCGATTTGAATTGTTGTATCGGGTTCCTCTAAATAAAGGTTCCCGCGGCCTTGAAGCAGCCAAACCTCGTTGCCCATTTGCGGGTGCCAAATCCGATCCGGCGCATCTTTTTTATCCCAATGAAGGAACCGGCGTGGCAGCAGCCCCACGGGGGCAATCTCGTTGCCAACGGGGATGTACTTCTTGGGATCCAACAAGAAGTAGACGCCGAAATCAGTTTTGCCCGCGGGGGCAACATCTTGAGCATGGTAATGCCCTTCGCGCGAACAATCCCACGTCCAAAGAGTGAGCTCAGAGTACGCGTCATCAAAGCGGTGGTAATGGATTTTAATCAGGTCTTGTTCGTTGATAGCAGCGGGTTCAGGAATAGATTCCTCAATCTCCGCTGGGATGATGGACTCGCTCATGGATTCTCCCGAGAAACAGAAGAAGCATTGTTGCTTAGCCTGCGCTGCGAGCAAGTGTTTTCCTGTTTCAGCACAATTTTCGCCGATAAAACTAGAAACTAACCTGAGGCAACACCCATTAACTGTTGAATAAAGCTTGGGCTGCGGAGATTGATCTTTTGACCGGATTGACTG
>DAIOTT010000125.1:0-10752 GCA_036751885.1 Candidatus Sumerlaeota bacterium
TCACCGCATTCTATTGGCTCTTACCGCCAAGCTGCGGCCCTTGCTGCCGCAGTTGGCTGAGGACTTAGAGTTGTTGAGAATGCTAGACGGCCTAAACGCCGTTGCTCGCCATGGGTGGTCGCGGGGGTGGAATATTCCCCTCTACGGGGAAGGGGGCTCGTTGCGCCTGTTCCACGCCCACCACCCCCTGCTGCAGGAAAAGCTCAAGAAAAAATCCGTCCCTATTACAGTAAGCCTAGATCTTCAAGACCGCGCCGTGATTATCAGCGGCCCAAATGCTGGTGGCAAAACCACTGCCATGAAATCCCTCGGCCTTGCTTGCTTTCTCCTTCTTTGTGGTTCCCCCATTCCGGCCTCGGCTGATTCCAGGCTTCCGTTCTTTCAGGGAATCTTTGCTGATATTGGCGATCAGCAGGACTTACAAGAGGGCCTTTCCACCTACAGTGGTCATATCCGCCGCATGCGCCAAATTATTGATGGTGCCAGTTCGCGGTCGTTGATCTTGCTGGACGAATTAGGAACGGGAACCGACCCCGACGAAGGCGGTGCTCTTGCGCAGTCGCTGTTGGAGTTTCTGTTGGATCGTGCGTCCCTCACCATTGCCACCAGCCACTTGGCGGCGCTGAAGATTTGGGCGGAAGATTCCCCGGGTGCTCGCAACGCCAGCTTCCGGCTTGATCCCTCCACCCACCAACCCACCTTCACGGTTACGCTGGATTTGCCCGGCGCCAGCGAAGCCCTTACCATTGCGGAAAACCACGGCATGCCAGAGCTCATTCTGCAGCGGGCCCGCTTATTAGTCGGCGAACAAAAACTTGCCATGGGCGAACTGCTAAACCGCATTGAAGGGCTTGAAAAATCTTTAGCGCAATCTGCCCGCGAAGCCGCCGCCCGCGCACAATCCTTGGAAGCGCAGGAGCGCATTGCCGCACAACGAGCCCAAGAATTACGGGAAGAAAAACGCCTGCTTAAAAGTACCTTTCTGCTTGAAAAACGCGACGCCGTAGAAAAACTGCGGGAGGAGATTGAGCGTAGTATTGCCAACCTGCCGAGCGAGGAATTTCAGCTTTCGCAGCGCCGCGAATCCCTGAATCACTTGCGCAACCGCCTGCGCGGCGAACAGGTTGCCGTGCACCAAGAGCGCACCAGCCTTGCGCGCCAGCAGGATTCTGGGCCCGCTCCGCGCTCTGGTGAACTTGCCCCCGGCATGAAAGTTTACGTAAAGCCCCTCAGCGCCTGGGGTGAAGTCAAAGAGCTCCTTCGCGACGGCAAAAAAGCAACCGTACTGGTGGGGAGTGTGGAAACCACCATGCTCCTGAACGATCTTTCCCGCAAGGAAACACCCCCGCTGGTTTCCGCCTTGGCAAAACCAGCGCCGCCAACACCTGAACGCCGCCCCGGCACCAAAAAAACAAAACCCAGCAAACGCCTAAAAGAAGCCATGAAGGTAGAAGCAACACCCCCCAGCCCAGAGGTTTATCGTCCCCGGCAGGAAACCACCACAACACCCGCCACAAGGCAACGTGCCACGCGCGAGAATGTAAAAACAGAGCTGGATTTACACGGATTCCGCGTGGAAGAAGCCGTGAACGAGCTTGACCGCTATTTGGATCGGGCCCTGCTGGCAAACTACTCTGAAGTGCGAATCATTCACGGCTTAGGCGAAGGAAAACTCTACCGCGCCGTTCACGAATACCTCCGCAAAAACCCCTCAATCAAGCACTACCGCTTCGGCCTTGATGTTGAAGGCGGCGGTGGTGTTACGGTGGTCAAATTATGAAAGATCCGCTTCTTCCACTTCGATGACTACCCTTCAATTTATTGAGCTATTTGCCACAATCTTCGGAATCTTGTTTGTGGTTCTTCGTATGCGCCAATCCATCTGGTGTTGGCCTATTGGGTTGTTGTATATTTTCCCCACAATTTACCTGTGTTACCAGTGGAAGCTTTACTCTGATCTTTGGCTTCACATCATCTATATTGGCACTACGTTCTACGGTTGGTGGTACTGGGCGGGGGGTAAATTCCAACTCACAGAACAACAACCCATTCCCGTTGTTCGCCTTGGTGCCAAAGGTTGGGCCGCCACTTTAGGGTTTATCGCCCTTGGGGTTGCAGCAATTGGCGCAATCATGAGCACAAAAACCGATGCTGCTTACCCCTACTTAGACGCGTGGACGTCCGTTGGGGCGTTGACCGCGGAGTTCCTTGCAACAAGAAAGGTCTTCGAAAACTGGATTTTCTGGATCGTAATCAACGCCACAGCCTTTCAGCTTTACGTGTATCGTGGGGCAACATTCTACGCCGCCTTATACTTGGTCTTTTTAGTACTTTCCTTCGCGGGCTTTTTTGCTTGGCGGGAAAAAAAATGATCGATGCGCCCCTTCATCGGCCGATTTATGTGAATGGTTTTCTGCCGAATGAATTATCGTATGATTCAGCCGTTTACATTCGCCGGTTTGCGAAAGCCTACGTGACAAACATTTTACCGTTCGCTGAAATTAGCAATCAGTCGTTAAAGAACTCCGCCCTCTTCGGCAATACAATAGCCCACCAGCAAATAGCTGAAACCCATGGATTAGCCTTTGTGCCCGTTGATTACGGCAATACCATACACGCGCCAAAGCCCCCAGCAAAACTCGTTGATCCACCCAGCTTCGCAAAACTCCCTAAACGCGTGGTGCTTTTCGGGTGCGAGTCCACCGGTAAATCCCAACTCGCTCGCCAGCTTGCCGCCCAGTTCAAAACGTGGAACTCCGAGGAATACGCCCGTACCTACTTTACCTTTTTTGGCGATCAAGGCACGTTAGCTGATATTCCCCGTACAGCTCGCGGCCAGCTGGCCAGCAATAATACCGTAGCAGGATTTTCCAATAAAATCGCCTTCCTTGATACCGATCTGCTGCTAACCAGAGTTTGGAGCGAAGTCTTGTTTGGAACTTCACCCGAATCTGTGAATCAATACGCAGAACGCAATCTAGGCGATTATTATCTTTTGGCCGAAATTGATCTCCCTTGGAAGCCGGATGCCCAACGGTGCCTTCCCAAATTGGCTCAGCGTCAGGCATTTCAAGCCCGTTGTGTGGAATACCTGCAACACTACAACCTACCCTATGCTGTTATTCACGGCACGGGTGAAGCTCGGCTTCGCTTGGCAATTAACACGGTGGAAAAACTGCTGGGCAAACCGTAATCCAACATGCCTACCATGGGTTTGGTAAACACTTTCACTTGCTCTTCGGGCATTCGTTGGTCTTATTGAAAATGTACCTCCCACTCATGAACCCATGGATTCACCCCCTCTACCGCGCTTATGGCTTCCGTTGTCCTTGAAAACCTCACAAAAACTTACGGCGATAACGTTCTCGCTGTGGATCAAATGAATCTTGAAATTCGCGACAAAGAATTCCTGGTCTTTGTGGGCCCATCAGGCTGCGGTAAAACCTCCACCCTGCGCATGATTGCTGGCCTGGAAGAAATCACCAGCGGCACAATTAAAATCGCCGACAAAGTGGTGAATGAAACCGCCGCAAAAGATCGCGACATAGCCATGGTGTTTCAAAATTTTGCCCTCTACCCCCACATGAGCGCCTACCAGAACATGGCGTTCAGCCTGCAACGGCGTAAGTTCCCCAAAGCTGAGATTGATCAGCGCGTACAGGATGCCGCCCACATTTTGGGAATCGAAGAACTCCTAGATCGCAAACCCCGCGAACTCTCAGGCGGCCAACGCCAACGTGTTGCCGTGGGCAAGGCAATCGTTCGCAAACCCCAAGTTTTCCTCTTCGATGAACCCCTCTCTAACCTAGATGCAAAACTCCGCTCACAAATGCGAGTGGAGATCAGCAAGCTGCACACACGCCTTCAA
Source organism: Candidatus Sumerlaeota bacterium (assembly GCA_036751885.1). Classification (GTDB taxonomy): domain Bacteria; phylum Sumerlaeota; class Sumerlaeia; order SLMS01; family JAHLLQ01; genus JANRMB01. Next base: position 3,869 of record DAIOTT010000125.1, read on the forward strand.
ACCACCATGATCTATGTTACGCACGATCAAGTTGAAGCAATGACCATGGGCGATAGAATTGTGGTGATGAAAGACGGGCTTATCCAGCAAGTTGCCGATCCCATTACCCTTTACGACCACCCGAAAAACCGCTTTGTTGCCGGCTTTATTGGTATGCCCCCCATGAACTTTATTGAGGGCGAATTGCTCCGCGAAAAAGGGAAACTCTACTTTGTGGAAGAATCCCTGAAAATTCCCATTCCCCCTGCAAAAGCAGATCTGTTGATCAATGCCGGCCCAGACGACCGAGCCATAACGCTTGGGCTTCGGCCTGAAGACCTCAGCGATCCCCATACGCAATCCGCTGAGGGCAACTTCCATGAAATTCAAGCTCGAGTTGAAATCTTAGAGCCTATTGGCTCGGAGCTTTACTTGTACCTCACCACTGGTGCAAACCCCTTTATTGCCCGCGTTCCACCGAAAACTTTGGCAGAGATTGATGAAAACAAATCCCTGCTCGTAAACTTAGATCGGCTGCATTTCTTCGATCCCGTTTCCGGTGAAGGAATTGTCATTTAACCGCCAACGGGCCAACATCAACGGTTACAGTCAGCTTACCATCCATACTTACGAAATCATGAATACGGGATTATCCGCACAGGAGGATTTGTCGCGGACTCATAGTTCGCGACAAATCTTTCAAGCATCCGTTGTAAACTCGTTCGTTTCTGTAAGTTGCTCTAAGTGCCTTAGTAGATAAACCACATAGATTTCTCAGGCTGAACAATAACGGTAGGGGCATCGTAGTAAAGTTCAACAAACTCATAAATGAAATTCCCCGCGCCCACCGCATCGGAGACTTCCGTTATCACAAGGTCCCCAAGTTGAACGGAGTTCACCTCAGGATTGCCGGGAGTTGCGGTTTCCGCGGAGGAGTTTTGAAACACCGTTGAATTTACAATTACCCGGCGAGCGCGTTGGCCGCTGGCAAGCCCATCTTCAGGGACTTCGCCGCTGTTCGGCGGGTCGATTTGCTGGTTCTGTGCATTCGAAAGCGTGTAGGTTTCAGCGCCATTAATCAGGGGGAACTCGTTGCCTGTAGCAGTTGCATTCAAGTAGACCATGCTGCTACCTGCTGCTATTCCCCAGAAGGATTCAAACGCGGATCGGTTTGCATTTCGGCCTACAACAAGTGTTTGCTGGGGATTCAACAACGTTCCGTTCGGAATTGTGTACGTTGCGCTGCTGTTAAACTGGCGCAACACATACCCCGAAAGATCAATCGGGTCGGACGTTTGGGCGTTATCCTGAGCCGTCCCCGTAAGTGTTACAGAAAAATTAGCGGGTACAGCGTTTGTATTGAAGTTTGCTGTTACCGAGCGAAGTACACCGTTGTTTTGTGTGGGGGACCAACGGAACACCAAAGGCGTATTGGTGGTAATGGTGCTAGGCACCGGGGGTGAAATAAGCTGAAATTCCTGAGCGTTTACTCCAGAAAAATTCACGGTTGTAAGGGTAAACGGCGTATTCACGTTTAGGGTGATTGTGTTGTCATCAAAAGGGGATTGGTTGACGTTTCTCACCCCAAAATTCACGGAAGAACCAATTACGCTGAAGGAATTGCCTTCACCGGTTTGCCCCTCAGGAATCTGAAAATCCTTAATCACTGCCATGTGTTGCATATTTGTAGCAGCGCTATCGCCGGATTGTACGGGTGCCACAGCGGAAAGCGGCGTAAAAACTCGGCTGTCAAACACCAGGCCTTTAGGGAAACTTGCCGCGCCCACCACCGTTGGAACCTGCAACGTGTTGAAGTTTTGCCGCGCTAAAACCTGATCGTAAGGCTTATTGCGCCCGGCGTTGGTGCCCGTGTTGGAATTTCTATCCTCAGGCCTAAGATCTGTGGAAGAGGTAATGCCTAAATAACTGCGAAAAGTTGAAAGGCAAGGCTCATTGAAGTTGCCCGTGTTAAAATCCCCGCCAATCACTAAATAATCTGTTGAGGGAATGTTGAGTCCGTTTAGGCCGCTTACCAACTCGGTAGCCTCGGAACTGCGGGTTGAGCTGTTTCGCGTTAACAAGTGAACGCTAACAACCCAAAGATCACGATCACCAGGGATATCAATGCGCGCCCAGCTGTGATCACGATCCGGAGCATAAGTATCGGTAATTTGCCCCGATGCAATGATCGGCCAACGGCTAATCACGCCGTTGGGGATGTTGTCCCCACCCGGTTCACGAACCCAAAAAAACTCGGTTCCAAAAATATCGTCCACCCAAGCTTCCGTTGTAGCTGTTGCTGTGGAACCACTTGGCCCAATGCTGAACTCTTGAATCAAAACAATATCAGGCTTCAAACCTTGAAAAATTCTGTTACCAGGATCCAAATAAGATTGCTGGTTGCCACTGGTGGTGTTGGCTGCCATAACACGGATGGTTGTTTGCGCTGAAAGTAGCGGTGTAAAAAAGCATAAAATGCTGATAAATAGTGCCAAAAAACTTGTTTTTGGTTGTCGCGTAAACGGGGTAAGCACGGATAACTCCTCCCAAGGAGAGAAAACTTGCCCTTTGGGTAATGGTTACAGCCCCACATGCCAAGCAAGAAAGTTCCTCAAACACTAATAAAGTCATTCTCTAACAATCCGATTTGATCAATCTCCATGCTGATAACCCTATTCCAATCTCTGTTTTTGTTGGCAATCCTTGGATTTTTACTTCTGGGTTTTCGGAAATATGAGTCGAGCCTTCAGGGTAATGCGTTGAACTCTGCCAAGGCGATGATACCGCTAGGTAGTGTCATGCTTATTAACTTGGCGATCATAATGTTATTGAGTTTTACATTCAATTTTGAATCCATGCAAAGCGTTCGCTCCATGCTGTTTGGCAGCATGATTATATGGATTCTGGGGCTATTGAGCGGCATCATCTTCTGGAATCAACAACTCGATGTCGTTCAGCCCATTTCAGCCAGAATTCTAGTTCCTTCCATCGGTGGGGGATTAGTGTTATTTGGCTTTTCCATGATTTTGAACGTTGTGTGGCCCGGAGCTGAGGACTTAACAACCAACCAAACATTGGAAAGCGTTTCGTTCAGTGTTCCTGCGTTAGTCGCGATGCTGTTTATTGTACTGAACGCTGCGATTGCTGAAGAATTAATCTTCCGGTTGGGTATTCAAAAACTCCTGCAGGATTGGTTTGGCCCATTTGCTGCCGTATTATTGACTTCCCTTATCTTCATGTTTGGGCACGTGGGCATGGTTGAGCCGTTGGGGTTTAAGGAAACACAGATTTTTCTTGTGAGCGTGGGGTTTTGCCTGCTTCGCCTGCGGTACGGAATTTACTCTTCCCTGATTGCCCACGCGTTTTTTAACTCAGCGGCAATAATTGTTCAAATTTTCCTGGTGCTCTACCAATCACAGGGTTCGTAAAATATCTTTGGATTTAGGCTTAGATTTTGAAAAGCCTTAGTTTATAATCTGATAACTTGCTCGGATATGTCACGATATGAACCCCACTGAACGCCTAAAAAGCTTGGCCCCACCCTTTTTTCTTCTAACGTTGGGCGTTGCCCTTGGGTGCGCCTTAGCTTCCTCCATGACAACGGGAATTAGCTCGCCCGCGTTGGCAGATTCATCAAGCCCAAAGGCCGCGCACAGCCAAATTACCGAAAGCATCCCCGATGTTATTGAGCGCATCAGCCCCGCCGTAGTCTCCGTTGGGGCCATTAAAGAGCGCATCGATGCCTACTACCGGGATTACTTTAATCCGTTTATGATTCGCCCCCGCTACTCGCTGGAGAAAACCCCCTTTCTCGGCAGTGGATTTGTGCTGGATAAGGAAGGCCACATTCTCACGAATTACCATGTGATTGAGGATTCACAGGAGGTGATTATCACCTTTCAAAACGATGTTGGCGGGCGAGAAGTTAAAGCCACCATTTTGGATGTTGATCCCTTCATTGATTTAGCCTTGCTCAAAGTTGATCTTCCCCCACAGGAGCTTCCAGAGCCCATGGAATTAGGCGATTCACAGGCCCTGCGTATTGGGGAAACCACCTTAGCCTTCGGTAATCCCTTCGGCAACTTTATCGCTGATCCGCGCCCTACTGTAACAAAAGGCGTCGTAAGCGCCCTGAGCCGTAGTTTTCGGCCCGATCAAAAAAACCTCCGTGTTTACAGCGACATGATTCAAACGGATGCTGCAATCAACCCCGGGAATAGCGGCGGCCCTTTGGTAGACGAATTTGGCCGAGCCATTGGCGTAAATACGTTTATTGTATCGCAAACTGGCGGTTCAATCGGCCTAGGCTTCGCCATACCAATCAACCGAGCCAAGGCATTTATCAATGAAGTCCTGACTTTCGGCAAAGTTCGCCCCTTGAAAATCGACTTCCAAGCGGAAACCTTCAACCGACCGCAAATTCAAGGCATCATCGTTGTAAGAATGCTGGAACAAGGCCCCGGAAAAGATTCCGGCCTGCAACTCGGTGATATCATCACCAGCGCCAACGGCAGAAATATTAGCAACCGCGATGAATTTCTGCTCTTTGTTGCCAGCATGCAAGTGGGTGATGTTCTCAAGCTGCGCGTACAGCGAGGCGGTGAGCAACTTGAAATTGATTACCCAATCACCGAGGATAAAGGCCGCATGGCAAAAATGCAGCAAGGAAAGTAGTTGCTTTGGGATGGATTCTTCCTGCGTTCCCAGCATTGTTGAAAACGAACAAACCTCAAACGGAACCTCTTTCCTTGCCAAACAAACCTGATTGTAATAAATTCATAACAACTATTTGGATGGCAGCCAAATGACAACGATTGAAATCAGTGATGAAACCCGCTTGCTTCTTGAACAGGAGGCCCAACAATCAGGAAGCACAACTGCACAGCTTCTTGACTCAATTGTTCGTAAATACGTACTAACAAAAGAGTTGGAAAAGGGTATACATCATCTTAATCAGGGTGTTTTTGATGAATTTGATCTTGAAAAGCTGAAGCTAGAGGCGAGAGCCCTGTGATCAAAAACCGAACATCCACTAAATAATAAATTTATCTATAACGACATTTTAACTTCAAAGAGGCCTATTTGAACGACGACATTCTAGCAGATTCCGGGAAGTTTGAGCGAGCTTACCTGATTGGCGTACACCACCCCCAAACAACTCGCCACGAGGTGGAAGAACACCTAGATGAACTTGAAGCCCTGGTAGAAACCATGGGCGCCGTAACCGTGGGGCGAGAGATTGTGCGAGTTGGCCAATTGAACGCCAAATTCCTAATAGGCGCCGGCAAAATTGAGGAGATCAAAACCTGGTCTGAAGCGGTTGAAACCGATCTCATCGTTGTGGATGACGACCTTACGCCCCCGCAGCAAGCCTCTTGGGAAAAATCCACGAAGAAAGCCGTGATTGATCGGCGTAAAGTGATCCTGGATATTTTTGCCCAACGTGCCATGACGCGGGAAGCCCGCCTGCAAACCCAACTTGCCACCCTGCAATACATGCTGCCCCGCCTGAAGCGAGCGTGGACTCACTTGGAGCGCCAACGCGGCGGCGGCGGCTTTGTGGGTGGTGCCGGTGAAGCGCAAATTGAAACCGACCGACGCATCGTTCGCGACAGAATTGCAAAGCTGCGCGGTGAGCTTAAGGAGGTTCGCGCAACCCGCGCCCACCAGCGCAAATCTCGCCGTCAGCGCCCCGTTCCCAATGCTGCAATCGTTGGGTACACAAACTCCGGAAAAAGCAGCCTGCTCAACACCCTGACAAAAGCAAACGTTCTGCAGGAGGATAAGCTCTTCGCCACGCTTGATCCCACAACCCGCAAGGTTCAACTCCCGAACAATCAGCCCCTGCTCCTTACCGATACCGTGGGCTTCATCCGGAAGTTGCCGACCACATTGGTCGAGGCATTTAAAGCGACCCTGGAGGAAGCAGAACTGGCAGACTACCTAGTGCATGTTGCCGATGTTTCGCACCCCCAAGTTCACGAGCACATACAAACAACCAACAAAGTTTTGCAGGAGCTAAACGCCCTAGATAAACCCACTCTGTTGGTGCTGAATAAATGCGATTTGCTGGAACAAGATTGGGGTATTCTGGGTTCCTTTGAAGACTACGCCGATAAAATTGTTTTAACTTCAGCAACACAGGGCATTGGGCTGGAGGAACTTGCACAGCACCTTGCAAGCTTTCTAGCAGATTCACTCCGCGATGTGTACCTATCAATTCCCGCCACCCGCTACGATCTGATTAGCGAAGTTCACCGGGAAGCACAGGTTCTTGAAAAACATTTTGATGACGATAACAACGTACTCATTCATGCTTCGTTTCCGAATCGGTTCTACCACCGAGTACAAGAATTTGTTGTTCCCAAGTGGGAGCTTGTTACCGATCTACCTGATCTTGAGATGAACGAGTTCGTGGTGGAGGAGCTTGCGGAGAACGCGCTGGAAATCGCCGAGCAGTAAGCTAAGGCCCTACTCAGCTGGTTTTCGTTTGAATGGTCTTCCAATGAAGTAATACGTTATAACAAAGCTCGGGGATCAGTTCGTGTTTCAACTTTCCCCGCGGCCCTCTATGCTAACGGATAACCAAGCTCCGCAAAATCCTTGGCGAGCGAACTCAATTTACACTCTTCAGTGAACGAATCCACCAATTCTTGGCTCATCGGCGTTAGCGTAAAGATTGCCTTCAACGCCGAAGGATCTGGCGTTACTTCGTGGTACCGCTGCGCAAACTGGTAATACGCTTTAGGGCCAACGCAGATCAGTTGCAGCAATGGTTTGCAAATTTCCAGATTGCTCGTGCCATCAATCGTCGCTTTAAAGCCCTGCCATTCGCCGCCGTCTTCGCACCAAAACAACCCGGTCAACTCTTGGTAACGGAGCTCCGGCTCGTTCAGTGCCCGCGT
>DAIOTT010000126.1:0-10718 GCA_036751885.1 Candidatus Sumerlaeota bacterium
GGCACGGCAATCGCCTCTGGTTTTTTGTACTTCCATTACCACAAATTTACTCTCTTATAAAGCGATGGCACCTCGATTATGGCTTCATCAACAAAGTCTACTGTGAAAACACCCAGAACAACAAAAGCTTCTGCACCTAGTAAATCCGATGATAACACCGCGATCAATAAAAATGATCCCTCCACTTACAACGGTGAAAAGTATCGTGATATTGCAAAAAAACTTCTGAAGAACGACGATGTTATTGAGCTTTATCGCCAAATGTTGCTCTGCCGCCGTTTTGAAGAGCGTTGCGGTCAGCAATATCAAATGCGGAAAATCCAAGGGTTTTGTCACCTTTACATTGGCCAAGAAGCCGTAGCCGTTGGCACAATCGCTGCCCTAGAGCAAAAAGATCTGATCTTTCAAACCTACCGCGATCACGCCCACGCACTTCTGAAAGGTATTTCAGCCCGCGAAGTAATGGCAGAGCTTTTTGGTAAGGCAACCGGCTGCTCTAAAGGCAAGGGTGGTTCCATGCACTTGTTCCGCGCCGAAACCGGCATGATGGGTGGCAACGGCATCGTTGGCGGGCACGTTCCTTTGGCAACCGGTGCGGCCTTTGCCTCTCGCTATAACGACAAAAAACAAGTCAGCGTCTGCTACATGGGCGAAGCTGCCGTAAACCAAGGCGTATTCCACGAAAGCCTGAACATGGCGTCTCTTTGGAAGCTGCCCGCTGTGTACATTACCGAAAATAACTTGTACGGCATGGGCACCGCTGTGGAGCGTGCCAGCGCTGAAGATCAGTTGTTCAAGCGTACGGAAGGCGCATACCGCATTCCCGGCATCCGTTGCGACGGGATGGACGTGCTTGAAATGTACGGCGTCATGCACGAAGCAGCCGAGCGTGCCCGCAGCGGCAACGGCCCAACCTTCTTGGAAGCAATTACCTACCGTTACCGTGGGCACTCAATGTCTGATCCCGCTACAACTTACCGTAACAAAGATGAAGTAAGTGTGTGGCAACGTCGCGACCCCATGAGCCGTTTGCAGGCAGATTACCCGAAGCTTCTTACGGAAGCGTTAACCGAGGAAATTGATACCAAAGTGAAAGAGGAAGTTCAGGATTGCATTAAATTTGCCGAAGAATCCCCTTTCCCCGATGCAAGCGAACTTTACACGGACATCTATTTGGATTACCCCGGTTATCCCGGCCCTGGCCAATAAGCCGGTTGGCTTTGTGGCTGTTTGTTACCGCATTTCAGCCCCCTAGCTTTGTGTAAACACCTCAGCTCATATGCTTTAAGAATACCCCACCACTGACTGATTATTTATTATTCGGAGAATATCCTAAAATGGCAGAAATCACCTACCGTGAAGCCCTCAATCAAGCCCTAGCAGAAGAAATGGAACGCGATGACCAAGTTTTCCTGATGGGTGAAGAAGTAGCCGTTTACCACGGTGCGTATAAAGTTTCCCAAGGACTTTTGGAGCAATTCGGCGAAAAACGCGTTATTGATTCCCCGATTACAGAAGCGGGCTTCGTTGGCCTTGGCATTGGTGCAGCCCACGTTGGCATGCGCCCCGTTATTGAAGTGATGACGTTTAATTTCGCCATTCTTGCCCTTGATCAAGTGTGCAATAACATGGCAAAAATGCGCTCAATGTCCGGCGGGCAATACACCGTTCCTATGGTTCTTCGCGGCCCCGGCGGCGCAGGCGGTTCCCTAGGGTGCCAGCACAGCCAATCCCTTGAGCAGCAATATGTTCACATTCCTGGCATCAAAGTCATAATGCCTTCCACACCGTACGATGCAAAAGGTCTTTTGAAAACTGCCATTCGCGATAATGATCCCGTGATCTTCATTGAATCAGAAAAGCTGTACGGCATGAAGGGCGAAGTACCTGAAGGGGAATACACGCTTCCCTACACGGCAGACGTAAAAAAAGAGGGCTCAGACGTTACAATCATCGCGTGGTCTCGCATGGTAAGCCAAGCGGCTCTTCCTGCGGCCGAAATCTTAGAAGCGGAAGAAGGCATCAGCTGCGAGGTAATTGATCCCCGCTCGCTCAGCCCGTTGGACTACGATGCACTGGTGAAAAGCATCAAGAAAACAAACCGGTGCGTCATTGTTGAAGAAGCTTGGCCAAAAGCAAGCGTCGGCGCTTGGATTGCCGATGAAATGTATGCCCGCGCATTTGACTACCTTGATTCCCCAATTATCCGCATCAATCAGAAAGATGTTCCCCTTCCCTACGCTTATAACCTTGAAGAACTCTCCTTACCCAAGCCTGCTGATGTTGTGGAAGCCGTAAAAAAAGTCTGCTACAAAAACTAACGGTTCACACGCACTCTCAATTTTCACAATCACCCTAAGTAACTTCTCTCCCTACTCATCTGAATAAAGGATATTTCATGGCATCAGAAATTCAACTTCTTCAACTTTCCCCAACAATGAGTGTTGGAACGATTGTTAAATGGCATGTTAAGGAAGGCGATAAAATATCTGCTGGAGATATTTTAGCTGAAATTGAAACCGATAAAGCCGTTATGGAACAAGAAGCCTTTGATGACGCCGTTGTTCTGAAGCTTCTCGCGAAGGAAGGCGAAGGCATTCCCGTGGGCGATGCAATCCTCATCGTAGGCGAAGAGGGTGAATCAGCCGATGATGTGGCCTCTTCAAAGCCCGCTGAAGCTGCGCCTGCCAAACCCGCTGCTGATGAAGCTAAGCCCGCAGCGGCAAAAGAAGAATCCAAGCCTGCAGCTGAAGCCCCTGCTGCCAAAGAGCCTGCTGAAAAGGCCGAACCTGCGGCCGCGCAAGAATCAACCGGCGGCCGCGTTGTGGCATCACCCTTAGCCAAAAAAATGGCGGCAGAACACCAGCTTGATTTAGCACAAATCTCAGGCTCAGGCCCCAATTCTCGCATCATCAAGCGCGACATCGAAAAAGCCCTCAGCTCTGGCTCTGCTGTTGCATCTAGCGGCAAGCAAGCTGCAGCTGCTCCCGCGCTGATTCCCGCATCTACCGCTAAACCGCAGGACGGACTTTACAGCGAAGAAGTTGCTGTGTCCGGCATGCGCAACGCCATTGCCCGCCGCTTGGTTGAATCTCGCCAGCAAATCCCCAGCTTTACGCTGACTGTAAATGTAAACGCTGAGCCTTTGCAACAAGCAATCAACCGCATCCGGGAAATCTTCCCCGATGAAAAAGTTACCATGACACACTTCATCATCAAAAGCATGGCTCACACGCTGATGAAGCACGATTGGCTCCGCACGCAGTGGGTTGGCGGCAAAATGTACCGCATGAACACCGCAAACATCTCCGTGGCTGTTGCTGTTGAAGACGGCCTTCTAACGCCTGTTATCCGCGATGCCCATGCAAAAGGCGTTGTTGAAATCTCCAAAGAGCTGAAAGCCCTTGCGGGTAAAGCGCGAGATCGCAAGCTCTCAGAGAAAGATCTCTCTGGCGGCACACAAACCCTCTCCAACCTGGGGATGTTTGGCATTGATCAATTCGATGCAATCATCAACCCACCAGAGGCTAGCATTCTTGCTGTTGGCCAAGTTAGCCAGCGAGCTGTGGTTCGCAACGGCGAGCTTACAATCGGAAGCGAATTTTCAGTTTCCATCTCTTCAGACCACCGTGTAGTTGACGGAGCGGTTGCGGCGTCCTATCTTAAAGATTTGAAGGCCGCCTTGGAAGAGCCTCTCTTAATGCTGGTGTAAACCCCGTAGATAATCCGTTTTTGGTCTCCCGGATTTCTGCTTATCGTGAAGCCAACCAGCTCGTTGCCATTCAGGGCCGCCTTCAACCTTCATCTAAGAATGAAGGCGGCGCGGGCACCTATATTGTAGTCCCCGTCTTCATGAGTAGGGCTCTAATTCCCTGCTGCACGCCCTGCTCCACTTTTCGCCTCGGCCCGCCCCCGAGGCGTTGAGTGTTTTTATTTTTCTCCAAATGATCAGTACTTTAATTTCGGCAGGATAACGGGATGTTCAGGTTATTAGGAACCCATTGATCCTGACATGCTCCCGTGCAAATAATAATTCTAAGGGGGGAAAAATAAAAAAGGTTCGGTATTTCAACGTCTAACACTTGACAACCGACTACCTGATTGACTACATCTTAGCGCCCTTCACACGAAGGAAGTTTTACTTGGTTTGTTTTATCATGTACGCAGTTATTAAACAAGGTGGTCGCCAATACAAAGTTTCTCCTGGCGACATTATTCAAATTGATCTGATTGAAGCGGAAAAGGGCTCTGAAGTTGAGCTTACAAACGTCTATATGCTTCATGACGGCGAAAATCTCCAAATCGGTAAGCCCGTTGTTGAAGGTGTTGCTGTTCAAGCAAACGTTGTTCGCACCGGTAAAGGCCGTAAAATCATCGTTTACAAATACAAACGTCGTCAAGGTTACCACAAGAAACAAGGTCACCGTCAGGACTTCACGGAAGTTCGCGTCAAGAGTATTTCTCGTAACGGCGATGAACTCACAACTAAAGCTACAGCCTAATTTTTTTAGGTAATGCATAAGTTTACAAACAATTAACTCACAATTCGCATTTTTCATTTGCATTTCCACGGCGGAGAGCAAATATATTTTACGAGGAATATAAAATGGCTCACAAAAAAGGTGTCAGTTCATCCAAAAACGGACGTGACTCACATTCAAAACGCTTGGGAACGAAAGCCCACGATAACCAATTAGTTACTGGAGGATCAATCGTCATCCGTCAGCGCGGCAACAAATGGTGGCCCGGAAAAAATTGCGGACAAGGTACCGATTACACCTTATTTGCAAAAGTATCTGGTCATGTTAAGTTCGAAAGTAAAGGCAACGGCAAGCGCTACGTGCACATTCTTTCTGAAGAAGAATTTGCAGCGGTTCGACCACAAAATTAATACCCCTTACATTTATTACGCCTAGCTAGTTCAGCGAAGCGTTACTCCTCTGACGAAGCTCCCCTGATGTTCATTCATCGGGGGAGCTTTGTATTTTACGCTAATTTGATTGCCGTTACTGATAGAAGAAATGCCAAAATTTCTAGTCGTTATCTGTTGGTTTTGAGGGGCGGCTTTTGCCCCCTGAAAGCCTTAAAATAGCCCCACGATTCCTGCGTTTTCAGAGGTCAACATCCACCCCTCTTGCTCAAAATCTCATCGGCCAACATTTTTGGCAATCACTCTAGCATTAACGCTAACTCTTACGATGTGGGTATTCCAACGCGCTTTTAACCAACGGTAAACGATGGTGAAAGCCGTGTTTTTTGTGAATGCCAATCAAGTTGACTAGCACTTTGCCCTCAAAAATATTTTCCGCAACATTTGCATCGTTCTTGGGGTTGAACATTCTGGGAACATGCCAGTAAACATTGTAATCCAATTCCCATGCGGTTTGAATGGTTTTGGGTGTAAAGGGCTGAAAGTTGCTGCCAAGGTATAAGTATGGTTGAAACTTCTGAATCAACTGTTTGGCCCCGGTGAGCACTTCAGCTTCCATGCCGTTTACATCCGCCACCAGCAAATCAAGCCGTTTCAACGGGGCATATCCCGGGCGGTTCATGAAAAAAGCATCCAACGTTGTCAGCCTAGCCGGTTCGCCTAGAGGGAATTTCCTGATGTCGATTGCACCGTAGTTAAAGTTTCTATCTAGCTGTAAGTCACTTATCAGAAATTGCCGTTCCTCATCCCCAATGGGGAGGTTGTGGGCTTCAATCTGCGTCAAGCTGTTCATCGCAATATTGCCGCAGAGCATGTAGTAAAAGGCTTTGATTGCTTCAAAGCTGTACACTTTACCCATTTTCCCAACCAAGTGAGCCAAGGGGACGGTGTGGTTGCCGAAAAATGAGCCCACTTCAATGGCAACGCACTCGTGGTAGAGCACGCTTTTGTAGAAGTCTACCGTGCTTTCTGCGAATTCTCCGTATTTGATTAGGGATCGACCTATAATCCGGTCGAATTCGTTGCAAATAAAATAGCCGTATTTACCTTTTACAACCTTATTGAACTCGTTTGTCTCCAGAACGATGTTAGCATTTTTGGAGTAGTTGAAGTTGCTTTGCAGCTGCTGAAGTGTGGGGATTGAATCGGCATTTATGCCCCGCATCTGCACTTGTTGCGTTAGTTTTTCGGCAACTTCTTCCAGCAAGTTTGGCCAATCGTTGATGTCCGGGCAGCGGAACAGGCGGTGGTTTGAGTACCATGGGGAAGATTCGCCCCCCGATGTGCTCCAGCGGAAGTCAGCATTCCAGGGAAGGAGCAACCATGTTGGCAGGCCTAAGCTGCCCGCCAAGTGGGCGCCTGATGTATCGATGCTGATAAACACATCGCAGGCTGCTACGGCGCCGGCAAAGTCCTCCCAAGGACCAACCTCCCGGCCGGCATCGTAGGAGAAAAAATCCCGTTCCTCTAAAATCAGGGGGTAACGGCCTTCGCGGTATTGCAGGGCAACAAGCTGAACGCCAGGAATTTCCGCCAGCCGGCGGTACAAACGACCATCCAACGAGCGGTTGGGGTCGTTGCCGGACTTCGGGTTTCCGCCCCAAACCACCCCTACCTTTAGGCCTTTCAAGGCAGAAAGCTTCTGCTTCCACTCCGTCGCTTTTGCAGCAGGCAGTTGCAAATAGGGAACAAGCTTACTCGCTGCCTGTGGTGTGTGAATGCCCAAGGCTTTAGGTAAGCTCATGGTGTAAATATAGTAATCGTACTGCCCCTCCCGAAGTTCAGGTTCCGGGAGAATTTCCTCAGGCTTGAAAACTTGCTCCACAACAAACTTCAAGTTGGCGGATTTGGGAAATAAGATTTGAGCGCACTTTTCCCGAAGTACCTGCACGTAACGAAACATTTGAATGTTGTCGCCAATGCCTTGTTCGGGAAGCACAAGAACGCGTTTGCCGGTTAAATCTTCACCGCTCCAGCGGGTGTTCGGGTGCTCTTGGTAATCGTTTGAGGTGTTTGCGGCAATGCGATTTTCATAAAAGTCCCACCCTGAAACCCAATCGCCTTGGTGAAAATAACAGAACGCTTTATTGAACTCGTAGTTTTCTTTATTAGTAGAAAGCTGTTGAAGCAGATCAAAAATCTGCAGGGCTTCATCATACTTTTTCAGATTCACACAAGCTTCTGAAAGGAGCGCCAAGGCGGAAACATCTTCGGGCTTTTTCGCCACAAGCCGTTTAGCGGTGGTGTAATTCTGCTCAAGGTACGGGCGCGTCCAAGCGCTTTGCGTGTGTTTAATTGCATTCATAAGAGCTGCCGTTGAACGTATAAAGATGAAGTGTATTGTTCATCTGAAAGGGTAATCCCCAACGGGGAAAGCGGGAAATTACTTTTGCCATTCCTCGTAAATTGCTTCGGAGATTTTTGCCAACCCGTCCTTTCCGGCTTCCGTATCGTTCAAGTTTTCACCCATCAAAACTAGAACATAGGGCCCTTTGGGGGCGTAAACAATCCCTGCATCGTGGCGGTGGCCGGTGATTGATCCTGTTTTATGCCCTACAGCCACGGTTTTCGGCAGGTATTTGGGAATCATATCTGTGTAGTGTTGCTCTAAAAGAATGCGTTCCATTTCTTTTGTCGCCTGGCGATTTCCTGCGCGCCCTTCGTGAATAGCTGTCAGCAGCTCCATCAAGTCGCGGGGGGAGAAGCGGTTTGAATAGCCGGCTTCAAAGGCGGGTATATCCTGAAGCCCTCGCAACACAGAACCATCCATCGCACCAAGCTCGCGCATGGAAGCTGTAATCTTTTCAGGGCCCGCAAGTTCAATCAGCATGTTGGTTGCAAGGTTGTCGCTGTAAATCATCATTTCTTCAATAAGGCGTAGAATCGTGACTTTATCGCCGATTTTAGATTGCAGAAATTCTTCGCCTTCTACGTTAAATGTGGAACCATCCATCACACTGGTGCACACGTCGTTTACCGTTACAAGATCAGATACGGAATACTTACCGGCTTCAGCCTGGCGAAACACCTCAATCATTACGGCGATTTTCATCGTGCTAGCCGCATGAACTAGCTTATCACCCTTATGCAAAATCACAAACTCAGGATCATTTAAATCTCGAAATGCAAAGCCAATGTTCGCCCCCAATTGATTTTCGTACTCGGTAATAACTGAGTGAAATTTTGCTTCCATGGTGTGCTTT
Organism: Candidatus Sumerlaeota bacterium; assembly: GCA_036751885.1. Taxonomy (GTDB): domain Bacteria; phylum Sumerlaeota; class Sumerlaeia; order SLMS01; family JAHLLQ01; genus JANRMB01. Next base: position 8,134 of record DAIOTT010000126.1, read on the forward strand.
TCCTGTGCTGGCATTTTCGTGTACGGAGTCCTGTAGGTGGGGATGCGTTGATTTTTTGGGAAGGTAGGCGGCGTTCTGCACCCGCTAAAAAGTAGAACGATAAGTATGCTTGTTAGTAAACTCTTCACAATAATGAACCCCAAATTTGAGTAGTGTAAGAATCTGAATTTTCTAGGGATAGGACAAGCTGAAAGTATGAACATCATGAAAAATCCCCAGCTTTTGGCCGGGGATTTCTGGGCATTTTACTTTACTTACAACTGAATCCTGTGAAGGGGATTCAGCGTGAAAGCGGGTTAGGGTTGAACTTCGTTCAAGTTGTAAAGGCGAGTCGCTTCTGTTTCGTCCACTGAAGAAGTCAACTCTGCAGAGTTCATGCTTACAGTGAAACGAACGTCGCCAGCAGACTCGGCGCGGGCTACGATTTCCCATCTTGCTGTTTCGCCTGGGGCGAGTGATGGCAACGGAGCAAATTTGATGTTGTTGCCTGTTACTGTTTCTTCAGTTGGACCGGTAATATTCACAATAGACATTTGGCTGAGGGTTGCATCAATCTCAATCTCATTGTCGTCAGCGGTACCTTGGTTAGTTACAGTGATCACATAAGTTGTTGTGTCGCCAACTTTCACGGGGTCAGGACCGTCCACCACTTCAAGAAGAAGGGCTGGAATACCAACGATTTCAACCTGAGCTGAATCGCTAACTTGCTCAGCACACTCAGCTGTAACGGTTGCTGTGTTCATTTGAACACCTTTAGCCGTAGCAGTGAATGTTGCCGTTAGGCTGCGGTTTGCATTTGGTGCAAGCGTGCCCAAGTTCCAAGTAATTAAGTTGCCAGAAACGGTGCCGCCATCAGATGCGCGAATGAACTGAAGCCCCGCAGGGATTGTGTCCGTAACGATTGTGTTACGTGCATCGCCTGTACCGGTGTTTGAAACTTCAATGGTGCTAACTACAGCCGCGCCAACGAAGTCCCGTGGGCCAGTAGTTGTTTTGTCCACACCAAGGATCGGCTGAACAACTACCGTTGTTACAGGGTTGCTGCTCACTTCAATGCCCTCAGCGGTTGCTTCAGCATTGTTTGTGAAGGAACCTGCGCGAGATGCACCACCGTTGATTTGGAAGCTGCGAGATTCGCCCGCCGCAAGATCACCAACAGGGATAGAAACGTTTGTTTGCCCGTCTGTTGTGGAAACACCAGCAGGAAGAGCATCCGTAATTGTTACACCTTTAGCAACACCAGTACCGGTGTTAGTTACCGTTACAGTGTATGAAAGTGGGTCGCAGAGGAAGATTTGATTTGGGCCAGTTTTTGTGAGTGAAAGAGCAGGCTGAACAACATCAGCTGTGTAGCATACAAACGCTGTGTACTCTGCAGTTGCGCAAAGTGTGAAGCTGCCTGTGTTTTCAGCATTGCCTTTAACAGTGATTGTTTTGCTTTCGCCCGGAGGAAGTGTACCAAGCTCGAAACGAAGAGCAGCTTTGCCGTCCACCGTTTGAGTTTGTGTGCCACGAACAGAAGAATCAGTAATGCGGAAAGCACCCGCTGTTTCTTCAATTACGGCAACGCCGCGAAGCTCAAAATCAGAGATGTTTGTTGCTGTAATCATATATTCTGTTGCTTGGCCAGCGTTAAGAAGTGCTGGGCCCATTTTGGAAAGAAGCAGAACACTTGAGCTGTCCTGACCTGTAGGGTAGGCAAGTTCTGCGTAGGTAAACCCAGCAGGCACATTTGGTTGCTGCCGCTTGTTCACAACGGGTGCTGGAGCAGGGGCAGGTGCTGGTGCAGGTGTTGCAACAGGTCGAGGTGCCGGTGCAGGGGTGTGTTCTGCTTTTTTGCTTGAGCAGGCGAATAAGGGGAACGCCAAGGCCGCTACTGCCATGTAGCCAACTGATGTTCTTAGTACTTGCTTCTTCATAAATGAACTCCGAAATGTTCTGATTAACGTGGTGTTTTTGTGAACGATTAAATCGTTTCCTCTTGAAAGAGGGCAAGACCAAAATATGGACTACTTCCCTTCGAGCAAGTGGAATTTTGCTCGACTGTTCAACTTGTCTAATACCAATATCATGTTAGTACGATATTATTTTGCGACAACCCATTTTCACTGATTATTCAACAAAACTCATAAAAATGAGTGCTTTACCCCATAAAAAGCCAATTTTTATGCAAAGTTCATGTTTAATAGAAGCCTAATGTTCTCATTTTTTTTGAGCAAAACTTTGAAAAGGCGTTGCTACTAAATCGCTTGAGCTTGAATGTCTTTCTTTGTATCTGAAAAACTCAAAAATTGTCATTACTTCCTATGCCTGAACTCACAACCTTCCTCGCAACTTACATCCCCGGCCTATTTGTCCTGATTATCTTCAGCATTGGCGCCGGCTTAATGATCACCAAAAAGCTCCCTGCGTTGCTCACCCTCCCCCTTATGGCACTCGTTATCCTTGCGGGGATGGTTCTTTACGGGAATATGCCTTACCTGATGGATAATGCAGATGCGCCGCTGATTACCTCCCAAGTTGTCTTCACGGATATTATTGGCAAAGGTTTGGGCTTACTTTCCGGGGCGATGATTGTGGCCTTT
>DAIOTT010000127.1:0-723 GCA_036751885.1 Candidatus Sumerlaeota bacterium
TTTCTGCGAATTGGTCAAAAATCGCTTGGGCATCAACCCGGGTGTTTGGGGCGCTCTGATTGGGGTTGAGCACTCCAGACTGTGATGATCCTGAAGGCAAGGTTCCGCCGTTGATTGCAGCGGCGTAGGCGGATTCGTGTAGTGAACCGTTATTACGTGCTTTCAGGTAGAACTCCGCAAACGTGAGAGCTGCCGGTTGGGTTGTAACAATCTCAAGGCGGTCGGGATTTTCAAAACCTGCAATCAGCACTTCCTTAGAACTTCGTGGGCGAGCAGCTTGTTGTTGTTCTTGATTCCAGCGAACCAACAGCGTGGCGTTTTGCCCTTGGGTTTTTGAAAGCAACACTTCAAAAGGGCCTGCTTGGGTTTGTTCGCCAACTTCAAGGGTAAGCTCTTCAGGCCTTGATTCGGTGATGATCAGTATTTGCGCGCTAACGGAATCCGTGCGGCGAAGTAGAATGTGGTGAAACCGATCGAACGCTTCACTTTCACCGGTTTGCAGTTGGATTGTTTGCCACAAAGCTGTTTTGGCCGGTAGTTCTGTTTCCCAAGCATCAAGTGCGCGACGAAGGTCTTTACCTGCGTCGTCCAGCGAAAGCCCACTTGCCAGCGGCACAACTTTACTTTGTGCATGTATGTTTTGGGGAAAGATTAATCCTACACAAAGCAGGAGAAGTACAAGAATTAGGGGTAGTTTATACATGTTTGGAACTCCGACTATGT
>DAIOTT010000127.1:733-3404 GCA_036751885.1 Candidatus Sumerlaeota bacterium
GTTACAAAGACAACTTTAGGGCCAATGGGGTTCCGTTGACGATTAGAATTTGTGGATTGCCTTAGGATTCAATGGTTTTGCGCAAGATTTTGGGATGTTTTATCGGTGGTTTGTGGGTGATTTTTTGTGGGATTAAAGATGAAGTCTTGACTGTGTGGGTCGGCATCCGTTGGGTTGTGTTATTAATGTTCACAATCTGCGGGCATTTTTCTTCTTTGTTGTTCTGTTGTAGTAGTATTTTTCTGATGCGTTATTCTTTTTCCAAAAACCGCTTTGCTTTACTAGTGCTCTTCTGCACGGGTTCCCTTGTTTTGCTGGGATTTGCAAGCCGTTCACCCTTTGGAAGCAGTGTTGTGGAGAAGATTCAATCCGCATCATGGAGGCTAATGGGTTCGGGTTTAGAGGTTGGCGCTGATAGCAACAGCGGAATAAAAAGCGCCTTGGGAAGCAGCAATACACCAAAAGCGGAAACAACGAAAGAACTTGCCGCTTTGCGGGCTGAAGTTGCGGTGTTGAAAACGCAGTTGGCTGAACTACAATCGGTTGAATCACTGCGTACCACGTTACCAGAATATTCCGCGTTGGTGCAGCCGGTAAAGAACTTAGGTCCCCTCGGGAATTTTCGTCGAGAGTTGCTGTGGGTAAAACTCTCACCGGGCGTAAGTTTACAATTTGGGCAAACAATTATCGGCAGCCAAGGGTATTTAGGCCGAGTGGATGAATTGCAGGAAACCCTTGGCAAGCCTGCTTATGCTACGGTGCAACTGCTTACGGATGTTGAATCACAAGTGGGAGCAAGAAATGAACGGACGCAGGAGTTGGGGGTGGTGCGTTACAGTGAAGCGTTGGAGGCAGTAATCTTTCAGCTGGGCACTTCCGCACCAACGGTAAAGGTTGGCGATAAAATTGTAACATCGGGTTTGCGGGGCAGCACGATTCTTGAGGGGTTGCCGTTGGGAACGGTTTCCCTGCTAACAACAGATCAGCGCGGCGAGCGTGTGGCTGTATTGGAGCTTGCGCAGAAATCCACAACGGATTCCGTGGTGTTTGCCTTGCGCTCTGGCAGCACAAACTGGGCGGGCACTCCATGAGGCATTCACCCCGGCGCGTTTCAAGATTACATCGCGGGCTGCGCAGCAATGCTGTTCAGGCCTGGGTTGTAATAATGCGTTTCCGTGAGTTCGTTCCGCCCGTTACGGCCCTTGCAGATTGCACGGTTGTGTTGTGGTTTTTTGCTTTTGCTCACGGGCTAACCGGAGTTGGCAGCTTGCCCGTTGCTTGGGGCGCGCTCTTGTTTTCAGCGGCGTTGCTATTTTCCAGCACTGTTACCTATAAAGTTTGCTTTGCACTGGTGCTTGCTATGGGTTGGTCCGCTTGGGAGAACCGTGCTTTCGGCAGCGTGATTACCTTGTTTGCCCTGCAGTTTTGTTTGTACCAAGGGTTACAGGGTTTTCGCACTCGGCGAAATTATTTGGGTGCTGCTCAAAGTGTGGTTTCGGCCTTTGTGATTTCATGGGTTGTGATGAATCGTGGTGCGCTCCTCAACGCGCCAGCTCAGGAACTCTTCGTGAGCGCCCTAAGCACTGCGATCTTGATTTTATGGGTCGTGGTTTACATCATAGTGAAAAAGAACGCCCCCCGGCGAGATCGGCGTTCTCATGATATTCGTTCACGAACAATCAACGCCCACGCAAAACCCCAAAAAGAAGCCTTTGCCTAATGGATGCCGGCGCAACACCCCACCGCGCTTCTCCTCTGCAAAATGCAACCCTTGAAGCACCGCCAGAGGCTCATGCCGGGTTGTTCAAAACTCTTGGCCAAGTGGATTTCTTGCTCCTTATCACGGTGCTATTGCTTACAGGGATTGGCATTTGGAGTTTGTACGGCGTTGCTGCTGAATCTGCTTATCTGCGCAGCTTGGCAGATAAGCAGGTTAGCTGGGTTGGCATTGCGCTTTTAGGGTTGGCAATGGCTGTTGCGTTAGATTACCGCTGGCTGGCGAAAGTTGCGCCTGCGGGTTATGTGCTGAATTTAATATTGCTTGTTGCTGTATTATTGATCGGGCGGGAGATCAACGGTGCGAAGTCGTGGTTTCGGGTAGGGCCGGTAAGTTTTCAGCCGGCGGAAACCATGAAAATTCTTACCGTGATGATGTTGGCTCAGTGGTACGCCGAACACCCCAAGGGGGTTGAGCGCTGGGGGGATTTGCTGATCCCCGGGTTTATTTGCGGGGTTCCGGCAAGCTTGGTAATCTTGCAGCCGGACTTAGGAACGACCTCGTTATTCATTGCGATTTTCTTTTCGTTGGCAGTATGGGGAGGAATGAGTAAACTCATTTTCCGCAGCCTGCTGGGCTCCGGCGCCTTGGCAATCGTGGGTGTTTACCCGTTCTTGAAAAGCTACCAGAAGGAGCGCATACTTACCTTTATTGATCCCTACCGCGATCCTACTGGTTCCGGGTACAACGTGATTCAATCCATGGTTGCCGTGGGCAACGGCGGTACTTGGGGCCGGGGCTGGGGAGAAGGAACACAATCGGTTTACCGGTATTTACCTGAAGCCCATACGGATTTTATTTTCGCCAGCACTATTGAACAGCTGGGCTTTCTTGGGGCCTTAGTGATTATGGGATTGTACGGTTTTTTGTTTTGGCGAATTCTTGTTTCCGTGG
>DAIOTT010000127.1:3414-10710 GCA_036751885.1 Candidatus Sumerlaeota bacterium
TTGCATTTTCGTTATCACCAATAGCATTCGTAAAAAAATCTTGATTTAGACGAGATACTACTGTTACACCTGCTTGTTTCTTGTTTCCGTGGAAAAAGCCCGCGATAGATTCGGCGGATTAGTGATTGTAGGTTTGGGCTCCATTTTGCTTGGACATATTGGGTTGAATATGCTGATGAATATCGGCTTTTTCCCTGTTACAGGTTTACCCTTGCCGTTTTTAAGTTATGGGGGAACATTCTTACTATCAGTCTATATTCTTGTAGGGTTAATTCTCAATGTGGGCATGCGACGTTTTGTGTTTTCAGGTTAGCGCTTTATGACGGATCCCGTATTTGCCGCCCTTCGCCGATTGTATTACTTCAACCCCCTTCGGCATATTTCCTTGGTACATAGAACATTTTTTGAGGAAGACCGTGTGTACAGTGCGGAGCCCAGTTTGCTGAACTACCTGATCGGTTTTGGCATTGCACAGCGCTCCGTACTGATAAACGGAACCCACGGGTTTATCATGATTACTCGGAAAACCTGGTTCTTGAGTTCACTGCCCAAGGTTATCTCCTTTGATGATATTGAAAAATTCCAAATTGAATACGACAACCTGATGGACAGCTGGATTATGGCGAGTGAAATTGAGTGTTACTCCCTACAAGCCAAGCTGTTGAACGGGGAGTTTGTGCAAGTGCTGCAGTGGACGGGGAATTTTCACCACCCTGAAACCGAGTTGGTGGAGGAAGTAAAAGCCCGGGACACAAGCCTGCCCAGAACCGAGGCAAATGTGGCGTACGCGATTTGCACAACACTGCTTGAGGGCTTTAGAAAGTCACAGTCGGAGTTGTACTCCTGATGACAGATCAAGACCGAACCTCTTTTGCCGCCCCAAAGCAGGGAAGCGATTCAGCCGAAACGGAAAACATGAAATCCCGGTTGATCGGCATTTCAAACGATTCTCTGGCAACGTACAACCCCTCCATCGCCGGTTTATCCGCCTTTGATTTTGAATCGCTCAACTCAACTCAGGATATAATCGCTGATGATGAAATCATTCAAGTCCCGATTGAACATGAATTTGATCTGAAAACAATCATCGCACGGGGCGGCATGGGTGAAGTTTGGCAAGCAACTCAAGGGGCGTTAAAGCGGGAAATTGCCGTAAAGACTTTGCTTCTTGCTTCGGTGAAAGAAGCCAACGCAGCGGACTTAGCAAGTTATGAACAGGCATTCCATGCAGAGTCCATTTTGACGGCTAATCTTTCACACCCCAACATTTTGCCGATCTACGATTTAGGAAAAAGTAGTTCCGGGAACCTGCTGTTGGCCATGAAGCTGGTGCGCGGCATTACTTGGGAACAGGAGCTGAAGAAGGACCATAAATCCCTTGGCGAAGCGGAGTACATTCGCAAGCACTTGGGTATTTTAGTGGATGTTTGTAAAGCCCTGCAATACGCCCACGCCCGAGGGGTGATTCACCGCGATTTAAAGCCACAGCAAGTGATGGTGGGGGAATTTGGCGAAGTGCAGTTGATGGATTGGGGGCTGGGGCTTATTTACGATGCTAAGGTTGCGGCACACCATATGCCATCGGTTTTCACCTTAGCTGAAGAGGCGCATCATGCGACCATTCCAACCGCTGAATCCTGTGTAAATCCTGCCGGAACCCCCTGTTATATGGCACCGGAGCAATGCGACTTCGATCAAAAAATTCTGGGCCCTTGGACGGATATTTTCCTGATTGGCTCCATTATGTATCGCATGCTTACAGGTTCGCCCCCCTACAAATCCGGAGACTCAGTGGAATCCTTTGTTCTCGCGAGAATTTGCGATCCTAAACCCATGAGCGAAATTGCTCCCAACCGCTGGATTCCCTGGGAGCTAGAACAATTAGTGCGGTGGTGCATGGATCCAAACCCCGCTAATCGGCCTGCATCAATCAAGCAAGTGTTGGATTCCGTTCAAGATTACCTTACAAACGCCGAACGCCGGTGGGATTCGGTTGGCCTGACACAAAATGTCGCTGAAAGCGTTCACTCCAGCAAAATCACCGCTTCGTACCTTTCAGGGCTTTCCACGCAGTTAGATCAAGCGCAGATTCTTTGGCCGGAAAATCCCGAAATTGAATCCCTGCGAAATAAGGTTGCCTCTGCTTTTGCCCATTACGTTGCCACCAAAGATCCGGAAATAACACGCGCCTTATTGCAGGCTGAACACATACAAGACCGTGGGTTGCGGGATTACTTGATTGCCTACTTGGAGCGGACCTACGCCACGGAAACCCGAAAGCGTTGGCTGATTCCAGATTTGATTGTGTTTATCTTGATGGTAGGGATGTTTTTAACGTTTATCCTATTCTTTAAACTCATTTTCTTTTGATTTAGCTGTTTGGTCTCTTATTAGCTTTATATGCCTCAAAATATTCCCCCCGAACCGAAAGTAGATGACAGATGAGCACTCAAGAAACACAGAATTTCAAAAATCACGTATACATTCCCAAACCTGCGCTTATCACCGTTGCACTTCTATTAATCACGGCCCTGCTTGCGCTGATCGCCGCTTGGAGAATGGGTTTTCAATTAGGGCCCCTATTGTTGGCTCTTGCTGTAATCATGAACGCCATTTGCTCAATCGTTGCCATGATACTTGCCAGAAGGTACGCTACAAAGCTGCAAGACCGAATTATAAGAATTGAAATGCGGTTGCGGTTGGAGAAAATCCTTCCGGAGAACCAACAGCCTAAAATCGCGGCATTGACTGTTCCACAACTGATCGGCTTGCGGTTCGCCTCTGATTCCGAACTTCCCGGCTTGGTGGAAAAAGTATTACAGGAGAAAATTACTGAATCAAAACCAATCAAACAGCTAGTAAAGCACTGGGTTCCGGACCTCCTCCGGGTGTAAATCCACAGCCTTTACGGGGGTGTTTTTCTGCTTGATGTTTCAAAACCCGTTTGCTTAAATCCACATGCTTGCCGCCTTAGCTCAGTTGGTAGAGCGCAGCACTCGTAACGCTGAGGTCGACAGTTCGATCCTGTCAGGCGGCACCATTTTTCTATAAATCACTGATTCAACTTACACGGCCGAGTGCGGATTCATCTTGCCTGCAACGGGGTTGTTGCTCTCTCATGATGAGTGTAACATTAATCAACATTACTTTGGATGTGTTTGCCCGATGAATCGACAAAACGCGTTATTAGCCCTTCTGATTTTCCCCCTGATTTTCTCTGCAACGGCTTGCAATAAAATGTATTACGGGATGATGGAAGACCTTGGCACCCCTAAGCGTGATATACTGGTAAGCCGAGTGGAAAAAGCGCAGGTCGACCAACAGGAAGCCAAGGAGCAATTTCAAACGGCGCTGGAGAAGTTCACCGCTGTGGTAAACTTTGACGGCGGTGATTTGGAGAATCGTTACAGCTCCTTGAACCGGGAATATGAGCGCAGTAAAACGGCAGCGAATGATGTTTCAGACCGGATCAACCAGATTGAAGATGTTGCCAAAGAATTATTCCGCGAGTGGGAGCGTGAACTGGATCAATATTCCTCGGCCTCGTTACGCGCTTCAAGTCAGCGTACGTTGCAACGCACGCAAGATCGGTATGACGACTTGATGGTTGCCTTGCGGGATTCAGAAAAGCGCATGCAACCCGTGCTGAATGCCTTTGGGGATCAGGTATTATTCCTGAAGCACAACCTAAACGCGCAAGCAATTGCGAGCATTCAAAACGAAGTGGGCGCCCTTGAAAACGAGGTGGGCCGATTGATTGCGGAAATGAATAAAAGCATTGAAGCAGCGGATGCCTTTTTGGCTGAGATGGGGTTGCAAGAGTGACACGCTATTGGGCCGGGTTGGCATGTGTTATATTGATGAGCTCAAACGTTGGCTTGGGTGAGGTGCTTGACCTCAGCGTTGAGCGCGAAACAACGTTTGGCCAAAGCGTGTTTGTCTCTGCCCCACACCCTTTGTTTGGGGACGGAGACGTTACCCGCGCCGTAAAGCTTTCACCCCACGCCTACCCAATGTGGACGTTGCAGGCGGATTTACCAAAGGGTGTTACGCTTCCGTTGACGTATTATTTACGGAACGATTCTCCGGATCAACTCCCTAGCGCTGCAAATGCAACGGCCTTTGCAACGCGAACGATTAATGCTCCCGAGGCTTCACTGTCACCCCAGAAAATCACCGTATACGCCGACGCCGCTGCTTCCGTTGCAGAGGTTAGAATCACCTCGACTGAAAACGGTTTTGCGCCCTTGATCATTCCCCTAACAAAATCCGTAGCTGATGGCCATGTACTCTTCACCGGCGAAGTGGAACCCGTGCACAGATTGCAAGGGCGCAGCATGCAGATTTTTGTGGATGGTACAAGTGTGCTTTCCGCGCCACAAAGCATTCGCTGCCACAGTGCGGATTTGTACTTCAAAGAGGGACAGGCGTTTCTTTATGATCCTGTGAGTACCGCATCTGCCCCTCAGCGCCTTACGTTTAATTTCACGCCTGTTGGTTTTCAGCCTCGGCAAATTAAGGTTTTACTGCCGCGAGGTTATGCGGAAAATACGACAAAACATTACCCGGTAGTCTACCTACAGGACGGGCAAAATGTGTTCTCCCCCGGCGGCGCGTTTGGCTCCTGGGATGCAGACATTACGGCTTCGGCAATGATTGCGCGCGGTGAATTGCCGGAAGTTATTTTGGTGGCGATTGATAACACCAGCGACCGCTTTGCAGAGTACATTCCTGAGTATGCCACGTTGTTTGGCGTTGAGGGGCGCGGCGATGAGTTTGTAACCGCCCTGAGGGACGGGCTTATGCCGATGATTAACTCCACGTACCGCACATTACCCGAAGCAGAATTCACGCTGCACGTAGGAAGCTCATTAGGCGGATTGTTGGGTTATCATATTGCGCGAAACCACGAGGAAACTTGGGGTGCAGTAATTGCCATGAGCTGCTCCTTTCAAGTAGAGTTGAACCAAAATTTAGCTTTCGCCCAGCTCCCCCCCAGCGAGTGGAGCAGATTTTATTTTGATTCGGGAACTGCGGGTACCTCGAACGACGGCTACGCTAATACGGTTGCCGTGAGGGACGCCATGATTGAAGCGGGTCATGTTTATGGAGATGCGTTTTACTTTACGGTTGGGTTAGGGCAGCAGCATAATGAGGCTGCTTGGAGGAGTCGTTTTGCGGAAAGCATGCGCTGGTGGGCTGGGCCGCTGCTTGAGGAGTTGGGGAAGGCTTCAGGTGAGGAACGCTGGGTGGTTTATTGAAGGGACTTATAAGGGACATTAGGGACGCTAGGGACCTAAGAGGGCGCTGGATTTATTAGGTAGGTTTGCTTGCTCGTGAATTTAAATTGTAGTTTGTAACCACAGCTAATTTACAGTAATTCCCGCCCAAAACCTTGGGTCCCTTGGGTCACTGGTGTCACTCAAGTCACTGGTGTCCCTAAAGTCCCTTCAGTCCCTCAAGTCCCTTGTCCCTTAGGCGCCTTCAGGCTCGCCGGGGAAACTGCGTTCTCGCACATCGCGGCCAAACTTGCGGAAGGCCCGCACACTGGCAGCGGATAAATCCACGTAGCGCCGAGCGAATCCGGGTTGCCGATCTGACAAGCCCAGCAGATCGTGCATGACGAGTACTTGGCCATCGGTATGGTTTCCGGCGCCAATACCGATCACCGGAATGCTGACCGCTTCGCTCATGCGTTTGCCCAGTTCTGCGGGAACGTGTTCCACCACTAGGCCAAAGGCACCGCACTCTTGCTGCGCTTGGGCAAACATAATCAGGTTTTCCGCTTGCTGCGGATCGCGACCTTGCTTGCGGAATCCGCCGAGCGCATGAACGCTTTGCGGCACCAGCCCTACGTGCCCCATGACAGGAATGCCGCACTGCACGATTGCTTTAATGCTTTCCAGCACGCGCTCGCTAAAGCCTTCAATCTTTACGCCGTGAGCGCCGGCTTGCATCAGGCGGCCGGCGTTGCGTACAGCGTCCTCAGTGCAGGCGTGGTAACTCATGAAGGGTAAATCCGCCACAAGAAAGCTGCGCTGTATTCCGCGAGCGGCCGCCCGTGTGTGGAGTTCCATCATTTCCATGGTAACGCACGTTGTATCTGGCAAGCCGTGCACAACCATGCCAAGGGAATCGCCGACCAGCACCACGTCTGCCCCGCCCAAATCAGCTAACCGTGCGAAAGTTGCATCGTAAGCGGTGACCATAACAACAGGGCGACGCGCGGTTTTCATTTGGTGAAGGTGGTGAATGCGAACGCGCTTTTCACTGCCCGGCGGTGCTTCTGGAATTTTGGGGTGAACCGGTTCAGTCATGGTGAAATAGCCTGCTTGTGGTGAGTTGAAATTGGTGGGTGAACGGAGGGGACACACAACTCCGTTCACCGCTGTTGTGGGTTTTGGATTTTGGCCTTTAAGCGTTTGCGTGCTCTTCAGCATGCAGGCCTTCCGCGCCACGCATAAGGCCGGCGCGGCCAGTGCGAGCAATTTCAAGGATGCCGAAGGGTTCCACCATGGCAAGCAGGGTTTTGAGTTTTTCCTGCGAGCCGGTGACTTCAATGGTGATGCTTGAGGCGGTGATATCGACTGTTTTTGCGCGGAAGATGTTGATAATTTCCAGGATTTCCGTGCGCTTGTTTCCTTCAGATTGAACTTTCACGAGCACTAATTCGCGATCAACGTAGTTTCCGGTTTGGGAGAGTTGTTTGACGGTGATGACTTCGGTAACTTTTTCCAGTTGTTTTTCCAGTTGGTTGATGATGGCTGCATCGCCAGCGAGGGACACGGTCATGCGGCTGATGCTGGGATCGTGGGTTGGGCCAACGGTGAGGGAATCGATGTTGAATCCGCGGGCGGCAAACATGCCGCTAATGCGTGAGAGGACGCCGTGGTGGTTTTGAACAAGCACGGAGAGAACGTGAGTTTGGTTTGTAGTCATTATAATTTGTTCCTTTTGAACGAGAATAATTAGGTCGCGCAGAGACGAAGAGAGCACAGAGGGAGATTACATCCCATTCGCAACTCGCTGAATTCCATCTGTCATGGTTAGTTGGCCAAAGTTTAAGATATAGCCAAGTTTGAGTTTCGTTATTCGCAAGTACGTTAGGAGTTGCTTGAAAAATAAGGGGTTCATTTTTTCTGTAGATTTCAATTCAAGAATGACTTTTCCATCGATAATCAAATCAGTTCGGAAAGCATTTGAGAAAACCTTGTCTTCATAAATCAAATCATGAGTTTTTTGTCGTTCAACAACTAACCCTTTTTTTTCTAATTCATAAGTCAAAAGTTCTTCATA
>DAIOTT010000128.1:0-10617 GCA_036751885.1 Candidatus Sumerlaeota bacterium
GAAATCACTGAGGCCTCCAAGTTCTTGGCTAGCAAGGAAGGTATCTTCTGCGAACCCGCCAGCGCTGCCTCCGTTGCCGGGCTCATCAAAGCCGCCGACCGCGGAGATCTCCACGCCTTAGTGAAGGAGCGGGGTGAAATCACCGTAACGTGCATCCTCACCGGCCACGGCCTAAAAGACCCCGATTTCGCCATCCAAAACTCCCCAACCTTCACCGATATCCCCGCCGAAAAAGGCGCGGTGCTTGAGGCAATGGGTATGGGGTAAAGCTAGATAGGGTGTAGCAAATTCACTGACTATCAGGAGAAAGAATATTATGACAACAAAACGAACAAAATCTACGGGTCAGAAGTCTGTCAACTCTATCCAGCCACCCTTAAGACACCAAACCAAAGGCGAGTACTTAGCTCAAATATTAGGGAAAAAACCTGTAAATATGGATCAGTTGACAAATCATAGTAAAGGCCGTTGGCCTGAAGAGTATGATTTTGATGAATTTCTGAACTCAATTCGAGAAATGCGAAAGCAACGAAGTTTATCCTACTAGATACTGATGTTGTGTCTTATTTCTACAAAAATGATACTCGTGCCGAGAAATTTAAGATACATATTGAGAAAAATACATTACTCATATCCTTCATGACGTTAGCAGAAATTCGTTTTGGGATGTTCAAATCAAATTGGGGTGCAAAGCGTGTCTTGGAAATGGAGACATTTATTCTTCATAATTTCACAGTGATTTATCCTACGGATTCAATTGTTAGTTACTATTCCTTTTGTCTTTCAAGTTCAATAAATCTCGGTAAGCCACTTAGCCACGGCGACGCTTGGATTGCGGCAACTGCCCTAGAGCTGGAGTGCCCGCTGGCAACGCACAACGCTAAAGACTACGCGGTGCTTGGTGATCAAATCAAATTTTGACTGTTGAGTGATAATAGACAAATCACACAGCAATTCGCCACTCAACCTTCTGGGAGTAGCGACGAAATATTAGTGAACCGCCCTGACAGTAAATAATAAGCTACCGCCGGTTATACTGAGTCGGGCAATAAGCTCGTTGAAAATCTTTTGAGCGCAGGGCGGCGTGATTTATTACTTTCTAAATTGCTCATAAAACTTAGACTCTACCGGGCATTGATCCCGTAGGTAGTCTTCTTTTCCCCGAAACCAATCTGGATCGCCAACCAGTTCTTTGTAGTAGTATAACTCGGCTAATGTATTGATTTCTCTTAGGTTTTGAAGCGCTGTACGAGCATGTTTTCGCCAAATGTGCATTCTATTTTTGTAGAGATAAAATGAATAGATAGAATAAAAACAATAGATGCAATAAACTATTATAAAGTTAAGGGTATTGCAAGGAAGTGTTCATAAAGAAAAATCAAGATAAACAATAAAAATAAGATAATAAATAGCCCTGAAAGTATTTGGCCAGTTGACTTTATCGTTTTGATTAGATTTGGTTCAAAAACTGAATTCTTCAAGAATTCTAAACCTTTTTCCGATAGTTCTGAAATTTTCGAAGTAGTTTTATTTGCATCAATAATTTCCTGCCACACAACAAAAATAATCAAATGATATATTAAACCTGTTTCTGTGAAAAATAACGTTCCTTGTTGAGTGGTTATATAGATAAAAATAGCTGCTACTACAGCTGATACCATCGTAGTTATTCTTCTGATTGCCCGTTGTGATTGATAACGGTAGATTATTGAAATCCGCGCTATATCTTGTGCCTTCAGTCCGGTAGTCCAAAGATCGAGAATAAGCTCCTTATTTAACTCCTCTATATCTTGTTTATCGAAAATAAAAGGAGATTTAGGATTCCAGTCCATTTTCCCATAATTGGATTGTTTGACATCTTGGTTCTCTCGAAGAAATCTTATTCCCATCGAGGCAACTATATAGACTATAATTGCCGGAATGATTAAGTTTATTTGAAGATAAGGTACAATGAATATAGGTAAGATTAAATAAACAGGCCAAATACTCTGAGTAACATAGGGGAGTAATCTATATTTAGGGGAATGGTTCCGATAAACATCGAATAAGGGTAGGTTTTCCGTGATTCTTAGAGTTGGATCTTTGCGCACACACTCACCAGCCTGTATTTAGACTCAAGGTTATAAGCGCAAAAAAAGTTTAGAATCGGCCTTTTGTAAATCAGAAACGATAAGGTTAGAAAGAGAAAAACGTTACTAATAACGAATAAACGTTTTTACCGCCGCTTATACTGCGTTGGGCAGTAAGCTCGCTGTACATCCTTTGAGCGCAAGGCGGCGTGTTTTGTTTTTCGACCGCTCACGCGTTTGCGCCACATTCTGAAGGAGCTGGGTTTCATTTCTCGGCGCATCAATAGAATGACTTCTTTTTCCATCAAGCCGTAGTTCAGTTCAATCGCCTCAAAGGGGGTGCGGTCTTCCCAAGCCATTTCAATGATTCGGGAAATATCGCCAATTTCTAGGGCACTAAATTTTTCATCAGTAGAGTTTTTCATCGGTTTATTGAACTCTTTTTCTGTGAATTGGTTATTATAATTGAACAACTTTCATACCGCATTCAGGGCTTGAAATGGGGAAGGTGCAGAGCGAATCGTTTGGATTTTAAATCTAAAGGGCCTACTCACCAATTGCTAATTATAAGCAAGCGGTGAACAGGCCCAGAACTCGTGGTTATTGTGAACTAACTGATGTACGGTTTACTTCGCCGCGTTGATGATTGCCGCAAAGTCGCTCGCCACAAGGGCTGCGCCGCCGATAAGGCCGCCGTCGATGTCGGGCTGGCTGAGTAATTCAGCCGCGTTGCCGGGCTTCATGGAGCCGCCGTATTGAATGCGCACGGCCTCGGCAACGGTGCTGCCGTAGAGGCTGTTGAGGATGCTGCGGATGAATGCGTGAACCTCTTGCGCTTGCTCGGGTGAGGCCGTTTTGCCGGTACCGATTGCCCAAACGGGCTCGTAAGCTACAACAGTTTGTGCCGCGTGTTCGGCGCTAAGGCCTGCGTAACAACCGCGTACTTGGGTTTCCACAACGTTCATCGTTATACCGGATTCTCGTTCATCCAAGGTTTCGCCCACGCAGATGATGGGCAGAAGCCCTTGCGAGAAGGCGGCGTTTACTTTGGCGTTTACGGTTGCATCCGTTTCGCCGAAGTACTGGCGGCGTTCGCTGTGCCCAAGGATTACCCACGCAACGCCCGCATCTTTCAGCATTTCTGCGCTGATCTCGCCCGTGTAGGCGCCAGATTGGGCGAACTTGCCGTCCTTAGCTACGGTGTGAAGGTTCTGAGCACCAAGCTGAATAACGGAGCCACATAGGCCCGCTTTCACGGGGGCAAGGGCGGTAAAGGTGGGGCACACGGCAATATCAACCGTCGTGATGTCATCCACCAGCGGGCGAAGGGCTTTGATCAGATCATCAGCTGCGCCGTAAGTGCAGTTCATTTTCCAGTTTCCGGCGATGAAGGGTTTACGTGTCATCTTGTGTTTTCCTTTTCAGAAGATTGATTTTTTGTTTTGGCTAACGGGGGAATATAAGAGTAGAGTTTGTTTCTCAGCGCCTTTGCGTGAAAAAGAATCTATGAGTTGATTCTTAAACGATCAATCATTTACAAGAAAACCGCCCGGCGAGAAACGACTACGCCGGGCGGTAAGGTTATTTCAGTAGGCAGGTTGAACGATTACCCGAGGATTTTAACAAGGTCGATGCAACGGTTTGAATAGCCCCACTCGTTGTCATACCAGCCAAGAACTTTTACCATGTTGCCGAGAACAAAGGTGCTTTGTGCATCAATGGTGCAGCTTGCGGGATCGTGGTTGAAGTCCGACGATACAAGAAGTTCTTCTGTGTAGTTCAGGTATGGTGCCAAAGAACCGGCTGAAGCAGCGGCTTTCAGGGTTGCGTTTACGTCTTCTTTTGTAGGTTCAGCGTTGATGTGTGCAACGAAGTCCACCAAGGAAACGTTCGGCGTTGGGACACGAATCGCAAGGCCGTCTAGTTTGCCGTTCAATGCGGGGATTACTTTACCAATGGCTTTAGCAGCGCCGGTTGATGAAGGGATTTGGTTTACCGCAGCAGCGCGAGCGCGGCGTTGGTCTTTATGGAAAACATCCAGAACGCTTTGGTCGTTTGTGTAGCTGTGGATTGTTGTTACCAAGCCTTTCACAACGCCGTATTTGTCGTTCAATGCTTTTACCATGGGTGCAAGGCAGTTTGTAGTGCAGCTTGCGTTTGAAATGACTTTTGCATCAGCAGGAATACCTTCACAGTTAACGCCCAAAACAACCATGTAGTCGGCATCGCCTGAGGGGGCAGAGATAATCACGCGTTTTACGCCGCCTTTGATGTGTTTAGCAGCATCGGATTTTTTGGTGAAAATCCCTGTAGATTCAATCACATAGTCAGCACCAACTACATCGTGAGGCAAAGCAGCTGGGTCGCGCTCAGATGTAACCCGGATTTTTTGGCCGTTTACAACAATTGCATCGCCTTCAACGGAAACTTCGCCCTTGAATTTACCGTGAACTGAATCGTACTTGAAAAGGTGTGCGTTTGTTTCAATCGGAGCAAGATCGTTGATTGAAACAACTTCTACCCCTTCAGCTTCAATCGCTGCGCGTGCAACAAGACGACCAATGCGGCCGAATCCGTTAATTGCAATCTTAATAGTCATGTGTAGAACCCCCAGGGAGGAATAGAGTAAATTTACGGTTGAAAAGGAAAACTAGCTGCCGAGCCTGTAAACAGTGAGGAAACTACTTTCCATGAACCGGGTGGAAAGGTTCGCCAATCGCGGCGCATGGTCAAGCAAAAGGCATTGATTTTCCTCGCTTTTTGATAAAAGCACCAAAACTCCCAAGAATTTGCATTGCAAACCCTGCACATTCGTCCAGCTTTATCAATCCGAAAGCAAAAATCCACTTCGCTAGTTTTCTGCAGAACCTCCTGCCGATTGGCAACACTGCCCCAAACAATCCTTCAAAATCCAACGCGTATCTTTCCCCGCACTTATGAATCAAGGCCCCGACAAAATCTTCAATACTGCTTCCCCTGTTTCGGCTTTTCAGTTTGATGAGCGTGTGGCGTCGGTTTTTTCCGACATGATTCACCGCTCCGTTCCGGGGTACGAGGTATTATTGCACCTGATTGGTTGTTTGGCTTCAACACACGTTCAACGTGGCACACGCTGCTATGATTTAGGGTGCTCGCTGGGGGCTGTGTCACTTGTATTACAGCGGGCAATTGCGGCATCGGAATGTGAAATCATCGCCGTTGACCAATCACAGGCAATGGTTAGCCGGTGCCAGCAAAACGTTTCGCTTTCCCTTGGGCGCGTTCCCATTAGAGTTGAGTGCGCTGATGCCTGCACGGTTTCGGTGGAAAATGCTTCGCTCATTGTGTTAAATTACACGTTACAATTCATCCCACCAGAGGCGCGTTTAGGGCTGATTCATCGTTTGTACCAAGGGCTAAACCCCGGGGGAGTGTTAGTGGTTTCTGAAAAACTTGGCTTTACGGATTCTGCTCAGGGGGATTCTCAACGGCTTCTCTACGAGCAGTTCAAACGCAGCATGGGGTACTCGGATTTGGAAATCAGCCAAAAGCGCACCGCCCTTGAAAACGTGCTCATTCCCGACTCTGAGGAAGCGCACAACGCGCGCTTTGCTCAGGCTGGTTTTGCCCGCAGCATGCGCTGGTTTCAAGCGCTTCAGTTTACCAGCTTCCTTGCGTGGAAATCCTGAGTTTATGTCTACATTCAACCCCCTGAAATACTATCAGGATGCTTGGGAGTTTTTGCAGACAACCTCCTGGCGCGAATCGCTTGCATCAACAAAAGCCCTTGTGGAGCAACGGTTGCAGCCCAGCTTTCACGGTGATTTACCCCGTTGGTTTGCTGCAATTGAGGCTTTACCAAGTGAAGCGACAAACCCGCTGGGTACGAACCAAGCATATCAGAATCAGGTTGATTTGACCCCAGTGAACCTAAACCTCGGAGCCCCGCGTATTGGCCTTGGCGAAACGCTAACTGCCGAGGAGCGGTTGCAGCTTCGCCAGAATTTGATGCAACTACACCCTTGGCGAAAAGGCCCGCTCAACATCTTGGGCGAACACATCAACACCGAATGGCGCAGCGATTGGAAGTGGGAACGCGTTCAGCCGTTTTTGTCGCCGTTGAAAGGCCGCAGAGTGTTGGATGTTGGGTGCGGAAACGGGTATTACGCCCTGCGCATGGTGGGTTGCGGCGCGGCGTTTGTTGTGGGGATTGATCCCACGCTTGTTTCGGTGATGCAGTTTTTAGCCCTGAAAAAAATGCTCCCCACAAAGCCGTTCAGCGTGTTGCCTCTTGGCATTGAAGACTTACCCCGGGGGCTTTCATGCTTTGATTCAGTTTTCTCCATGGGGGTTTTCTACCATCGTAAAAGCCCGTTTGATCATTTAGCGGAACTCCGTGAAGCCCTTGTGCCCGGCGGTGAATTGATTCTGGAAACCCTTGTAATTGAAGGCGCCGAGGGCGAAGTTCTTGTCCCTAAAGATCGGTACGCGCAAATGCGCAACGTATGGTTTTTGCCGACGAGTTTAACCTTACTCGAGTGGCTTCAGCGAGCTGGATTCCGCAATATTCGGTGTGTGGATGAAACGACAACCACCGCCGAAGAACAGCGTACAACTGATTGGATGACGTATAAATCCCTAAGCGATTTTCTTGATCCCACGGATTCCGCCAAAACGGTGGAAGGCTACCCGGCCCCGAGGCGCGCGGTATTTATAGCAAATGCGTAAATACGCCGATTTCTCATGCTTTTTGAGAAGCGGTTTCCCCGCTTGAGTGGGATTTCACCAGGCTAAGTAATTCCGAAATACTCCACTGATCGTAGGCGTGGGAACCGTAATTTACGTTGAGAAGAATTCCTTGGGGATTCGCTTTTAGGAACAGAAACGGTTTTGTTGTTAATGGTGATAAAGGTTTTTTCCTCAAGGCGGGTGTTGGGTTTTAGCTTCAAAATAAATTTTTCGCTCCGTAACTGGATTGGCGTTTTGATTGCAGAGTAAGCGGTAATTGAAACGGCCAATTTGGAGCATGCATCACATGAAAGTCGGCTTTCGCGATCAAGTGGAAATAACGATCATTTTGGCAGTTGTGGTAATACTACTGCCTTTGGGGTATTTCCTCCCCAAGGGATTACCGCTTGGTGAAGTCATTCTGTATTCCGCGGCGTTGCTTTTGTTTCAAGGGCTTGTTCGGGATCTTGCGGTGAAAGTTTATCCGCCTAAAAGTTGTGAAGTTGTTCAAATCCCTCAAACCGATCAGCACGGTAACCGAAGCACCATTAAAACCTGCATGTGCGCTGAATCCACCATTGGTATTGTGGGTGTTGTTTCCGGTGTATTGCTACTTTTCTCCGGCTGGAAACTGGTTTTGCAATTCCCGTGGTACAGTTGGCCCTTAGGGGGTGCAGCTGTATTATTGGGGGGTTTTTTTTTGAAGAGCATTGTGATTGATTGGAAAAACAAACGGCTGATGCGGGTTCAAGACCACCGAACGATTAAGAGGTAAATTGACTGAAAAATTGCTGCTCTGACGGAAGACCAAAGCAGGAATCTTGAGTAATAAATTCCAACGAAAAATCTAATAAATTTCTTGAAACCTGTACTCCCGTCAAAAAAATTCTCTCAGCTTACGACGACCATGCTATAGAACAATCATTGTTGGATTCTTCAACCGCGATTAATAGAACCGCAATGATTCCCGGTCTTCAATTTTCAGGCGCAAGTTTCCGTTAAGCAGTGCCAGCACTTTGTCGCCCGCCATTGTTTTGCGCCAACCTTGAAAAAGGGGGTAGTCTTCCTCCTTCAAATGGTGCCGGTTTAGCACGATCTGGTTGAGCTCTGCGGATGTTGCCAACAGGTTCGAGGCAATTGATTGATCGTCGCCAATGGTGCGGATTAATGCTTGCAGCAACTCCATAAAACCAGCGGGTGTTTCAAGGGGGGTGGATGGGGGGCGTTTGGGCCAAGCTTCCTTGGGCAAATTGCGGGTTGCATTGATAATCTCTAAAATGTCGTTCAAAAACTGATTCAACGGGCCGGCGGGAACTTGGCGAACGCTGCGCGCTTCACTGGCAGATTTCGGCAGCAACTGCGAAAGGGCAATCAACCCTGCGTCGGACATAATTTGCCGCTTCGGCGAGTCAATCCGTTGTGCTGTTTTCTCCCTCCACAGGGCAAGCTCCTGAAGAACGGCCAAGCGAACGCCCTGCACCTTTCCCCACTCTTTCACGGATTTAAACAGCATGCTTTCATCCACAACGGAAAGCTCTAATGATTCATGAAACTTCTTCTGTTGTTCCTCATAAAACCACTCCTCGCGGCTGAGTTTCCCTAATTTTTGTGAAAGCCTATCATGCAAAATCGGAAGGTAATATACATCCTTTGCGGCGTAGTCCAATTGCGCCGTTGAAAGGGGGCGTTTGCTCCAATCGCTAACGGTGTGTTGCTTGGGAATTACCTCATCAGTATACATTTTCACTAAATTGGCGAAGGAGATTTGCGCCCCAACACCCACCATTGCTGCTGCTAACTGCGTGTCAAAAATCGGTGCAGTCAGTTTTCCCAAATACCGATCCAACAGCATAAGATCTTGGCTTGCGCTATGAAAAACCTTGAGCAAGCCGTCGCGGTTAAGCAACTCAGCCAAGGGCTTGGAATCTAAAATTTTGCGAACATCAATCAAACCAATGTGGGTTTTTCCGTTTCCAATTTGAATCAACTCAAGGCGTGGGTAGTAATATTTTTCACCAACAAATTCCGTATCAATATACAATACAGATTCACGCATTAGGCGTTCACAAAAAGCGTTTAGTGATTCTTGATCTTCAATTAGGCGGTAATCTACAGTCATAAAGGGTGGGCTGTTTATTCGCCTGAGTAGGCGCTTTCTGGGGGTGGAAGTCGTTCTAGTTCAATCACCAATGCTTCGGGCTGGGTGGTGTTTTCCGCATCAGATTTGGAAATCATTTGAAGCCAAAGTATAGGGACGGGGGAAATTCTAACCGTTGCTGTTGCGCCGATGCCGAGCATTTTCGCTGTTTCTTCCATGCTGGGGAAAACACTTTTTTGCCCAACCTGAAAGCTTAGGCTTACCCGTTCAGCCATCAGTGCTTCGCCAGAATCGGATTTTACGTCTGCAGATAAAAACACACGTTCGCCGTCTTTCGGTTTTATGTTATCGCCTTCATCGTGAACATGAATTGTTGCGGTTTCCCCTTGGGAAAACTCTACTCGTGAAACGCCCTCAAGGGGAATTGGTTCATCAGGGTATTCCCGTGAAGGCGTCGGTTCCGGAGTTGCCGTCATCATGACCAAAGGTTCTGAATCTGTTTTTGGAGCATCGGTTGATTTTGAACCTGAATCACCTCCGCAACCTACGATTAGGCCAATACACAATACCATAAAGCCGGTGTAAATTTTTCGGCGATAATTATTTCGGCACAGCGCCGATTGTGTTGGGCTAATATCGCAAGGCTTGGTGTTACGTTGCATTTGGGCTCCCAAGATTAGGCTCATTCTGTTGACTATTCACGCTTGCTGCGCCGGCATTTGAGGCGGGAACATTCTTCGGTTTGGATTGGTTTGCCTCCGCACCAGCAGGCCTTTTGCGGAATTGGGCTGTTTCAATAAAGTCGCAGGCCAAATTGATTGAGCGCTTTCTCAGCGTAAGGGTTGTATGGTATTGGGGCACAAGCACGAAGTCAGTAAAACCTTGCAGGATTGTCTCAGAAACGGCAACGGTGCGGTCGTTGTCGCCGGGGATGATAATGTTATACCCCTGCTCATTTCGCGTGCCGCCGGCGATGATTCCAATCTTTGTGCCTTCCGGCAAATTTCCTGCGCGGGCTGCAAGGCCTTTGTCGCCCCGGCGCAGTTGACGTGCACACTTGCCAAAAAACAGGGGGAATAACACACCAAATTTATCATCCAACCAATCTGCCATAAAGGCCCCTTGATTTGGCGGGCCAATCATTACTACACGACGCAACTTCGGGATTTCATGGTGGTTCGCCGCCCAACGTAGAATAATATTCCCCATGGAAAACGCCACAACATCCAGCTCGGGTTCGTCCAAATCTGCCAAAAACTGGGCTAAACGTGTGGCATTGTCAGGAATATCTACCCTGTAGGAGGGGTAATTATAGCTGATTGTTCTAAACCCACGGCGTTCTAAGGCCCACTTTAAGGGTGTCATACAAAGGATTCCCGGCGTAAGCAAAGGCGGAATCAAGAGCACCGGGATTGAAGAAGATTTTTTTTCAGCAGGTGGTTTTGTAGCAAGAAGAGCCATAAAGAAGGTTCCCGACAGGATTTTGATTTGTTACGCACGTGTGGAATCAAAGTCCAGACCAACTCCCGCTCGGCACAGGACAATTTTGTGATTTGCCGGAAGATAATTCACAGATTACAGGTGCTTTCCTACGTATAAAGAGTGTTCAAAATATTTTGATTTTTATGGCAATCAACTTCCAATCAAGAATTCTTGCACGGCACGCATTTCCTGAAATCAACGGATCCTGCTTTACACCCTGAGGGGAGTTAAGCGACCAATCTACCATCTATGCTTCATCAT
>DAIOTT010000129.1:0-10431 GCA_036751885.1 Candidatus Sumerlaeota bacterium
AAGCCAGTATTTCACTCCCCTGCCATCAAAACTCGTTCTGCGGTATGAAAGGGAAACATCCACGCCGCTTCGGAATAAGTTCAAGGATGTTTCAATCGCCCCGCTTCTGCCGCCTACAACCAGCACTTTGCTGTTGTAGAACTGGTGTACTTCCTTGAATTTATAAATAACTTTGGGCAAATCAGCGCCGGGGCATTGTAACTCGTTGCTTTTTTCCCAAGCACCGCAGGCTAATACTACGGCTTTTGTTTCAATTGATTGGTTACTACCATTTCGTTTACGTACTAAAACCTTGAATACATCGGAATCTTGTTTCTCCGCAGATAATACTTCGGTGTAGGTATGTATACGGAGTTTTTTAGTTTGAACAAAACGATTCAAATAATGCAAGTATTGCTGACGACTAGGCTTTTCGTCTACAATTGTCATTGGGAAATCGTCTAATTCCAGCATTTCTCGGGTGCTAAAGAAACGCATAAAAGTTGGGTATTCGCTAATATTAGAGGCAATGGGTCCTCGTTCTATAATTATGGGGTTGATTCCCCGTTTTTGCAAACTTGAAGCAATGGAAAGCCCTGTTGGCCCAGCACCGATAATGATGCAATCTTCCATAGGAGTGGTATTCCTTCCATAAAATATAGTGGGGGTTCAGCAAAGTCCTTGCCGCAGTCGTGCGTATTACCATAATAGAGTTTCATTAGGTTTCAATTCTAAACACTGTTCACCAACACCGGAGTAACACAACTATGTCAGGCCACAGTAAATGGCATTCCATTAAACATAAAAAAGCATTGATTGATGCAAAGCGCGGCAAGCTATTCACCAAAGTAATCAAAGAACTCCAAATAGCTTCCCGCATTGGCGGCAGCGATGTCGGTTCAAACCCTAGGTTGAGAACCGCAGTTCAGGCAGCAAAAGATGTGAATTTGCCAAAAGAGACGATGGACCGAGCCATTAAAAAAGGGGCTGGTGAGCTTGAAGGCCAAGCAATTGAAGAGATGATTTACGAAGGGTACGGTGCAGCAGGCGTTGCAATTCTAGTGGAAGCCTCAACGGACAACCGCAATAGAGCAGCCTCGGAGGTTCGCCACGCATTTACAAAGTACGGCGGCAATCTAGGATCAACCGGTTGCGTCGGCTATTTGTTCGATAGAAAAGGGGTTATTGAAGCGGAACACGACAATGATGATGCTTTAATGGAAATTGCGCTTGAAGCGGGGGCTGATGATATTAAATCTGAGGAAGGGTACCACGAAGTTTATACAAACCCTGAAGAAGTTCAGCAAGTGCGTGATGAACTGGAAAAAGCCGGGATAAAAGTTACACTCTCCAGCATCAAATACATTCCGCAAGTAACACCCACGGTAACAGCAGACGAAGCTCGCTCGGTGTTGAAATTGATCAGCGTTTTAGAGCAGAATGACGATGTGGATGAAGTTTACACGAATCTGAATATTCCTGATGAACTTGCTGCGGAGCTTGAAGAGTAAGCCGTGTTTAAGCCGTGAATGAGATGTTCTAATGATCGTGCGATTTTTGGCTTAGGCTTCGCTCAATAAAATATACTCTTTACTGATTGAATTGCTTATGCCCAGAAAATTGTTCCCAACCTTGTACTTCGTCAATCGTGCACTTCTAGCGGGAAGTGTTTTTTTGCTCGCCCCTTTCTGTACGTCAAAAGGGTTTGCTGATGCGTTGAACGAGATTGATCTTCAAAACCCACTCACAGAGCAGCTTTTCCGCACATTGTACGGTACAGATGAAGTTGAGGATGAATTGAAATCGGATGATGATCTAACAACAGATTCGGAACCCATTATATACATTCAGAACCCCCCGATCATTGAAGAATCTTTATACAAAGATCCCAAGATCAGTATTTTGTATCCGGAATACAATCAGCCTCTTACAGCCGAAGAAAAAGCCCAAGTAGTCCCAATATTCGATGAATTTGGCGAAGCGGCAAAGGATGAGTACATACGCGGTGCACTTCAAAATCAACGGGGGTACGGCTCCAGCGCGCTGAATCATTACATCGCGGCGGTGGGGAAAGATCCTGAAAATATCTGGTTGAAAAACCGAGCCGCTAAAGCCTGTTTAGTTCAAAGCGATTTTGTTCGGGCGGAACAGTTTAGCTTAGAAGTAATTGCGGCGGATCCCGACAACCATACGGCAATGAACATTCTGGCGAATATTGCCTATTATCGCGATCAACTCCCCGATGCAAAAAAATGGTTCAATAAAATACTGGAAACCAAGCCCGGCAATTTAGACGCATTGGAAAGTTTGGCCCGAATTTCCTACATCAACGAGCGTGATTACGAAGCGACGAAACGCTATTGTGCCAGAATCATGCAGGAGACAAATCGCAACTTAAACGCATTGCTTTGGAATGCCGAAGCAAACGCAATTACGGGCGATATTTCTCACGCGGGTGATTTGTATAAACAACTGATTGATTATAGACCTTCGCTCATCAACCGCCTTGTAGATATGAGCAACCGTTTATACCGCGAAGGGCGTAAGGAAGAATCCGAAAAACTGCTCAAGCAGGGCGTGGAAATGTTGCCCAACAGCCAATTAGTGGTTGAAGAGTGGGAAAAAATTGTAACCGAATTGCACGGCGCGGAAAAAGTGCTTACCTCCTACGAAGACCTAATCGCGCAAAGCCCGCTGGATTTAAAGCTGCACGAAACCTTTGCCATTTACCTTGGGAAAACGAAAAACTTGGAGCGCCTTGAAAGCCTTCGCCACGCAATGCTCGCGGTAAATCAACACCATATTCCTAGCTTGCTAGCATTGGCTCAACTAGCCCTTGAGAAGGATGATTTTCCGAAAGC
Source organism: Candidatus Sumerlaeota bacterium (assembly GCA_036751885.1). Taxonomy (GTDB): domain Bacteria; phylum Sumerlaeota; class Sumerlaeia; order SLMS01; family JAHLLQ01; genus JANRMB01. The sequence continues at coordinate 2,841 of DAIOTT010000129.1, forward strand.
GGTTGAATTCTTTAACCATGCGATTTCAGCCGGCCCGGAAGACCCCTCAGTTTTCCGTGATATTGGGCTTGTTTACCTTGAATATGGAAAAAAAGATAAAGCCAAAGAACTCCTGAGAGAAGCAGCTTTGTTGAATCCCGAGGATCCCAACACGTTGGTTGCCCTTGGTGTGCTTGCTGAAGAAGAAGGCAATCTTGAAAAAGCGGAGGCAAGTTACAAGCTCGCGCTTGATGCCTCCCCCGCCGACGAAAAAGTTCTCCGGCTTTTGGGGGATTTCTACCGTCGACAAGACGATCCTTACAAAGCATCGCAAATCTTTGAACAACTTACCGCGGTTGATCCTTCTAACATCAACAACCAAATTCGGCTGGCTGTGCTGTACATGGAGTTGAACGATTCCGAAGCGTTGAATCGTTTTCAAGAAATTGCTCCTTTGTCGGTGAATGAGAAGTACAATCTTTTCGTTGAATACGGTATAATGGCAATGGATCACGGCCTGTTTGAACGCTCTGCCTGGGCCTTTGAAAAAGCGCTTCAGATTTCCCCTTCAGTGTTACAAATTCGTTCGCTTATGGCAAAAAACCAACTCCACCTAGGCAACCCTGAGGCTGCTGAAAGCTTTCTTGTTCAAGCAAAAAATTACCTGAAGGATGATCCAGAGCAGGAGGTAAATTACCAAGTAACAATGGTGGAATACTACCTTGCTTCGCACCAATACCAAAAAGCTGAGCCGATTGCAAAACAACTTATTGAAAGTGAAACTGCTGAATTATATCACTACACGCTGCACTTAGATTCGCTGTTGTCTCAACCGAACAAGGAAAGCGAAATTCGCGACGCATTGAATTCCATCATCCGAAAATTCGCAGCAGAGCAAGGGGATGAAGTGAAGCGTGTTCGTGCTGAAGTATACAAACACCAGAAAGACTTTAAACGGGCAATTTCAATCCTAGAACCCATGTTGAAAGAAGATCCCGAATCAATCGGACTTCGGTTGGATTTGGCTGATTTGTATGGGTCAAACGACGATATTAAAAGTGCAGAAAAATTATACCGCGAGCTGATTATTGAGTTTGAAAAAGCCGAAATGAATCGGCCGTTATCAACAGCGCTGAATAATTTTGCCTACCTATATTCCGAACACTCAATTAACTTGGATGAAGCCTACGCAATGGCGCGCCGAGCCGATAGTTTGAACCCGCGGCAAGATTACATTTTAGATACAATCGGTTGGATTGCCTTCAAACAACGGAACTTTGAAAAAGCCGAAGAATACCTGCTGAAATCCTACCATTTTTCGTTGAATGATCCCGAGATAACCAGCCATTTGGCAATCCTTTACGAAGAAATGAATCAACCAGAAAAGGCTTTGGAGTATTATTCAAAAGCGGCAGCAATTGAACCGACAAACCCAGAGTGGGCAAAAAAGATGAACGAGCTCAACAAGACGCTGGGTCAACTCATCAAAAAAGAGTAAGCCCGCAGAAGTCAATTTCAACGCTGATCTTACAGTTCGAATCATTCAAACCGCACAAATGCCAGTATGGCACTAGTCTTGTTCCTTTTCGTGGTACTATGGATTTTCTCTTCACAAATATAGATCCCGAATTCAAACGGGAAATAAATCGGCAAAAACTTACCAAACTCTTTATGGAACTGGTGAACAAGTTCTCCGGGGACGTTGAGCGTGCGCTGGAGCACATGGAAAGACTTTGGCGTTATCACAAGCTTGAAGAAGCAACAGGCATGAGTTTTCAAGACTTCAGGGATTACCTAGAGGATGAAGGGTTGTTAGAAACAAACCCTCAAACGGGTCAAGTTTCTGGAACGTCGAAAATGGATATTGCCATTCAAAAACAAGCTTTCGAAGAAATGTTTCAAAACCTGCAGGCGGGATCAATGGGTGAACACCAAACCTCCCACACCGGAACTGGGGGCGACAAATTACCCGAAACACGGCAATTTGAATTTGGTGATTCAGTTGCCGATATTCACTTTACAAACTCAATCGGCAACGCGGTTCGCAGAACTGGTTTAGATGATTTCGGTTTCCAGGAAGAGGATTTAGAATCTTACCAAACCGAGCACAGTACCAGCACTGCAACGGCCATTTTGATTGATGTTAGCCATTCCATGATTCTTTACGGGGAAGACCGAATTACACCGGCAAAAAAAGTTGCAATGGCATTGGTTGAGTACATTCAACAAAAATACCCTAAAGATACAATCGATGTTGTATTGTTTGGAGATGATGCGGAAGAGGTTCCGCTAAACAAGCTAACGGAGATTCAAGTTGGCCCTTTCCACACAAACACGAAAGCCGGGCTGCAACTTGCCCAGCGTTTATTGCTTCGGCGCAAGGCAATGAACAAGCAGGTGTTTATGATTACAGATGGAAAACCAAGTGCTATAACAGAAGGCGGTACGATTTACAAAAACCCTTTTGGTCTTGATCCAAAAATCGTGAATCAAACAATCAACGAGGCAACACAGCTTCGGCGTAAGGGAATTTCCATTACTACATTTATGATTACCACAGATCCTTACCTGCAGGACTTTGTGGATAAAATGACGAAGGCAAATAAAGGGAAAGCCTACTACGCCAGCCTGGATAATTTAGGCTCGTTTATCTTTGCCGATTACGGCCAAAACAAAAAGAAGCGCGTGTAGAAAACCAACTCCTGGGCGCCAACTACTGGGGGCCTGATGCACGGCTTGTAATCAAGGTTGTTCCTCTGCTGTCGTGAACCACGTTAGGAATATTCCCGCTGCTGGGTTCAATATCAATCACATCGTAGTCCATCATTTCAACTTTATCCATCTCATTCAAATACATCACGTAGGGATTAGATGAAAGCCTGATTTTACCTGTGAGAAGATCATAAACCATTTGGCCGCAATCAGCCTCAAAGGTTTCCTGAGTGATATATACGTTGCCGATTGCCTCGAACGTGTTGTTCTGCGCGTTGTAAATCATTTCATCAGCGCGGATGTTGAACTCGTTGCTCAGCAACCGTATACTCCCCACCATGCGAAGGTTTGAAACATCCCCAGATTCCAACATCTGGGCAGTAGTGGAAGCCGCCTGCCCTTCGCGAGAGGAAACTGTTATGTTCAACGAGGTTCCCAGCCGGGAAATCGATGAAGAGGCTTCAGCAGCAGACTTTTCATCCATCGTGATTTCAATTAAATCGCGCCCGTTTACATAGATCGTTTTTCCCACGGATTCAGGGACAACTTGGAATTGATCCATGCGGTTGAACGTCATTCTTTTTTCTGGAGAATCCAACAGCACCGCGGGTTTGTTAGCCCGAATTGAATTGGTGGAAAATGAATTTGGCAAATACGTTAAAGTAATGGCCTGCGTTTCTGTGGCGTACACCAACTCATCGCTCCAAGCCTCAATACCTTGGGTTTCCACTTCAACATCCTGCTTGGCAATCAATTGGCCGGTGGTGGTGTTGAATAATAGATCTTCCATCTTCAGGTTTAATCGATCAGATTGTATCTCCAGTTCGCCGGTTGAACGTATTAGGCGGTCTTGTGTTTGTTCATCTACGCCAATAAACGTTGAAGGGTTTCTGCCATCGGCAAAGAAATCAGTCTTGAACATAACACGCCCCGTTTCAGCGGAAAGGCTTGCCGCAAGGCTTCGGTGAACAGTTGCTTGAGCTTGAAGGGCCTGCTGCGGATCATTTACCTCTTGAACTTGTGCACTGAGCGGCGCGGATATGAAAAACAGAGTTGAAACACCAGCAAAATACCGTGCTAAAACCGATGGGGGGAATTTCATGGGGTTTCCTTGGTGGAACTAAAGATTGTTTCCGTTGGTTTGGTGTATTGCACGGAGGAAAAATCCTCGTTTGCAATAAAACCGGTACCGGTAATTTTCATTGTATCCCCCTCGAACGGAAGAGTTTGGGAGAAGAAACCGCCGGAGATGAAGCTCTTTGCTGCTTCAGACCAATAAAGATTTCGACAAAGTATTTCGCCTTTTGTTCCCAGATCAATCTTGATGGGTGTTGCATCATCGGGGTCGAACAGGAACATATCATCGCGGCTGGGAGTTGAAATCTGGTTTTCAGCAAGCAACTCATCCTGAAGCATGATTACTTCATCAGAACTAAGTGATTCAGTAGTAGTTGGCGCTTGAAAATAATAGTGACAAACCGGAGCGGAAACATAGACGGTTGTGTTTGTCTCTGCCTGCGGGATTTCAATCAGGATTGCACGGGCTTCAATTGTTTTACCATCCTCAATTACACTCGCTGAGGAGGAATCGATTGATTGCAGCACAAGTGTTCCTGTTGTGGTTGTAATGTTTAAGTCTATAAAGCTAAAGTTCTTGAACGGGTTTCCTTGTGAGAACCCTACTGTTGGAAGTATTACGAAAGCTATAAGCAGTAAAAAAGTAGCTAAAAACTTTTGAACCTGTTGAAAGGTTATTCGGGCCAAAATGCAAGCTCCAAGGGAAGTTGTGATGCCGGCAGCACTGGGTGTTCACGAAGATAAATTACTTCAATTAAACGGCGTGCTTCACGCAATAATTCCTGTGTATTTCCCTCAGCCTGTTGAAGACGGTCAATCATGTCTTGATTGATCACGAGCTGTTTTTTTTGAGGGAGGAGTTGTGTGATAAGCCGATCGCGAACGAGGCAAAGAAGCATCTGTGCAGCTTCGTCCATGCTTTCTGCACTTTTCATGATTCGCTCAACAACAGCGGGAAGGTGAACCAACCCCATGGACTCTAGGGACAACCGTGCATCAATTAAATCTTGCCGCTGTTGAATGGACTTCCCTTTGAGGGCGTTGATTGCGGTGCCTACTTTCCCTTCTGAGAAACCCGCTAGAATGGTTGCGAGCCCGCGCTCAACGTTCTCCTCGCTGATGAGTCGATTGATGAGTTCCTGACGCTCCAACGGCTGGCAAAACAACTGCGCGCACCGGGAGCGAATTGTCTCTAAAACTTGGTGGTAATTGTTCGTCACGAGAATTAATTTTAGGTAAGACGGCGGTTCTTCTAGGAATTTCAACAGGGAATTTGCGGCGCCGGAGGTAATTGTATCAGCACCAAAAATCACAATCACCCGGTAACGCCCCTCCATGGGGGCAATCCAAGCAATTTCTTGCAAATAGCGGATTTGATCTACCTTGATTGAGCGGGATTTATCCATCGGCTCGATGATGTTCAGATCAATATACTTACAAGGAAGGGGGAAGTCGCCGTTGTACTCTAGCGGGTAAGAGCGCGAAATTTGCTCGTGTACTCTTGGGTGAACATCAACCGTTCGGTCCCAATTGGGATCTTCCTGAAATTTTTCAGCCTCTTTTTTCTTTGCGAGAATTTGTTGAGCCGAATCTTGTTTGGCGGGCATTTTCGGGGTTTTTTGAAGGCCCGATGATTGTGTGGACTTTGAGTGTGTTCCTACCTTTAACTTATCGTTGGCAAATAAGTCCGGCTCATCAGGAATGATTTCTCGTTCATCTTCCACGGGTTCTTCCGCACCGAACAGATCATCCATTCCGCCGAAAAGATCATCGGGTGAAAAACACGGGAATGGAATTTCGTAGGAGTATTGCTGATCTGTTAGCTTCACGGCCGGTGCTGGCCTTCCGTAGGTGAAAATCTGCTTTGCCAAGGCAAACGCCAAGGAACGCTTACCAACACCATCCGCCCCATGAAGCAATAATGCATGGGGCAACCGATCTTGTTTGAGCATGGAACGAACAAGCTGAATTTGTGCTTGATGACCCCAAATGGTATTGAGCGTGTGTTCAGCTGGGTTTTTCACGCATTGTCCCTTTGGTTTGGTGTTATGCGTTGCGGGTATTCTTTTTGAAAGACTACCCGCAACGTTGAAATTTGGTTAGGAAATTTGAACGCCTTGGCGCGAAAGGTAACGTTCTGCTTCAAGAGCAGCAACACAGCCAAAACCCGCCGCTGTAATTGCTTGGCGGTAATGATGATCGTGTACGTCGCCACCGGCAAAAATGCCCTCAACGCTGGTATTGCAATGCGCGTTTACTTTCAAATAACCGGTTTCTTCCAGTTCAAGAAAGCCGTTCAGCCAATCTGTATTGGGTATGTGACCGATTGCAACGAACATGGCAGAAACATCAAGGTCTCTGGTTGTGCCGTCCACCCGGTTAACGGTTTTCACTTGATGAACTTTCTTTTTGTGTTGGCCTTCAACAACACCTACAACCTCAGAAACGGTTGAGTTCCATACCATTTCAATTTTCGGGTTGTTTAGAACGCGTTCTGCCATTACGGCGCTTGCGCGTAGTTCATCGCGGCGGTGCACTAAGTAAACTTTTTCGCAAAGCTTAGCCAAGTAACTGGCATCTTCCATGGCAGAGTCTCCGCCGCCGACAACCACAACATTTTTGCCTTTGTAAAATCCGCCGTCGCAAACGGCACACGTGTGAACGCCGTAGTTCCAGAATGTTTGTTCGCTGGGTAGATTGAGCATTTTGGGTGAAGCACCGGTTGCGATAATCACTGTACGGGCCCTGCGAATGCCGGCAGTGGTTTCCAGAACAAAGTGGTCTTCCTCTTTCCGGATGCTAGTGGCTTTTTCATATTCAATTTCAGTCCCGTTATTCTTGGCTTGCTGCTCCATATCAATCATCAGCTTATTGCCGTCAATCCCCTCCGGGAAACCGGGAAAGTTTTCGATTACTGTGGTGGTGGTAAGTTGACCGCCAATCATTGGGCCGGCAATCAGAAGGGGCTTTAGATTTGCCCGGGAAAGGTAAATCCCTGCGGTGTAACCAGCAGGGCCGCTTCCGCAGATGATTGCATTATGAATTTTCTCTTGTGACATAATAAGTTTACTTTCTATCAGGGAGTTGGTTGGCGTAAAATCTAAGAAAGGATGATACTAATTGAAGTTGATGGGAGCGTGTGTGGTCAACGAATCAATGAGCGGAGTTGATCAAGATTTTCCCGATCTTCGGCCAAATCTTTTTCTTTGGGCGTTTCAAGAAGCATGGGGATATTTTTCAATCTTGGATCATTGAGAACAAATTGAAACGCTTCCAGCCCCAAGAAACCTTTCCCAATGTGCTCGTGCCGATCTTTGCGCATGCCAAGATCATAAAGCGAATCGTTTAGGTGAAGGGCGCAGAGTTGATTGATTCCCACAATTGAATCAAATTTACTCATTGTTTCATTGTAGGTTTCTTCCGTTCTTAAATCGAATCCTGCAGCATAAGTGTGGCAAGTATCAAGGCAAACGCCGGTGCGTTCAGGTAAATCAATCGCCTTTAAAATATCCCGCAAATCCTCAAACTGCGAACCAAGTTGAGTTCCGTTGCCAACGGTGTTCTCGAACAAAAGTTTTGTGGTGCCTTGGGGTTGGCGATGTAAAATTGCTTTGGCTGATTTTGCGATCTTCTCAATGCCCGCCTCACGCCCTTCACCTAGGTGTGATCCAGGGTGCAACACTAGGCCGGCAAGCTGTAGTTGGTTGCAACGTTTCAATTCGTCTTCCAAGGCAACAAGGGACTTTGCATGAACGTCTGGCTTGTTGGAGGCAAGATTGATCAGGTAGCCCGCGTGGGCAATAATTGCATGGGGATGAAGGCC
>DAIOTT010000130.1:0-1371 GCA_036751885.1 Candidatus Sumerlaeota bacterium
CCCTTGCTGGCCAAGGCCAACTGTAGCGGGTTTACAACGCCGTATTGCTCTTCAAGCTCAAAGGCAACAGCTTTCTCGCCGGTTACGGCTTCGATGCGCCGAATGCCCGCCGCAACGGAGCCTTCACTGACAATGCGAAAGTGCCCCGCTTGGCTTGTACGATCCAAGTGAATCCCCCCGCAGAACTCCAACGAAACCCGCTGATCCCCTCGGCCCATTTCAACCACGCGAACCGTTGCGCCGTATTTCTCGCCAAACGGTGCAATTGCTCCCATGCTGCGGGCTTCATCCAGCGGCAAAACTTCCGTTTCAATGGGTTCATCCCTCAGGATGAACGTGTTCACTTCTTCCTGAATTTTACGCAGTGTTTCCTGCGCAATACCCTCGGGGTGGGTAAAGTCAAACCGCAAGCCTTCTGGCCCGCAGAATGAGCCTGCTTGCGATGTATGGCTGCCCACGTGTTTTTTCAACGCTGCTTGTAACAGGTGGGTTGAGCTGTGATTTCTGCGCGTTGCGAGGCGTTTTTTTTCGTCCACTAGGCAATCCACAGAATCGCCAACCCGCAACGTTCGCCCGGCAACCACGCCATGGTGAAGGAATAAGCTTTTCTCGGTTTTTTGCGTATCTTCAACTTCAAATAATTTTTCACCCGCTTGGCCAGCGATTACCCCGGTATCACCAATTTGCCCGCCAGATTCAGCGTAGAACGACGTTGCGTTTAGAATCACGCTGATTTTGTCGCCCTCTTTTGCAAACTCCACAAGCCCCTCGGGAGTCAGCAACGCCAACACCGTTGCGCCTTGCAGTTTGGTGGATTTGTAACCCCGGAAAGTTGTTTCGCCGTACTGGGCTTCAAGCTCTTCAAGCCGTTCTTTTGCCGCGCCCCCTTGTTGGCCCTTCCAATCATCGCGGCTCCGTTCTTTTTGTTCGCTCAGTGCTTCGTTGTAGCCGGCCTCATCAAAGCGAAGGCCTTCATCCTCGGCGATTTCTTTCGTCATATCCTTCGGGAATCCGTAAGTATCCCAAAGTTTGAAGGCCTCTGTACCGCTCAACATGCCGCCGCCGCTGGCTTTGGCAGAGTCAATCACTTCATCCAAAAGCTTCATACCGCGGTTGCGGGTTTTCAGGAAGCTTGCCTCTTCAATGCGCAGGGCTTTCTTCACGAATTCTGCTTGTACCTTCAGCTGGGGGTAGGCGTTGCCCATTGCTTCAATAACCGGATCAACCAATTGCTCCATAAACGGTTCCTGTTGGCCTAATAGGGAGGCAAACCGCAGCGCACGGCGTTGAATGCGGCGAATCACGTACCCACGGCCAATGTTGCCCGGCGTAATCCCCTCAGAAAGGCAGAAGCACAAGGCCCGTGCGTGG
>DAIOTT010000130.1:1381-3778 GCA_036751885.1 Candidatus Sumerlaeota bacterium
ACGCCAAGCCGAGCCGCTGCGTGTGCCCTGGTGGGATCGTCCAGCAGGCGCACGTAATTCACCCCCACAAGCTGCGCTGCGGCCGTTGTTATAGGCCAAAGCAAATCCGTTTCGTAGGGTGTGGCAGCTTTGCCTTGCTGCCAAAGCATTACGGTTGTCATGCGCTCAAGCCCCGCGCCTGTATCGATGCCACGATTTTTTAGCGTTAATCGCGTGCCGTCCCGCTGCTGATCAAACTGGGGGAAAACCATATTCCAAATCTCAAGAAATAAGTCCCCTTCATTTTCAATGCGCTCGCTCAATAACTTCAGTGCATCCTCTTCGGATTTTGCGAACAACGCCTTAATCTCTGCAAGTTCTTCATCCGTCCCCATAAAGTAGCACAACTCGCTGCAAGGGCCGCAGGCACCGGTTTCTCCCGCGGGGCCCCAAAAGTTCTCCTTGGCTCCAAGGCGAACCGGCGGGTAATGAGCCCCTGTTTCCTCAGCCCAAATTGTTGCAGCTTCAGGATCATCCAAAAAAATCGTGGGGAACAATCGGTCTGTTTTGAGCTTCATAACTTCCGTAACAAACTCCCAGGCCCATCGAATCGCTTCGCGCTTAAAGTAATCGCCAAAACTAAAGTTCCCCAACATTTCAAATAGCGTATGGTGGCGTAGTGTTTTCCCAACGTTTTCCAGATCGCTTCCCTTACCGCCGGCCCGCAGGCAAGGTTGGCAACTGGCAGCCCGCGAGTAGGGGAGCGGATCAATTGCGCCGCTATACAAGGATTTAAACTGCACCATCCCCGCACTGGTGAACATCAGCGTAGGATCATCCGGCGGCACGAGGGGAGCAGGCGCCACAATTCGGTGCTCTGAACCAGCGCGGCTGGCAAAAAAATCTAGGTATTGTTGGCGAAGTTCGTTTCCAGTTGTCATTACTCTTAAGGCTCCGGTGTTGGTTGCATGTGGTTTGCATCGTTGATTTAATCATAACAGGGGCGCATTCAATGGCAAAGATACGCCCCCATGGGCAACGGAAAACAGGATTTTTCATTGATATGCCGGCACAGATGGTGATTTGGTAATGTCGAAGTATTTTGCGGATAAAGAAATCCAACATTTAGGGAGGAAATTTCGACAATCGCGATGATGAATAACACACCCTTTTCCATACCAGTAGATGCCCTGAAAAAATGCGAAACCGAACAAATCCGCATACCAGGTTGTATACAACCGTTTGGTTGTTTGATTGTGTATTCACTTTCTGAATGTTCTATCATCCAGCTAAGCGCTAATACACAGGAATTTCTAGGTCGTAATCCTAAAGGGTTGCTAGGTGAAAAGCTTACGACAATCTTAGAGCAAAACCATGCAGAGGAGCTTGAAGTTGATCTTCAATCACCTCCCCAAAAGCCTGAATTGATTTCCCTCAATCTCAAAAATTTGACTCAACCGATTAACGCTTTTGTGCATCAAATTCAAGGCGTTGGAATCATTGAAATTGAAAAAAGCGAACTCCTTGAGGTTGATGATAACAATACGATTAGATCAACCATTCAGCTTCGGAAGTTGGTAAACCGGTTTTGCCGCAAAGAAAGTTTTCAAGAGTTTATTGATCAAGCCGCCAACGTTCTGCGAGAAATTTCCGGCTACGAACGGGTTTGCGTTTACCAGTTTATTGAAAATAACCACGGGTTCATTGTAGGTGAATCCACAAATGGTGAGATGGAGGAATTCAAAGGGCTAAAGTTTCCCAACTTTGATATTCCCAGCAACTCGCGCGCGCTTTATATGACCATGAGGTTTGGGCATGTTCCTGATATTAATTACGCGCCCGTAGAATTAACTCCACCCTTGAACCCTGTTACGAATTCTGAGTTAAATCTTACCTATTGTTTGTCTCGCTCGCACTCACCGAATTGCCGAAATTACTATCAAAATTTAAGTGTTCGTTCTAATTTTAGTGCTTCAATAATAGTAGAAAATAAATTATGGGGCTTATTTACTTTTCATCATCGTGAAAAACTGACGGTTTCAATTACAACTCGTACGTCCATCGATCTTATCATCGAGCGAATCTGTTCAGAAATCACCATGAGATCAAGGTTTGAAGAGCAAAAGGAACTGGCGTACCTAGAGCGTATTCGTTTATTAGTAATTGATCGTTTATTAGATAAAAGCAATCTTTGGCCAAATGTGTTGTTTGAAGAAGAAATGAAGCTAAATATCGTGAGCTTTATGAATTCTTCTGGATATATTTATTACAATTTCAAGGAAAAGAAATATAAAGCCTACGGAAATGTTCCTAGCAAGGAAGTCGTCTCGGACTTCTGCAACTTTATTGCAGAAAACCAGAAAACGGAAATTTATCACAGCACCTCATTGGCGGAGCTTGAGCCAAAATTTACTGATC
>DAIOTT010000130.1:3788-10388 GCA_036751885.1 Candidatus Sumerlaeota bacterium
CAAGCAAAACTTCTTTCCGGGTTTCTGTCCATCAGTTTTCCCTACAATCGCGATGAATACATCATCTGGATTCTTCCAGAGGAACATACTGAGATCAAATGGTCCGGTGTGCCAACTAAGGAAATAGAAACTGTAAACGGTGAGCATATTCTTCACCCCAGAAAAAATTTTGAAGCCTGGATTGAAGAGACTAAATACAAAAGCCGCAGATGGACAAAAACACAAATTGAAATGGCGAATAAGTTTAGAGACGGAATTTCAATCGTTCTATTATACTATAAAGAATACAGAGAAGAATTATTAAATAAAGACTTACTTCGCATGAGTATGGCGATTGAATATTGCGGTCAGCCGATTATTATCTTAAATCAAGCTGAAGATGTAATTTACGTAAATAATTCCTTCAAGAAATTATTTGGTTTTAGCGTTGAAGAGCTAAATCAAGAGCCAAATTTATCCGTATTAATTGAATCGAAAAATCTTGATCAACATGAACTTGATCACCGGATCGACGATGAAAAATTCTTAATACCCAATCTTAATTTGCGCTCAGCAGAAGGAAAAACTCTTCAATGCTCTTTTGCGTTGAGTAGCATATTCAAGGATCAAAATGAACTCATCGGTAAGGTTGTTGTAATATCTGATCTTACCAACGTAATGAAGTTGCAAGACGAGCAGCGAGAATTAGAGAAAAAGATGCTAGAGTTTCAAAAGCTGGAAAGCCTTCGAATTTTAGCAGGCGGCGTTGCTCATGATTTCAATAACTTGCTTGTTGGTATTCTCGGCTCCGTTGGCCTTGCGAAATTAGAATGCAGCGAAACCGATCCCATCATGAAATCCCTTAATACGATTGAGAATGCCTCAGAACGAGCCGCGGATCTAACAAAGCAAATGCTGGCCTATTCAGGGCAGGGGCGTTTTTTGTTGAAATTTGTAGAACTGAATTCGCTGATTAGCGATATGTTGGAGCTTTTAATGTCCTCAATCAAACATCGTTCTGCCATTCGCTTTCAACCTGCTCCTTGGCTCCCGAAAGTTGAAGTGGACGAAATTCAGATTCACCAAATTATCCTCAACACCGTGATGAACGCTGCCGAAGCCGCCAAGAATGTTGAATCTGTTATTCAAATCACAACTTCATTGGAATCCTACAGCAATCAACAACTCAATAAAATGACGGTCGTTCCACGAAGAATTGTGAGCTCACAGTATTGCTGCATCACGGTAAATGATTCGGGAATTGGGATGGATTCCGCAACTCTTTCTCGGCTTTTTGAGCCCTTCTACACCACAAAACTAACGGGGCGCGGTTTAGGAATGGCGGCGGTGCACGGCATTGTTCGCTCCCACGATGGGTTTATAGAACTGCAATCACAACAGGATATAGGTACAACAATCAAAATAGGCTTACCGGTTGTGAATTCCGTGGATCAATCACCCTTGAGTGAAACTTCGGATAAAAACATTTTGATCATTGATGATGAGTTTTTCGTGCACGAGGTATTGAATCAAATCTTAGAACGCCTTGGCATTGCGCAGATAAACTGCTACCGCGGGGATGAAGCAATTGAGTTGCTGGCTAAAACAACGGCAAAGCTTGATTTGATTATGCTTGATATGAACATGCCGGGATTGAACGGCAAGGAAACACTCGAGAAAATTGATCAATTTCATCACGAAATTCCGGTGATTTTAATGAGCGGGTATAATGAGTCGGACTTCTCGGATCTGATGATCAAGTACAATGTTATCAAATTCGTTTCAAAACCGTTCAAGCCTGTGCAAATCACGGAACTGCTTAATGAATTTTATGCAAAAAACAAGCACTCATAATATTTCTCTTTTCCAACTCGACTGAGTTGAACTAGAATAACCTCCTATACTACAAAGGAACTTCCATGTATCAACTTTCAGAACATCTAACCAAAGAACGCCGTTTTGTGCACCTTGTTGAAGGCTGCGCAAATCCACGTAATGCAAAAACATCCCGCGGAGTCCTACTCTACTCACGCTTTCCCTCTGTCGGGCTTATCGATTCAACCACCGTAGGAAAAACCGCTCAGGAATTGTTCGGCGCCGGAGGCGATATTCCCTCTAAAGCGACTCTTAAAGAATTTTTGAACTCCGATGCTAACCCCAATACATTGGTAGTTGGAATTACACCCGTGGGAGGGCGTTTGCCCCAAGAAATGCGCAGCGTAATTGTTGAAGCGCTTGAAAACGGATTGGATGTTTGGAGCGGCTTACACGTGTTCCTTTCAAACGATCCTCAGTTGCGTGAACTCGCGGAGCGTAATCACGTAAAAATCTGGGACGTGCGTAAACCCCCTTCGGAAATGCCCGTCGGCGCAGGACTATGCCTTGATGCAAAATCCTACATCGCGCTTTTCGTTGGAACCGATTGTGCCTTGGGCAAAATGACTGCGGCCCTTGAGTTGCAAAAGTCCTTTCACGAAGAAACAGCCTACAAAGCAGAATTTGTTGCCACGGGGCAAACCGGGATGATGATCAGCGGTTGGGGGCATCCGGTGGATGCAATTCCAGGCGACTTTATGGCGGGAGTTGTTGAAGAGGATTGCATGGCAGTGGACGGCGAATGTGATTTCATTCTGGTTGAAGGGCAAGGCTCCCTGCTACATCCAGGGTTTTCTTCGGTAACATTAGGCCTAATGCACGGTGCAATGCCAGACGGCATGATTCTGTGCCACCAGCCAAGCAGAACGCACATTTCAAAGCGTGAACGCTTCAAAATCCCTTCCCTGAAAATTGTTGCCGAACTTTACCTAGCGATGCAGCGCGAGCTAAAGCCTTCAAAAATCGTTGGGTGTTGCCTGAACACCTACGGCATGCCTGAAGCCGACGCCCTTGATGCAATCAAACTGGCGGAAGATGAACTTCAAGTCCCTACGACTGATTGCTACCGATTCTCAAACACTGACGTGCTGAAAGCCCTGGAAGCACACCGCAAAGAAATTGGTAAAGCCTAAAGCTAAGATCGTCTAAAGCTAAGATCGCAAAACAACGATGCCCGTCTTTCAACTCAGCAACACAGACTACCGGTTTCCGCCGGCAGAGTGTGCAGAGGATGACGGGCTTATTGCTGTGGGTGGTGATCTATCGCCAGAGCGTTTGCTGAACGCTTACTGCAGCGGCATTTTTCCTTGGTATAACCAAAACACTCCAACAATGTGGTGGTCGCCTGATCCGCGAACGCTTCTGTTGCCCCAGGAATTTCATCTGCCAAAGCGCCTTCAACGCACAATCAAACAACAACAATTTCGCGTGCAAGAGAACACCAACTTCCGAAGTGTCATCACAAACTGCGCACAAGTACCCCGCAAAAAGCAAAAGGGTACATGGATAACAGCCGAAATGATTGAAGCTTATGACCGGCTTCATCAATTTGGTTTAGCCCACAGTATTGAAGTGTATTGTCAAGAGTACTTGGTGGGCGGCTTATATGGTGTACAGTTAGGCAAAGCTTTTTTTGCTGAATCGATGTTCAGCACCCAACGCGATGCATCAAAAATAGCTTTAGCACACTTGGCTGAAACCCGGTTTGAGCAAGGCTTTCATTTTATTGATGCACAAGTATATAATAACCACTTAGGGCAATTTGGTTTTCAAGAATACCCTCGGCATTTTTTTCTTAATATTCTTAGAAAAGCAGTTTCATGAACAAAAGAACTTAATGCTCAAAATATCGCTTAAGATTGAGAAAAGGGCGCTCGTAAAACTTCATTGAAATATGAGCAAGTGTAACATTCAGGGGAAGAAATAAAATCCAAAACAAAAATTGCTTCACATAACTATCTACGGAAGGATAATAATTCAGAAAAATCCAAAGCAACAGCATATGATAAATGTAAATTCCATAACTCAAACGCCCAAAATATTGAAATATTTCTTTATTAATCAATCTACTCAGAAGATTATTTTGGTTTAGATAAACAGCAATCATGAGTACGGTGTAGAAAAGACTCAATAAGGGAAAATAAAACAACTGCACAACAGGAAGAGAAAATTGCCGAAAGCCGTTGATTGTTCCGTTGCTTATGGATGATGTTGTTACATTATAATTGATTCCTAAAATCAAGATTAAGAGCATTCCTGCCGATAAAAAACCATATTTACGACCAAATTGAACCAAGCTTTTGTTGGTACAATTAAGGGCAACTAGGCAACCCATTAGTAAACCGTCCATCCTGCAATGGGTGAATTGAAAAATCTTGATTTGATTTTCAATTGGGAAAGCAGATAATTGCCAGCGAAATAAAAACGCTGCAAGAATCAAAAATAAACAGAGTATATTGAGATTTTTTCTGCTCATATAAAAAACAAGAAGAGGCCAAACCATATAAAACTGCTCCTCAACTGCAAGCGACCAAACGTGCAAAAGCCAATAGTTTTGAAAACCGTCCAACGCATACAAATAATTGCTAAAATGAAGCAAGAAAATCAATGTCCTAAACGGAGTTAATGGTTCGTAATGTAATTGATGATTGTAATCGCCCACTAAAATAAAGGTGGGTATGGTAAGGGCAAATAACAGAAAAAGGTAATACAAGGGAAATATCCTGAGTACCCTTCTCATATAAAAGTTCTTGAAATAATGAGTCTTATTTTTTGCTTTCAATAATATTGATGTGATCAGAAAACCCGAGAGTACAAAAAACATATCTACTCCCGACCAACCCAATAATATTGCCGAACTCATGAAGTTTCCCAGAACGCCTGAATCTGGAAAATACCCGGTGGTATGGTAAATAATCACCAACAGAATTGCCAACCCGCGAAAACCATCAAGAATCGGTGTATGGCCGTGCAGAGTAAGATCCTGGGGTTCAGCGGATTCTGCGGAAGTTGGTTGAGAATTCATTTGGGTGTAGCCTCAAAATATTTCTTGAGCTTTAAAAAATGCTTTTCAAACAACTCCATTGAAAGGTACGCACAAAAAAACGTAAACGGGAATAAACCCAGTTGAATCAACCAGTTATCCCAAATAGTATTGGGTTGAGGAAGGTAATTATAGGAAAACCAGAATATTGGCCAATGCCATATGTAAATTCCATAACTGTGCTTACCCAGCCAAACCATGATAGAATGAGACAAGAATTTTTTAACTAACATATTATTTGTTGATAATGTGTATATAATCAGTGCTGAAAAGAAAAATGCTAAAATAGGGTAAATCAGAATCTGATTCCACGCAGGTGTAATCATTTCAAGCTGCTCTGCAAGAGCGCCGGGCGGCAAGCTGAGTGTTGTTCGAAATGCAACGACAAATAACACGGAAAATAATAAGAGTAAAGCCGGAAGGGCGAATCGTATAAGATTGTGCGCAGCTTTTGGGTTGTTAGCTGCAATTGCAATCAAGGCGCCGCAGGCAAGGGTATCCCACCGTGTATAGGTAAGGTGGTAGGTAATCCAAGCATAATGCTCCGGATCAGAAAACGCGTAAATACAACGAACTATATTTGCTGAAAGTATTAGGTAGATGCAGACTCTTGTTAAAGTTTTCTTGCTGGAATAAAAAACAATCCACGGCCAAACAAGATAAAATTGCTCTTCAATTGCAAGAGACCAGCAGTGAAAAAGCCAGAAAACATTTCTACTAGAAAACAATTCAAGAATATTTGATATGTAAAGTAGATAAAAAAACTTTTCATAAACCGGTACATAACCCGTAAAAACATGCACAACAGGCATAGGAAACGGATAGCGAGGCCCTATAAAGAGCGCGAGTATTACAAGTAAATAATACAAAGGAAATATTCGCAATGTTCTACGCGCGAAGAAATTTCTGAAGTAATGTTCTTCGTCTTTTTTATTCAATAGTATGCCGGTTATTAAAAAACCAGATAGAACAAAAAATAAATCTACACCGCTCCATCCAAGCATTACCACTGTAAGGTATAGTTTTTCCCAAAGTGGTTCTACAGAATCACGACCATGGTAGTTTGTTGTATGAACAAGCATAACAAGCAGAATCGCTATTGCACGCAATCCATCAAGCATCGGATTGTGGCCCTGAAGTATAAGGGGGTTTACATCTTCCTTTTTGTTATTTTCAAACAATTCCAAATTAATGCTGCTTTATTTATTTTTTGTATTCAAAGTATTGCTTCATATTGATGAAATGTTTCTCAAATAAGTTCAAGGATAAATAACCAGCAAATAAGCACAGGGGTACAGCTACTAATTGAATTTTCAGGTTCTCCCAAAACGTGGTAGGATTATCTACAGAATAATAGATCCCCCATAAAATTGGCCAATGCCAAATATAAATTCCATAACTGTGTTTACCAATCCACTCCATAAAGCGATTAGCTGTTAATAAGTGAAAAATCTTGAATCTTGTGGAAAGTAAAAATACAATCAAACTGGTATCAAACAAGGAAACGGCTGTATAAAGGAATAATTGATTAACTCTTGAGGTAATTAAGTAATGCTGTTCTACAACAGAACCAGCTTCAAGTGGTAGAATGTGAAAAATACCTGCTCCGTACATATATAATCCCGACCCTACAAGCACGAAGGGTGAAATTTTGACCATGAACTGGCTAATTTTATCATTCGTTGCAAATATGGCAATTAGGG